>WHUC01000154.1 GCA_009377435.1 Acidimicrobiia bacterium
GCACGCCCGGAGGGACTCGAACCCCCAACCTTCTGATCCGTAGTCAGACGCTCTATCCAATTGAGCTACGGGCGCAAGAATTGTCAACCAGTACAAGGGCTTTCCGCCGAACCCAATTCCTGGTCCGTTCGGTAGAGAGCATGTTAGGCCGAGTCAGATCCTGCATCCAGTCGCCGTGCTGAACTGGCCCTTCCTCAATACTGGCGGGCACTTCCGTACGCTAAGCCGGCGATATGCTCCCGCACGGCGCTGATAGAGCGTCTGATTCCCGGAGGCTAGGCGGATGGCGCCGACGGCGGGGGTCCGGTGATGGTAATCCCGTGCTGCGCGGCGACCCGGCCGAGATGCTCCGGGTCGAGGGGACGGTGGTCGGGGAGCCGATGCTCCGGCGCCGGGACTCCCAGTTCGGCCACGAAGTCGAGGAAGCGGCCGGGAAAGGCCAGGGTGAGCATGCGGGCAGGCCCGTCCTCGCTCACCACGATCGCATGCTCTACACCCTTCGGCGCCCAAAGGAAGTCTCCCTCAGCTGCGTCGAACCGTTCCTTCCCGGAATGGAGAGTGACCGCACCTTCCAGCACGTACCACGCCTCGTGATCGTCGTGATGGACATGGAAGGGCGTGGCGTCTCCGGGCGGGTAGAGACCCTCGACCACGGCGACGACGCCGTCGGTGTCCGACGGGCTCGCCAGGGGGATGATCAGGTCGTTGAGAAACCACACGGCGTCGGTGTCGGGGTGGCGGCGCGGGGCCATCGTCATAGTGGGTCTCCTCTCCACTCGTACACCCAGCGACCCTACGACCCTCGAGCCGCAGAGTCGATACCAACAAGTTGGTATATTGCCCCCATGGTTTCTTTGGCCAACGGGACTTCTCTCGCCGCCCACATCGACCGGTTGGGCAATGCGGAGGCCGACCTGGACGAGGTCAGCCGCCGGGCCCTCGACACGGTCCTGGCCCACGTACCCACCGACGCCTGGTGCTGGAACACCACCGACCCGGCCAGTCTCATGATCACCGGGAGCGCCATCGACGGCCTCCCTGAGTCGATGGCGGCCGAGTTCTTCCGCATCGAGTTGACGGAGCCCGACTTCCTGAAGCTGGTCGACCTGCCAGCTCGCACGCCCCCGGCGGGTACCTTGTGGAACGAAACGGGGGGAGACCTGGCGGCCAGCACCCGCTGGCGATGCATCTTCGGGCCTCTGGGACTGGGCGACGAGCTGCGGACGGCCTTCGTGGCGGGCGGGCTCTGCTGGGGTTACCTCAGCCTGCACCGGAAGCAGGAGGCGCCTCCGTTCAACCCCCGGGAGATCGAACTGGTGGCGGCGCTGGGACCGTCCATCGCCCGGGCGATCCGCGGGGTGCACATGAGGTCGGCCGTCGAGGAGAGAGGAAGACGGGCCGTCGTCCTACTCGCCGGTGACCGGACCGTGCTGGCCGTGAGCGAGGAGGCGGAGGAGTTGCTGGCCGATCTGGAGCCGGCCGCCGCCCGGGACCGATCCGACCTGCCGGCCGCGGTCTACGCCGCGGTGGGTCATCTGGAGGCGGGGGGAAGCGGGGAGGTGACGGCGCTGGGCGCCTCGGGTGCCTGGCTGCGGGTGCGCGCCTCGCGTCTCGCCGGGGAGGGTGCCGCCTGGACGGCGGTGACGGTGGAGCCGGCCTCGTCCCTGGAAGCTCGCCACCACATCCTGGCGGCTTGGAGTCTGACCCGACGGGAGGCGGAGGTGGCTGAGATGGTGTTGCGGGGGCTGTCCACTCGGCGCATCGCCGCCGAGCTCTACATCTCGCCCCACACCGTCCAGCAGCACCTGAAGAGCGTCTTCGAGAAATCGGGGGTGCGGAGCCGGCGGGACCTGATCGCCCGGGTGAACTCCGGGGCGTGATCTCGGGCTCCCGCCCGGGACCAGGTCTCCACCCGCCCGACACCGCCGCCAGGACAGGCCCCTCCAACATTCCCTCATCGATCCGCCCGCCACTAGCGCGATCGGAAGCCTATGAGTTCACACCGCCTTCATCGGCTGCGACGGGATCACCGTCGATGGCGTCTACAACCTGAACCTCCCCGAGGCTGAAATCAAACGCAGGATGCTCGGCGCGGCCAGATCCGCAGTCGTAGCAGCCGACGGATCCAAAGTGGGTGAAGCTCGATCGCACTCATCTGCGAGCTAGATCAGGTCGACCGACTGATCACCAGACCTAGGGCCGACCGGCCAATCATCAACCGACTCAAGAAGTCCGGGCTAACAGTAGACATCGCCGGCTAGCGCACAGTGAACCTCTGCGACCCTCCTGCAACCGGTTCTGCGATCGAACTGAGAGCGCGAACGAGCAGTGATGTCCAGCATGGTCATCGTCTTCTGCCTTCGCTACGGCACCGAACGTCACGAGGGTGGTGGCCACCTGACCGGGGTGAGCCGAGGGCCGCCGCGCCCCTCTCGCGTTACAGCGTCTGATTCTGGGCCCTACGCTCACCGCTGACCTGGGTCTTCCCTGGTTAGCACAGCGCTCAGTGGCAGATACTCCGTAGTCAGACGCTCTATCCAAATTGAGCTGCGGGCGCATGATTGGCTATTCGGTTGTTTGCGCTCTGATCCGTAGTCGAGCCGCGATGATGGTCCCATAACCACGTATGGCGACAACGATCCGACATCGGGGCCGCTGGGAGGTCGATGGTCTCTAATACCGAGCGCGTCCTCATTCACGGGACCGGACTTGAGAGATCGGCCTTGGTTATCTGGCCAGTGTGCTGCTCGCCACGCGACTGCACCCACGGAGCCGGGATCTACGGTTCCGGAAGGGGAACACTGCTGTTCCACGTGTCTCTGTGCATCTTCCAGACACCGTCTTCGTTCTTCCACAGAACCATGATCTTCCCGCGGTCCACGAGGTCGTCTACGCTGAACACCGAGTACTCACCCACCTCGAGGGCATACTCGCCCATCGGTATCACCTCCAACGTCACGGGCCGCGCCTCGGTGATGCCGAGTTCGAAGAAAGCATGCCAGAACTCGGCTATAGAATCGCTGCCACTCACCGCTTCTGCGTTATGACCTGAACCAGGTAGCACCGGCCCCACCCATTCGATGCTCTTCTGGTCGGCGGGTCAAAGGGGTCCGACCCGAAAACGGGCTGATCCTGTCACACCGGGCCGCCATGATGGATTCATGACACCCCATGTAGACCAGAGTTCCGACGAGGGATCCCCGACGGCACCGTTCGGGACCTGGCCTCCCCGCCACGATCCCTCCCACGTCGGGCCCTTCGGCGCCTATACCGCCAAGCGGTGCCCCGTCCGGATCCAGTGGGACATCATCCGGCCTTCCGAACCGCGCACCGCAACGCCGATCGATCTCCAACTCCGCCTCGAAGGGGGCAACGAGTTCGAAATCGAGATCGTGGGAGAGCTCCGCACCATCTCCGATCCCAGCGTGTGGGTGTTCGTGGAGGAGGACGACGACCCGATCGAGACGACGATCGCCGCCGTGGAGTGGGGGGCGGTCGTGGTGGTCGGTTCCCGGCTCCCTCCCGACCCTACGGGACGTCGTCTCGGTGAACCCGACCTGCTCGTGGCCCATCCCGACGGGGGTTACGTACCAATAGACATCAAGCATCACCTCACCGTCAGGGAAAAGCACCCGGAGAGAAAACAGACGGACGCCATCATCACCACCCTGGAGGACCTCGAGGCATTGGTGATGACCTCCCTGGACGATTCCACCCAACGCATCCACACCGGGGACGCCCTCCAACTAGCCCACTACCGGAGAATGCTCGAGGCCGCCGGTTGGGCGGCACCAGACGGACTGGGCGGGATCATCGGAAAGGAGGGCCACGTCACCTGGTACGACCTCGACGATCCGATATTTCAGACCTCGGCGAAGACCGAGAGAAAGCGAGCGATGCGCTCGGCCATGGAACGGTACGACTTCGAGTTCGGGTTCCGTCTCGACATCGCCTCGGTCGCCAGCCGGGTCCGGGAGGGGTCCGACGACGAGCTGCTCGTGGAGCCAATGGCGTGCCCGGAGTGCAAAGTGTGCCCCTGGCACGACCACTGCCTTGGGATCATGGAGAAGGAGGGTGACCTCAGTCTGGTGACGGGTACCGATTACTCCTACTGGCGACCCTTGCGCGAGGTCGGCATCCGCACCGCCGAGCAGCTTTCCCATCTCGATCCCCGAACCGCAGAGATCATGGCGACCCGTCTCGACATACCCGGATTGCGTCGCAAGGCGGCCGGCCTCTCCCCCGACACACCGCTGACCGAGATCATCCCGGCCCGGGCGACCCGCCAACTCGAGGACGCCGCCTCTCACGGTCTCGAGACCGCCGCCGATCTCTTCGCCCTCGACGACGTCACCGTCGCCACAGGACTGGAACGATCCGGTCTGGCCGACATCATCCGCCGGGCCCGGGCCTTCTCCGGAGCCGAGGAGGTCTTTCTGCACCCGCGGGGCGTGGACGACCCGTTGCCACGGGGCGACGTCGAGATCGACATCGACATGGAGAACGGGATCGATGATCGGGTGTACCTGTGGGGGGCGCTCCTCACCAGTCACGGGACGAGCGAGTACGTGCCTTTCGTCTGCTGGGATGTTCTCGACGAGGAATCGGAGCGTGAGCTCTTTACCCGCTTCTGGCGGTGGTTCTCGTCGATCCGTTCCGACACCCTGTCCGCCGGCCTCTCTTTTCGGGCGTACTGCTGGTATGCCGGCGCCGAGAATCAGCGGCTCCGTGGGCTCAGTTCCCACGACGACGACCTCGCCGACGACGTCGCTGCGTTCATGGATTCCGAGAGCTGG
>WHUC01000155.1 GCA_009377435.1 Acidimicrobiia bacterium
GCCGGTTGTGGCACACTGGCTGCAATGACCCAACCGACGATTTTCCGACCGCGGGTGGTGTACAGCCGTGGCGCCGGTTGCCCCGAGCTTGCCGAGATCCTGACCGGGGGTGAGGCCGAGAGGGCGACGGGGGATGTAGCCGAAGACTGTCGGCGTCATCAGGCCGATCTGCTGGTGGCGCGCAAGCTCACCGGTTTTGATCTGGTGAGCACCGCGGTCCCGGTTAACTTCGATCCCGACTCGGTGAGCTCCGTTGTGGCCACCGTGGCCGGTGGTCCCCACAGCGTTCTTGCCGCCCAGATCGCTGCCATCGTGGGTGACCACCTGTCGGTCCCGGCCAAGATGATCAGTGTCCACCGGGCCGACGACGAGCGGGAGACCGCGGAACGGGCGGTCGTCGAGACATCGGCCGCCGTTCCCGAACTGGCTACCGATGTGATTCGGGTCGACACCATCCGCCACATCGGCGACGCTGTCGAGGGTGAGCCTCTCCTCGTCTTCGGTGCCCCCGGCGGTTCCTTTTTTCATCGTCAGATCTTCGGTGCCGGCGCTCGACTTCGATCCAGCGCGCCCGGCGGGGCCATCGTGGTGCGGCAGTCGCCGGAGCGGGTGTTCCAGCGGATGGGACCCCCGGTGTTCGTGGCCGCACTTCGTGAAGCATCCGACGCCCTCGCCCTCCATCCCGAGAACGCACTCGCCGTCGCCGACGACGGTCGACTCGTCGGGGTGGTGCGACGGGAGGCTCTCGCCGCGGCCCGACCGGGGACGACGGTGGGGTCGGTCATGGGTCTGCCGGTGTCGATCGGCTTGGACGACCCCATCGACGATATTTCGGAGACATATCGCTGGTTCGGCGACAGCCCGCTCCCCGTCGTCGACGACAGCGGTCGCCTCGTGGGCAGTCTGGTCCTCGACGGCCCCGAACCACGTTCGGGCAACGGGTCCCATTAGGGTCAGAGGTCACCCGACCAGGAGCCGAGGTACTTACGGTGGGGAGCACTAATCCATGATCTCGCTCGTCGACGTGACCAAGGTGTTTCCGGGGATGGACCATCCTGCCGTCGACGGTCTGTCGCTGGACATCGCTGCGGGCGAGTTTGTCGTGCTGGTGGGTCCATCGGGATGTGGGAAGACCACGACACTGAAGATGATCAATCGAATCATCGAGCCCAGTTCGGGTGAGATCTGGGTCGATGGTGTGGCCGCCACCGAGACACCGGCCTTCGAACTCCGTCGTGGCATCGGCTATGTGATCCAACAGATCGGCCTGTTTCCCCATCGCACCATCGCCGAGAACATCGGAACCGTCCCCGAGTTGCTGGGGTGGGATCGCCCGCGGATCGCCGAACGGATCGAGGATCTTGTGGTGAGGGTGGGTCTCGATCCGGCCATGTTGGGTCGGTATCCATCGGAGTTGTCCGGTGGTCAACAGCAGCGGGTTGGGGTGGCCCGCGCCCTCGCCGCCGATCCTCCGGTGCTGCTCCTGGACGAGCCATTCGGCGCGGTCGATCCCATCGTCCGCTTCCAGCTCCAGGAGGAGTTTCTCCGTCTTCAGGAGGAGCTGTCGAAGACCGTCGTCTTCGTCACCCATGACATCGACGAGGCCCTGCGGATGGGCGATCGGATCGCCATCCTCAACGTAGGCGGGATACTGGAACAGTTCGACACGCCCGAGAACATCCTCTCCGGGCCCGCAAGCGAGTTCGTCGCCGACTTCATCGGTGGGGAGCGTGGATTGAAACGTCTCGGGCTCCGCACCGTCGGATCGGTGGATCTGACCCGAGGGCCCGTCGTGGATGTCCGCTCCGATGTGGAGACGGCCCGGGATGCGATGGCCCAATACGGGACGGAGTGGGTCGCCCTCCTCGACGGTGACCGTCTCCTCGGCTGGGTGTGGGGAGAGGATCTCGACGGGCAGTTGACCGATCTCGAACCCCACTCCTTCTGGGTCGAGCTCGACCCGGAAAGCACCCTGCGCAAGGCACTCAACGCGGTCGTCATGACCCGATCCCGGGTGGCCGTCGTCGTCGAGGATGGGATTTACCGGGGGATGCTCGGGTTGGAGACCATCGCCGGTGAGGTCGACCAGTGACGCCGACGCTCGCCCAGGCCGCGGCGGAGGTGGGGATCGACTGGGGGTGGGTGTTCGGTCACGTCGACGAGATGTGGGAGCGGACCGTGGAGCATGTCACCCTCACCGGTGTCGCGGTTGTCGTCGGCTTCATACTCGCTGTCGCACTCTCTCTGGTGGCCATCCGGTGGAGGGCGACCTACAAGCCGATCACCTGGTTCACCGGGGTGTTGTACACCATCCCCAGCCTCGGTCTGTTCGCCTTCATGGTGCCGTTCACCGGTCTTACGCTGCTCACCGCCGAAATCGGTCTCATCCTGTACACCCTTCTCATCCTGGTGCGCAACATCGTCGCCGGGATCGACGGGGTGCCGGCGAACGTGGTCGAGGCGGCGCGGGGCATGGGCTATCAATCCCGTGAGTTGCTGTGGCGAATCGAGGTGCCCCTTGCCATGCCGGTGATCATCGCCGGTGTGAGGATCGCCACCGTCACCACGATCGGTCTGGTCACGGTGACCAGCCTCATCGGCCAGGGTGGATACGGGGTGTTCATCGAAAGGGGTATCTCCCGACGATTCCTCACCGAGATCCTCGTGGGCACCGTGCTTTCTGTGTCGTTGGCGGTGCTCTTCGACTTCCTGCTCGTCAGGGTGGGGCGGTGGGTAGCCCCGTGGACGCGAAAGACGGCGGTGTGATGGATCTTTTTTCCGACGTATCCGACTTCGTCACGGATCCTGCCAATTGGACCGGGATGATCACGAGGACCCTCGATCATCTGTGGATCTCCCTGTCGGCAACATTGGTGGCCGCCCTTCTCATCCTCCCCCTTGCTCTTTATCTCGCCCACTATCGGCGGGCCGAATTCCTCGCCACCAGCCTGGTCAACATGGGGAGGGCCATCCCTGCCTTCGGGATCATCGGACTCGCTCTCCCCATCAGTCTCGCCCTCGGGCTCGGGGTCGGGTATTGGCCCACATTCGTCGCCTTGGTGGCATTGGCGATGCCCCCGATCTTCACCAACACCTACACCGGTGTGACCGGTGTCCGTCGGGCCGTCGTCGAGGCGGCGAGGGGTATGGGGATGAAGGACGGCGAGGTGCTGATTCGCACCGAGATCCCCCTGGCCATGCCTCTGATCTGGACCGGTCTCCGGGTATCGGCGGTGCAAGTGGTCGCAACAGCAACCCTCGGCGCAGTTGTTGGGTGGGGTGGTCTGGGGAGATATCTGATCGACGGATTCGCCCAGGGTGACGACGCCCAGGTACTGGTGGGCGCCGTCGCCGTCGCCCTGCTCGCCCTTTTCGTCGATGCTCTGTTCGCGGTGGGGGAGCGGTTCCTTCCCGGGGACCAGACCGCCGACCGCTTCTCATCGGTAACGGCGTAGTGATTTGTGCGAGCTTCTCGGCGAGCCCGTCGACCGACCCATGGCCACGGGTTTGCCCATCTCGATTCCTTTCGGTGGGGCTCGCCGAGAACAGACGCCGGCTCGCACGTTTGCCCCTGATCGTCACCCGATCCCGTTGCCACGATGGACCGCGGTGTCCCCGTAACCCGCCCGCGACCCGGCCCGCCCGCGAGACGCGATGTTGCGAGGACTGCGTCGTATGGCGGTGTGGGGGGTGATTCACGGAATATCGGGCGAACCCGATAGGTTGTAGGAGACGGAGCCAATCGGCTCCTTTTCTATCTCACATAAAGGAGAGGACCCATGCGGAACAAGAACCGCAAGGGCGTCATCGGGGCGCTCCTCGTCGCCGTCGCCATACTGGCGGCGGCTTGCGGGGGAGCGGGTGATGATGCCGAGGCAGTCGAGGGACCAGAGATCGTCGTCGGGGCACAGGACTTCGGGGAGAGCGCCATCCTCGGCGAGATCTACGGCCAGGTGCTGACAGATCGCGGCTACACGGTGAGCAGCCAGGCCCTGGGTGGTTTCCGCGATATCGAGATGGGTGCGTTCGAGGGTGGAGACATCAACTTCGCCCCCGAGTACGCCGCCTCGATGCTGGAGTTCCTCAACGGACCAGATGTCGCCGAGGCGACCAGTGATGCCGTGGAGACGACCGAGATCCTCCAGGGCTATCTCGACGATGTCGGTCTGGTGGCATACACCCCCAGTGACGCCGTCGACACCAACTCTTTCGTGGTTACCCCGGAGACCTCCGAGGAGCTGGGCATCACCAGTCTGTCCGACCTTGCCGGTAAGGAGGATGAGCTGATTCTCGGTGGCCCCGCGGACTGTGAGACCAACCCATTCTGCATCCCGGGCCTGCAGGAGGTGTATGGGGTGGATCTCTCGGGCAACTTCCGTTCCCTCGATGCCGGGGCGGTCACGCTCCAGGCCTTCGAGGCGGGTGAAATCAACATCGCCGTCCTCTTCTCCACCAACGGCGTGATCGCCGACGAGGGATGGATCCTCCTCGAAGACGACCAGACCATGCTGGCTGCCGACAACGTCGTGCCCGTTGTGACCACGGACATCGATGAGGCGTACGGCGAAGACTTCCGCTCGCTGGTCGATGAGGTGAGCGCGGCCCTGACCACCGAGGCCCTCACCGAGATGAATCGTCTCTTCGACATCGAGCGTGAGGACGCCGACGCCATCGCCCGGCAGTGGCTCACCGACAACGGCTTCCTCGAGTAGTTCTGTG
>WHUC01000156.1 GCA_009377435.1 Acidimicrobiia bacterium
CGACGTCGCCGAGGGCGGCGAAATCGGCGGCCAGCGTCTCTGCCTTCTCCATGGAACGATTGGCGACGACCACCCGGGCGGCCCCGCCATCGAGCAGCGCCCACACCACTGCCCGGGCCGCACCGCCGGCCCCGACCACCACGAATCGTGACCCCTCCACGGTGACGTCGAGCCCATCGGTCATGGCGGAGAGGAACCCGGGGGCATCGGTGTTGAACCCGGTGAGGGTGCCGTCGGTCTCACGGATCCCCGAGTTGACCGCCCCGATCGCCTCCGCCCCGGCCTCGACCGCGTCGAGGTGCTCGATCACCGCCCGTTTGTGGGGTGCCGTCACCTGGAACCCCAGCCAGCCCGGGCCCCGCACCTCGGAGAAGAAGTCCTCCAGCCCCGCGGGTGCGAGGTCACGCAACTCGTAACGGGCGTCGATGCCGTGATGGGCGAAGGCGGCGTTGTGCATCACCTCCGAGTGCCGTCTTTTCAGCGGCTGACCGATCAGGGCAACCCGTTGTGTCATTCGTCCGGAAAACGAACATGTGGGATGACGTGTGTTGCCCACTGCTCGAGCTGGGCCGGGTGGGGTGTCATCGTGTGGAGCATGAACCGCTGCACCCCGGCGTCGACCCGGGTCTGGAGGGACTCCACCACCTCGTCGGGTGTGCCGAACAGATAGACCCGCTCCAGATATCCCGGCCCACGGGCCTCGCTCATCACCCGGAGCATGGCCTCGTGCTGTTCGGCCCGGGCCTTGGCGCCGTCGTCGGTGCCCACGAAGTGGTAGAAGTTCTCGTGGGCGATCGTCATGTCGGCGGGGTCGCGCCCGTTCTCGGTGAGATAGGCCTGGAGCTCCGTCCAGTCCCGGGCGATGTCCTCGGGGGGGCAGGTGGGGCGGGGGATCCAACCCTCGGCGTTGAGGAGCCGGCGCTTCACCGCCTCCACAAAGCGGGGCAGGTCGGGGGAGCCGGGGTCGGCGAGCTGGGAGCCACCACCGATCCACACCTCGGGCCGGGTCCCGGTGCGGGGCTCGATCTCGACGTCCTCGATGGAGTGGTACTTGCCCTGGTAGCTGACCGACTTGCCCTCGAGGAGGGGGACGATGATGTCGAGTATCTCATCGGTGCGGGCGCCCCGCTCCGACCTCTTGACACCGGTGGCCGCGTACTCGGGCGGGTACCAGCCGATACCCGCCCCGAGGATGACGCGGTCCGAGGAGAGGAACTGCATGGTCGCCAGCTGCTTGGCGAGGAGGACC
Organism: Acidimicrobiia bacterium; assembly: GCA_009377435.1. Lineage (GTDB taxonomy): Bacteria > Actinomycetota > Acidimicrobiia > Spongiisociales > ZC4RG35 > WHTL01. Next base: position 1,250 of record WHUC01000156.1, read on the forward strand.
GGCTCCCGGATCGGGGTGACCAGGACCGATGTGCCCAGCTTGACCCGGTTGGTGACCGCGGCGACATAGGCCAACGTCGTCAGCGGCTCCAGGAACGACACCGAGTAGAACTGCTTGGCGGCGAGGAGGTGGTCGGTGATGAATATCGAGTCGAACCCGATGTTCTCGACCTCCCGGGCGAAGGTGGAGATCCCCTCGGCCCGTTCCGGGCCGTCCTCGGACCACACGAATGAGGGGAGGAACACCCCGAACCTCTCGATGTTGGGAATGGTGGTGTCGTTCATGTCTGTCATCTCTTCCTTTCGCTTTCCGGCCGGCGTCACTCGCCGGTGAAATCTGGTGGTCTCTTCTCGAAAAAGGCCCGCGAGCCCTCCAACATGTCCTCTGATTGGAACACCCGCTCCGAGGCGTCCAGCTCGGCGGCCAGACCCTCGTCCATGGGCACGTCCCCGGCGAGATCGATGACCCGTTTCGCCTCGCGCACCGCCACCGGCCCCCGCGCCGCGATCGTGGTGGCCATCTCCATGGCGACCTCCATGGCGGTGCCCGTCGGGGCGACCCGGTTGACCAGGCCGATCTCGGCGGCGGTGGTGGCGTCGATGATCTTCCCCAACAGGATCATCTCCTTGGCCCGGGCCGCCCCCACCACGCGGGGGAGTCGTTGGGTCCCCCCCGAGCCCGGCATCACCCCGAGACGCACCTCGGGAAGGCCGAGGCTCGCCCTCTCGTCGGCGACACGCAGGTCGCAGCAGAGGGCCAGCTCGAGACCCCCACCGAGGGCGTCGGCCTGGATGGCGGCGATGGTGGGCATGGGCAGTCGGGCCAGTCGCCGGTAGACGGCCTTCTCGAGGAGGAGCTTGCCCTCACCGACCCTTCCCTTGAGGGACTCGAACTCGTGGATGTCGGAACCGGCGCAGAAGGCGCGTTCGCCGCTCCCCGTCACCACGACGACACGGATCGCCGGGTTGCGCTCGATGGAGGCGAGGGCGGCGTCGAGGGCGTGCGTCATCGCCACCGTTACCAGGTTGAGGGGTGGGTTCTCCAGACGGAGGGTGGTGATGGTGTCCTCGGCGACCGAGACGAGTTGATCGGTCATTGCGGCCCTGCGAATGTCGCGGCGATCCCCATCGGCCCTGCGGTGAACACCCGCTTGTCCATTGTGCCCAGCTCGGCGGCGATGGCGGGCTCGAACCCCATTTGCGCCACCACGTCGGCGTGGGGGTCGACACCCGCGGCGACCTCGATCAGGGTGACAACCCCGTCGATCAGCTCGAACACCGCCCGTTCCGTGATGTAGCGGACGGTCTGGCCACGCTCGGCTGCCATGCGACCACTGAAGCTGACCTCCTCCACCTCGGCGACGAACTTGGGCACACTGCCCTCGGAGACGATCGTCAGCCGTCCGTCGGAAATGTCGACATCGAGACCCGACGTCGTCAGCGTCCCCACGAAACAGATGCGACCGGTGCGGGCGCTGATGTTGGGGAACCCACCGGGTCCCCGCAGCCTCCCGGGGAAACGGTGGACGTTGACGTTGCCGTTTCGGTCGATCTGGGCGAACGACAGGCTGGTGATGTCGAGGCCCCCACCGTCGTAGAAGTCGAACATGGAGGGCTGGTCGATCATCGCCTGGAAGTTGAACCCGGCACCACCATCGGCGCCGGAAGCGGGGACACCGCCGAAGATCCCCTGCTCGACGGTGAGCACGAGACGATCGGCGATCCCCTCCTCCCAGGCGACGGCGCCGATCATCTGACTTATCCCGAAACCCAGGTTGCAGATGTCGCCCTCGTGAAACTCGAGAAGGGATCGTCGGGCGATGACCTTCCTCACATCGAGGGGGAGCGGGTCGCCCCCATCGGATGCGGGCCGACGCAGGGCCCCCGAGTAGTAGGGGGAGTGCTCGGTGACATAGGTCTGGGTCTGATCGGGGTCGAGGTAGGCCAAATCGATGAGCGCTCCCGGCACCACCACGGAGCGGGCGGGGAGGCTGTGCCGCTGTGCCAGGCGCTTCGCCTGGGCGATGACGACGCCCCCCGAGTTCCGGGCGGCCATGGCCATGGCGAGCATCTCTCCCTTGACGGCCTCGTCCTCCATGGTGAGGTTGCCTTCCTCGTCGAGCGTCGTGCCCCGGATCACGGCGACATCGATGGGGAACGCTTTGAAGAAGAGCCACTCCCGACCGTCGAGTGCGATCACCTCGACCAGGTCCTCGGTGGCCGAGCCCTGTTTGCCGCCGGTGTGGCGGGGGTCGACATAGGTGTCGAGACCAACCCCCGTTATCAGCCCGGGCCGACCGGCGGCGATCTCACGGCACAATTGGGAGAGGACGCCCTGGGGGAACGAGTAGGCCTCTATCGACCCCTGCTCGACCAATGCGCCGAGCCGGGGCTCGTTGCCGATGTTGGATCCGATGGTACGCCGCATCAGACCCGGTAGCGCCAGCTGGGAGAACCCTCGATCGGCGAAGTCGCCGATGCCGACCACCCGCACCGTGGTCAGGTCGCGGGGTCGGCCCTCACGGGCGAAGACCTCGGCGAGGGTGTCGACGAACTTCTGGGGAACGGAGTGGCCTGCACCCGAGCCGGACACCATGACCGTGGCCCCGTCGGTAACCCGGAGGACCGCCTCCTCGACACCGATCAGCTCCATCTCAGATGGCTCCGTCTGTCATGGCATGTGCCCCCCGCCGTTGGGGCACAGGGTCTGGCCGTGGAAAAGGTCGGCGGCATCGGAGAGGAGGAAGATCACACTCTGGGCTACCTCCTCGGCTTGGGCGAATCGCCCGGCGGGGAGCTCGGCGAGTCGCTTCTGACCTATCTCACCCTCGGTGACCGTCGATCCCATGTCGGTGATGGTGACACCGGGCGCCACCGCATTGACCCGGATCCCCCGGGGTCCCAGCTCCCTGGCCAGGGCCTTGGTCAGCCCCAGCAAGCCGGCCTTGGCCGCCGAGTAGTGGGCGAGACCGGCGAACCCGATCTGGCCGAGCCGGGAGGAGATCATCACCACCGAGCCCCTCCCCTCCTCCAACATCGTGGGGAGCACCGCCTGGGTGCAGATGAACGCTCCGGTGAGGTCGACGTCGATCACCCGGCGCCATTCCTGGAGCGACATCTCGGAGACCACGCTCTCCGGCATGATCCCGGCGTTATTGATGAGGGCGTCGATCCGACCGAACCGCTCCAGGACTCCCTCGACCATCTGCGAGACCTGGTCGGCGTCGGTCACATCCGCCCGGAAGGCGGCCGCCTCCCGTCCCAGTGCCTTGACATCGGCAACGGTGCCTTCCGCCCTCTCCTCGTCGTTCTCGTAACCGACTGCGA
>WHUC01000157.1 GCA_009377435.1 Acidimicrobiia bacterium
CGGTTGTGGGCGCCGTCGGCCACCCCGCTCCTCCTTCCCCCGGCTGCCCTTCTCGCCGCCATCGGGATCGTGGTGATCTATCGTCTCGACCCGGAACGGGCCTCCCTGCAGCGCTGGTGGCTGATCATCGCTGCTGCCGCCGCTGCTGTCCTCCTCGCCCTCACCCACGAGAAGGGTGTCGCCGTCTTCAGAAGGTATCGCAATCTTGTCCTGCTCTCCACTGTCGTCCTCCTGCTCCTCCCGAATCTCCCCGCAGGTGGTCCCCTGCCCATCCGGGGGCTCACGGTCAACGGATCCCGGCTCTGGGTGGTGCTCGACATCGGGTTCACGCAACTGCAGTTCCAGCCCGCCGAGGTGGCGAAGCTGGGGTTCGTTCTCTTTCTCGCCGCCTATCTCGCCGACCATCAAAACGCACTCGTATCCGCCCAGCGGAAGCTGGGCCCGATATCGATCCCGGAACCCCGCGAGTTGATACCCCTGGGTGTCGTCTGGGCGGGCTCACTATTCGTCCTCACCGCCCAGAGGGACCTGGGAGCGTCGATCCTCCTGTTCGGGACGTTCGTCCTACTCCTCTACGCAGCGACCGGCGGTGCCGGGTATCTGCTGACCGGGGCGATCCTGACCGCCCTTGGCGGAGTGGTCGCCTGGCGGCTGTTCTCCCATGTCCAGACCCGTATCACGGCGTGGCTCGACCCCTGGTCCGATCTCGACGGGGCCGGATACCAGACCATCCAGGGGTTTTTTGCCCTGGGATCGGGGAGTATCGCCGGGGCCGGTCCCGGGCTGGGGCGACCCGATCTGATCCCGGTAGCCGACACCGACTTCATCTTCGCCGCCATCGGTGAGGAACTCGGTTTCGCCGGCTCGGTCGCGGTTCTGTGCGCATTCGCCCTTCTCCTCGCGGTCGGCTTCGGAATCGCCCTCCGCAGCCGAGACCGATTCCGCAAGCTCGCCGCCGCCGGAATCACCGTGATGCTCGGTCTGCAGACATTCCTCATCATCGGTGGCGTCGTCCGGGTCGTCCCCCTCACCGGAATCACCCTCCCCTTCGTGTCGTACGGGGGCTCGGCCCTCGTCGGGAACATGGTGATGCTCGCCGTCCTCGCCCGCATATCGCACGAGGAGCGACAGTGAACGGCCCGATTCGGCGGGTTTCCGTGGCTTTGTACCTGCTGTTCTTCGTCCTGTTGGGGATGGTGACCTGGATCCAGGTGCTATCCGCCGACACCTATCGAGACCATCCCCGCAACGTGCGCACCGAACTCAGCCGGTCCTTCAAGGAACGAGGGCTCATCGTGACCTCCGACGGGGTCGTCATCGCCCAGAGTGTCCCCACCGAGGAGGACCCCCGTCGCTTCGACCGGACGTACCCCGAGAGCGAGCTCTTTGCCCATCTCACCGGGTACGATTCGATCTTCGGTGAGAGCACCGGGGCGGAGGCGGCCTTCGACACCGAGCTCAGGTCCCGCCAGGATGCCACCTTCTCCGACATGATCGCCGCCCTCCTGGGTCGGGATCTTCGCCCCCAAAGTGTCCAACTCACCGTCGACGCCGCCGTACAACGGGTTGCATACGAGTCCCTGGGAGCCCAGCACGGCGCTGTGGTGGTCCTCAGACCCGATACCGGTGACATCGTCGCCTCGGTATCGACGCCTTCGTTCGATCCGAACCGTCTGATCGGTCCCGAGAGCGACATCGCCTACGAGGATCTCGTCGCCGAGGAGAACAACCCCCTCCTGGACCGGGCCACCCGGGAGATCTACCCCCCCGGGTCGACGTTCAAGACGGTGGTTGGCGCCGCCGCCCTCGACGCCGGTGTCGCCGACCCCGAGACCACCTTCCCCGATCCCGTCGAGTTCCAGCTTCCCGGTTCGAGCGCAACGGTGAGCAATTTCGGCGACTCGGTCTGTGCCGACGGCGACTCCATCACCCTCCTCCAGGCCATGGTCGTCTCCTGCAACACGGTGTTCGCCGACCTCGCCATCCAGACCGGCGCCGACACGATCGGACTCGTGGCCGAGCCCATGGGATTCAACGACAACTTCGCCATACCCTGGGAGACTGCCGAGTCGGTCTTCCCCGTGGAGGCGCTCGAGGACGACGCCGCCGCACTGGGTCAATCCGGGATCGGAGAGAGGAACGTGAGGGCGACGCCGCTGCAGATGGCCCTGGTGGCGGCGACCATCGCCAACAACGGCGAGATGGTCGCCCCCGGTGTGCTCAGTCAGATCACCGACTCCGACGGCGAGCCGGTGTCCGAGCGGGAGATCCCCGAGCCGGTCCGGGCGATGTCACCGGAGACAGCCGGGATACTGACCGACATGATGGAACGTGTTGTCACCTCTGGCTCGGGGCAGCAGGCGGCCATCCCGGGAATACGGGTGGCGGGCAAAACGGGAACGGCTACCGGTGTCGGTGATCAGCCCAGCGTGTGGTTCATCGGCTTCGCCCCCGTCGAGGAGCCCACTTACGCCGTGGCGGTGCTCGTCGAGGAGGGAGGAGAGGTTGGCGAGGGCGCCACCGGGGGCAACGTGGCCGCCCCCATCGCCGCCCGGGTTCTCCAGGAAGCCCTGGGAATCTCGGGCTGATTCCCGGGGCACCCTACAATCACCCTCGTTCCATGGACCCATCCACAGCACCACTATCCGATCGGTATCACCTGATATCCCACCTCGCCCGAGGCGGGATGGCCGACGTTTGGAAGGCCGAGGACACCCTTCTCGGTCGGAATGTGGCCGTCAAGATCCTCCACCGCCATTACTCCTCGGATGACTCCTTCGTACGTCGCTTCAGACGTGAGGCGCAGGCGGCTGCGAACCTCGGCCACCCCAACATCGTGGCGATCTACGACTGGGGTCAGGCCGAGGACACCTATTTCATAGTCATGGAGTTGGTCGAGGGCCGGTCCCTCCGTGATGTCCTCCGCAGTGCCGGGAAGCTCCTCCCCCGACGTGCCGCCGAGATCGCCCACGACGTCGCCGCCGCCCTCCGGGTGTCCCACAAAGCCGGTCTCGTGCACCGTGACATCAAGCCGGGGAACATCCTCCTGGCGCGTGACGGGACGGTCAAGGTCACCGATTTCGGTATCGTGCGGGCCTGGGACGACTCCCAGGAGCTGACCAGAACCGGAGCGGTGATCGGGACCGCAACCTACTTCTCGCCCGAGCAGGCCCAGGGGTCGTCGGCCGACGCCCGCTCCGACATCTACTCCCTCGGGGTCGTCCTCTACGAGATGCTCACCGGTCGCCCCCCCTTCCAGGGCGACAGCCCCATGGCCGTCGCCTTCCAACACGTCTCCTCGGAGCCGGTCGCCCCATCGAAGATCAACCCTGATGTCCCCTCGGCGTTCGACCGCGTGGTGATGAGGGCGATGGCCAAGGACACCGACAACAGATATCAGGACACCAAGGAGTTCGAGGCCGACCTGCAACGTCTCATCGCCGGGGCGGAACCGGCGGCCCCGGTCGGTCTGCCCGCGGCCTCCCCGACCCGGGATCCTGCGCCCGATCGCGAGGCCGCCACCCGGATGATCCCCCCCAATAGGCCGGCTGGACCCAACGACCGCACCACCGGCCAGTCCGAGGTGTTCGAGGTCGAAGAGGAAGAGGAAGCCAGCCAGACGCCCTTCGTCCTCACCGCGGTGGGGCTCCTCGCCGTGCTGATCGCCCTCGTCTTCCTGTTGTTCAATCCATTCTCGAGCGGGAACGAAGACACCCCTGCCCTGTTGACCGTCCCCGACGTGGTCGGCGAGCCCCAGAACGAGGCCTCGACAACGCTGCAGGAGACCGGGTTCAGGGTGGTCATAGAGACAGAGAACGATCCCGACACCGACCCTGGTCTGGTGATACGCACCGACCCACCTGCGGGGACGGAGGCCGAGCAGGACAGTCGTGTCGTCCTGTTCGTCTCCTTGGGGGAGGAGACGGTGACGGTCCCCTCTCTGATCGGTGAGACCCGGGAGGAGGCCGAGAGCCTGATCATCGAGGCGGGGCTGACGGTTGGCCAGGTGACCGAGAGCACCGACCCCGACCGTCCCGAGGGTGAGGTCATCGAGCAGGAGCCATCCGCTGGGCTCTCGGCCAACCCGGGCAGCGCGGTCAACTTCGTCGTGTCGACCGGGGACGAGGAAATCGTCCTCGACGACCTCCGCGGCCTCACCGAGAGCCAGGCCCGCGACTATCTGCAGGAGGAGGGTCTGGTGGCCGATGTCGAGTACGAGAATTCCGACGAGTACGAGGACGGCACGGTGATCAGGACCGATCCGGAGGGGGGCGAGACCATCGCCCGGGGTCAGGAGGTCCTGCTGGTCGTCTCGGAGGGTGCGGAGATGGTGATCGTGCCCGCCGTGACCGGTCTCACCGAGAACGAAGCCGTGGACCGTCTCGAGGCAGACGGTTTCGATGTCGACACCGACACCGTCGCCACCGATGACGAGTCCGAGGACGGGCTCGTGCTCGAGCAGAGTCTCGAGCAGGGGACCGAGGTTCCCCGGGGTAGCGAGATCACGATATCGGTGGGTAGTTACATCGCCCCCTCCACCACAACCACCACAACCAC
>WHUC01000158.1 GCA_009377435.1 Acidimicrobiia bacterium
CGACCCACAACACACTCGACCCGTGGCCCCGACACACCCTGGTCGAATGTGCAACCAGACCTAACCAGTGCGACCCACAACACACTCGACCCGTGTCAGCCGGTGCGGCGACGAGCCGCGGTCTGACGTTGCCTGCGCACCTTGCGACGCTCCCTTTCGGACATCCCACCCCAGATCCCGAACTTCTCCCCCGTCTCGACGGCGAAATCGAGACATTCCATCTTGACCGCACATTCCCCGCAGATCGCCTTGGCGCGACGGGTCGACGCACCGCGTTCGGGGAAGAAGAGATCGGCGTCAGCCCCCCGGCAGTTGGCGTAGTCCTGCCAGGCCAACTCATCGGTGGCGAGTGCTTCGACCAATTTCGACAACATGTCAGCTCCTCCCGCCCGCGGCGCTCGTGTGGCACCGGCGGCCGTATCGATCGCTCCATCGAACTGCCAATGTGTCGACGAGGTTTCCGAGCAGAACCCACCAGTGATGTTCCGAAACGCTTCCCAACATCGGTCTGTCCATTCCGCTCTCGTCAACTGCGAGTGGTCCTCCCGACCGGTCCCGGGTTGTCTCTCCCGGCCGTCTCTCCTGCTTGTCGGGGACTCACCTCACCCGCGTAACTACACACACTGATGTAATTACACGTATGACATTACGGTTTTCGAGAGGCGGCGTCAAGACCAAACGGACGAAATACCGCGGTCTCGCCGCCGCTCCTACTAAACGCCCGCGAAATCCCCGCTACGGGTGAGTGCGTACCGCGACGGGATGCGCGCGCCATAATCAGGGTCATGGCGACATGCGGACAGACACGAGACCCCCGTGGTGGTATCCGATGACTTCCGCGATGGAGCGCACCCGCAAGCTCCCCTGGCCGGTCGACTTCTATAGGTCGGCCGTCGGGAAGAAGTGGGTGATGGCGGTAACCGGCATCGTCCTACTCGGATTCATCGTCGCCCACATGATCGGGAACCTCAAGGTGTTCCTTCCCCCCGATGGCGGTGTTGCAGAGTTGGATCTCTACGCCGTCGCCCTCAGGGAGATGCTGTACCCCCTCCTCCCCCACACTGTGCCCCTGTGGATCCTGCGGGTCGGACTGATCGTGTCGTTCGCCCTCCATGTCCACGCCGCCTACAGCCTCACCCTGATGAACCGGCGGGCGCGGCCCACCGACTACTCGGGACCCCGGGACTATCTGGTCGCCAACTATGCCAGCCGGACGATGGTGTGGACGGGAACGATCGTCCTCCTCTTCCTGGTGTGGCATCTCGCCGATCTGACCTGGGGGATCCAGCCGATGGCCCCGGAGTCGTGGGAGCACGGTGCGGTCTTCGCCAACTTCATCGCCACCTTCCAACGGCCGTTCGTCACCATCTTCTATGTCGTCGCCCAACTCTGTCTGGGCCTGCATATCTTTCACGGCGCATGGTCGATGTTCCAAAGCCTCGGTGTGAACAACCCGACGTTTAACAAATGGCGGCGTTGGTTCGCCATCGCTTTCTCCGCCGTGATCACTATCGGCAGCATCGCCATGCCGATCGCCGTCCTCCTCGGTTTCCGGGGAGTCGGATGACCACACGACACCGTTTTGGCGCGGGTGGCCGGTCCTATACGCCCGCCTACCCGCGCCAAAACGATTTTGACGCGAGAAGGAGGAGTTGACCGTGACGCTCGACGCCAAGATCCCCGAGGGGCCGCTGGCCGACAAATGGACGAACCACAAGTTCAATGTCCGTCTCGTCAACCCATCCAACAAGCGGAAGTTCAAGATCATCGTCATCGGCAGTGGGCTGGCCGGGGCGTCGGCTGCGGCCACGATGGGCGAGCTGGGATACCAGGTCGAGGTGTTCACCTTCCACGACTCGCCTCGTCGGGCCCACTCCATCGCCGCCCAGGGTGGTATCAACGCCGCCAAGAACTACCACAACGACGGCGACTCGGTCTACCGGTTGTTCTACGACACCATCAAGGGTGGTGACTACCGGAGCCGGGAGGCCAACGTATACCGTCTCGCCGAGGTCTCACTGGCCATCATCGACCAGGCCACCGCCCAGGGGGTCCCCTTCGCCCGCGAATACGGCGGACTCCTCGACAACCGGAGCTTCGGTGGCGCCCAGGTCTCGAGGACGTTCTACGCCAGGGGCCAGACCGGCCAGCAGCTCCTGCTCGGGGCCTATCAGGCGCTGATGCGCCAGGTCCACGCCGGCAGCGTCACCATGCACACCCGAACCGAGATGCTCGATGTCGTCGTCGAGGAGGGCCGGGCCGTCGGAGTCATCACCCGTGATCTGGTCACCGGTGAGATCGAGGCCCACAGCGGGCATGCCGTCGTCCTCGCCACCGGTGGTTACTCCAATGCCTTCTATCTCTCGACGAACGCCATGGCCTGCAATATCACCGCGGCGTGGCGGGCCCATCGCCGGGGCGCCGCCTTCGCCAACCCCTGCTACACCCAGATTCACCCCACCTCGATCCCCCAGTCCGACGAGTTCCAGTCGAAGCTGACCCTGATGTCGGAATCCCTCCGCAATGACGGGCGCATCTGGGTGCCGAACCGCTCCGACGAAACCAGGGCACCGGGCGACATCCCCCCCGAAGACAGGGACTATTACCTGGAACGGATGTACCCCGCCTTCGGGAATCTGGCCCCGCGGGACGTGGCCAGTCGGGCGGCGAAACGGGTAGTCGATAGCGGCAAGGGGGTGGGCCCGCTCAAGAACGGCGTCTACCTCGACTTCCAGTCGGCGATCGAACGCATCGGTGCCGACACCGTCTGGGATCGCTATTCCAACCTGTTCGAGATGTACCAGCGGATCACCGACGAGGACCCGATGAAGGTGCCGATGCGGATCTACCCGGCGCCCCACTACACGATGGGTGGGCTCTGGGTGGACTACAACCTGATGACCACGGTCCCCGGCCTATACGCCATCGGCGAGTGCAACTTCTCCGACCACGGTGCCAACCGTCTCGGGGCATCGGCGTTGATGCAGGGTCTCGCCGACGGCTACTTCGTCCTGCCGGCCACCATCAACGACTACCTGGCCGACCTTCTCAGCACCGAACCCTTGCCGGTTGACAACCCGTCATTTGCCGCGGCCCGGGATGAGGTCTCCGAAAGGGTCGATGGATACCTCGCGGTGAAGGGGACAAGATCGGTCGACTCGTTCCATCGCGAACTGGGAAAGATCCTCTGGGAGCACTGCGGGATGTCCCGCAGCGCCGCCGGTCTGGAGAAGGCCCTCGCCGAGATTCCCGCACTTCATGACGAGTTCCGAAACGACGTTAAGGTCCTCGGGTCGGGAAAAACCCTCAACCAGAACCTGGAGAACGCCGGACGGGTCGACGACTTCTTCGAGCTGGCCCAGTTGATGTGTCGCGACGCCCTCCACCGCGAGGAATCGTGTGGCGGGCACTTCCGTGAGGAGTACCAGACAGAGGAGGGCGAGGCCCTCCGTCGGGACGACGAGTTCACCTACGTCGCCGCCTGGGAGTGGTCCGGAGAAGCCGGCGACCCGATCCTCGGCCGTGAGGATCTTGTCTTCGAGGACGTCGAGATGAAGACGAGGAGCTACAAGTGAACGGTGCGGGAGTATGAGAGTCACCCTCCAGGTGTGGCGACAGACCGGTCCCGAATCCACCGGCGGATTCAAGACATACCAGATCGAAGGTATCTCCGAGGAGATGTCCTTTCTCGAGATGCTCGACGTGCTCAACGAGCGGCTGGTGTCCTCGGACGAGGAGCCGGTGGTCTTCGATCACGACTGCCGCGAGGGCATCTGCGGCTCATGTGGCGTGATGATCGACGGGAGGGCGCATGGCCCCCAGTTGGGAACGGCCGCCTGCCAACTCCACATGCGCAGCTTCCCCGACGGCGCCACCATCACCGTCGAGCCGTGGCGCTCGGCGGGTTTTCCCATCATCCGGGATCTCGCCGTGGACCGCTCCACCTTCGACCGGATCATCGAGGCCGGCGGCTACATCACCGTCGACACCGGGTCGGCGCCCGACGCCAACCTCATGCCGGTCGCCAAGGCCGCGGCCGACGCCGCCATGGACGCCGCGGCGTGTATCGGCTGCGGCGCCTGCGTCGCCGCCTGCCCCAACGGCGCCGCCAGTCTGTTCACCGCTGCGAAGATCCAGCACCTCAACCTGTTGCCCCAGGGTCAATCGGAGCGTTGGGACCGCACCGTCTCGATGGTGAACACCATGGAGGAGTATTTCGGCTCCTGCACCAACCATGGCGAGTGCGAGGCGGCCTGCCCCAAGTCGATCTCCATCGACTTCATCGCCCTGATGAACCGTGACTACGTGACCGCCAAGTTCAAGCAACGCCGACTGGTGGGACAGGGGTAAGGGGCTGCTGTGAAATATGGGTGGCCCTCCCACCCCCTTTCACTCACAGAGGTGATGGACGACGCTGCGCTCGGCTGATGAGGCACATTATCGAACCATCTCCGCTTTCCGGTACCTACGCGGTCACTAGACCACTAGAGTCAAGGGCGATCAACGTGATCACCGACGTTGGTGCTGAGGGGAAGCCGGTCAAAT
>WHUC01000159.1 GCA_009377435.1 Acidimicrobiia bacterium
GCACATGGTTCGGGGACGCACCACCGCTCCGGTGGGTCAGACCCTCGGCCACGAGATCACCGGGGAGATTGTCGAGGTTGGGGACGACGTCCTGTTTGTCAAGCCGGGTGACATCTGCTCGGTGCCATTCAACATCGCCTGCGGTCGCTGTCGCATGTGTAACGAGCGGAAGACCGGCGTCTGCCTCAACGTGAATCCGGCCCGCCCGGGCGCCGCCTACGGCTATGTGGATATGGGCGGCTGGATCGGGGGGCAGGCCGAGTACGTGACGGTCCCGTTCGCCGACTTCAACCTGTTGAAGTTCCCCGACCGTGATGAGGCACTAGCCAAGATCCGCGACCTCACGATGCTCTCCGACATCTTCCCGACCGGGTACCACGGCGCCTTCACCGCCGGGGTGACCACCGGGTCCACGGTGTACGTGGCAGGAGCCGGCCCGGTCGGTCTGGCCGCCGCCCATTCGTCGCAGCTGCTGGGAGCGTCGACGGTGATCGTGGGAGACATGATCCCCGAGCGCCTGGCCCAGGCGGCGAGCTTCGGCTGCGAGACGGTGGACCTGAGCAGCGACGCCGAGCTCGCTGACATGATCGCCGACATCGTGGGGGAGCCGGTGGTGGATGCCGCCGTCGACGCGGTGGGATTCGAGGCACGCGGCCACGGCGCCGAAGCCGGTGAGGCCCCGGCCACGGTACTCAACGACGTGATGGGCATCACCCGGGTCGGAGCCGGGCTCGGCATCCCCGGCCTGTACGTCACCGGCGATCCCGGTGGCATCGACGACGACGCCAAGATCGGCCAGCTCAAGGTCCGGATCGGCTTGGGATGGGCCAGGTCGCACCGCTTCCAGACCGGCCAATGCCCGGTGAAACAGTACAACCGGCTGCTGATGAACGTGATCCTGGCGGACAAGGCCCACATCGCCGATGCGGTCAACGCCACCGTCATCTCCCTGGACGACACCCTCAGCGGCTACCAGGAGTTCGACGGTGGGGCCGCCAAGAAGTTCGTGATCGACCCGCACGGGATGATCGCGGCCTGACCCGGACAACACCCGCCCGGTGCAAGCAGCACCCGCCCCGAGGTTGAGTCAGCGGCGTGGGGAACAGACCCACTCCAGGATGCGGCGTGAGATCGCCGCCGATTCCACCGTGGGCTCCCACATGGTGTCCTGTTCCACCATGAGCCAGCCCTGGTAGCCGATCCGTTCCAATGTCGCCACCACCCCGGGAAGGTCGAGAACCCCCGACCCCAGAGGGCAGAAGATGCGTGCCCCGGTCGCCTCGGTGAATCCGGAGAGGTTACCGTCGCGGAGACGGCCCAGTACCCGGGGATCGACGTCCTTGAGATGGACATGGCGGAGCCGATCGCCGTACTCGGCGATGGTGGTAGCGGGGTCGCCACCTCCGACGAGGTGGTGCCCGGTGTCGAGACACAGGTCAAGACGAGACGACATGGAGAAGAGGCGGTCGATCTCGGCTGGAGTCTCCACCCACGTGCCGGCGTGGGGATGAAACGAGACGACGAGACCAGCATCGGTCCCGACGGTGTGCATCTCCTCGACCAGGCCGCCGAGACGCTCCCAACCGTCGTCGGTGAACGAAGGGCCCCCGGTGGCATGACCGGTCACCGCGTCACGGATCGGGCCACCGTCGACGGCCAACACCAGGTTCTCCGTCCCCACGTCGACGGCGTAGGCGAGACGGGTCTCGACCACGTCGTGGGCCTCGGCGGTGGGGCCGTCGGCATCACACGGTATGGCGAGATAGACCTCGGCAGCTCGCAACGAGTGATCGGTTAGGGCTTCCACCCACATCGCCGCTTCACCCCCATCGACCTGGATCCCCTCGAACCCGAGCCGAGCAAGTTCGGGAAGGTCGGAGGGGATCCGATCCCAACCGAAGGGGACGATGCCAACGGGATTGGCGGCCAGGGCGGCGTTGGGGTCGCGTCGAAAAGATCCGGTAGGTGGGGTGTCCATGCGGCGAGTCTATCGGCGTGGACCCATCGCACTCTCTTCGGGCGCTCCCGAGCGGTGGGTGAGGTCACGGGCGAGATGGCTGCGTCGTGGTCACGTCGTGCTCAGACCCCTCAGGTCGGCGTGGTGTCGTACCGGTCTGTGCCCTCGGATTCAACCGCCCGAAACGGCGGTGAGGAATCTGAGGGTTTCCGTCACATCGGTCGTCAGATCCCGGGTGGCGGTCCCGTCGGCGAAGCAGAGCACATGGGGGCGCAGGGCACCGGTCTCGTCGAGGAGGTGGTGAACCACACCGGGCATGGCAACGGTGAGTGACGCCAGCACCTCGGACACGTTCGATCCGTCTGTGTCCATGGTGCGAACCCCGCCGGTGGCGGGATCGAGCACGGGCGGGAAGATGACGCTCACCACAGGGTGATTGCACCGATGCGGGGAAAGGTTTGGGGGAGTGCGGTCCAGGTGTCACCGGAGTCGGATGTCAACCAGACGTTCCCCGAGGTGGTACCGATGGCGACATGACCCCGGTCGTCGGCATCGATGGCACCCCGCAGCACCGATGTGTGGGTGGGCGCCTCGGGCCATCCCGATCCCGACACCTCCCAGGAGTTGCCGTCGTCGTGGGATCGGTACACACGGAACTCACCGTTCACCGGGAGCCGCCGCTCGTCGGAGTGGAGGGGTGCGACGAACAGACGACCGGTTGACCCCTCGCGGACGATGGCGAAACCGAATCCGGACGGGAGACCGGTCTCGATCTTCTCCCAGTTGTCCCCACCGTCGCGGGTCCGGTACATGCCACGGTGGTCCTGACGCCAGATCAGATCGGGATCGTTGGGGTGGGCTACGATGCGGTGGACGCAGTAACCGATCTCGGGTGGGGGACCATCACCGTCATCCCCGACGGGAGTGACCCCCGAGTTCTTGGGGTCGAAGGTGTCCCCGCCGTCATCGGATCGGAACACCCCCACCGCGGAGATGGCCACCCATATCCGGTCCCCGGCGGTGAGTACCCGGTGGGCGCACAAACCCCCGAAACCGGGGAGCCACTGGTCCCTGGTGGGGTGGTCGTTCAATCCCGGGATCGCTTCCCAGGTGTCGCCATGATCAGCGGACCTGAACAACCCGGCCTCGGCGACCCCGGCGAACAGGTGGTCATCGGTGTCGTGGAGGGTCCATATCTCATCGAGGGGCCGCTCCTCGGCGTAGGTGGGTGGGCTGTCGGTCTGGGTCCAGTTGACCATGTCGGTGCTGTGGTGGACGCCAACGCCGAACCAGTTCGAGCCGACGGTGGCTATGTACCGGTCACCCGAACGTCCGAATGCGGTGACCTTCCAGCCAGGGAACACCGGGTCGGAGCTCTTCTGGGTGGCGGAGTCGATGAAAAAGGCGCCCTTCTCGGTGCCGACGGCGATGGTGGGCATGGAGTCTCCTTGTTGACTCCACTAGATCCTATCTAGCGGGTTCCGCAACGGGTCGGTCGAGATACTCCTCCACCGGGACCGGTTCGGTCTCGTGGTAGCCGACGGGGAGCCAGAACACCCCTTCCTCGGTGGTGAAGTAGACCTGCCAGGCGTGATACCCGAGATAGGCCCCCGGGTGATCGGCGATGTTATTGGCGTAGGCCTTGACCGCCTCGACATAGGCGGGGTGGTTGTTGTAGCCCCGTAGGGCGCGGTCGACGTCGAACCGGTCGCCTGCTCGGTCCACGAGATGACGGGCCGCGGCGAAGATGGCATCACGGTCGTCATTGACATCCCCGCCCTCGCCGTAGATCTCCCACGACGTGGGGATGAACTGCATCGGTCCCTGCGCCCCGGCTGTGCTGGTCCCCCTGATCCGACCCATCCTGGTCTCCACCAGGTTGATGGAGGCGAGCAACTCCCAGTCGATGCCGACCGCGGTGGCCGCCTCCCGGTAATAACCGGTCAGCTCCTGGGGATGATTCGGGGCAACGATCCGCCATGCCGGCAGCTCGGTGGGGAGCTGTTCATCATCTATCAGTTCGAGGAGGGCACGGGCGGCGACCACGTTGCGACGCGCCACCTCACGGATGTTCTCGGGAATCGCCTCGAGCACCTCCTGATCCCATTCCGGTGTGGTTGCCAGCTGGCGGTAGGCGACCTGGACGCGGCGGCCGGCCTGGGCTCGTCGCCGCCGAGGTGCATCGCCCCGGAGGGTCTCCTCGGCTTGGAGAATCACACCGCTCAGCGCCTCGGGTGTGGTTGCGTCGGGGAATGGCATCTCGTATCGCATCCCGCGCTCGGGTCGTGTGGTGGATGGAGGTGTCGAGGTCGTCGTCGGCACGGGGGTGGTCGGTGGGGTGGTGGTCGTCGCCTCGGCCGGGGCGAGGGAGGTCGTAGACGTCGACGGGGGTGCCGTGGCGGTGGTCGTGCTCGCCGGTCGGGTCTCGCTCACGGCGGCGCCGGTGGTGGGGGCAGATGACCCGGGGTCGTCCGGGCTACACGCCACCAGTGCCATGACGCCGATCACAAGAGCGACTCTGGTCGTCCGACGTGTCATTGCAAGGACGCCAACGAGGCGATCAGGGCAGATCGAGCAGGGCCT
>WHUC01000160.1:0-1723 GCA_009377435.1 Acidimicrobiia bacterium
TCAGGCCGGGATCACATCCAACGTGACCGGGAACTCCACTGCGGGGTGGAGCATGACGCGGACCTCGTGAAGACCGATCGCCCGGATGGGCTCGGCGATCTCGATGTGGTGACGTTCTAACTGGACACCGGTGAACTTCTGGATTCCGGTTATGACGTCGGCGGTCGCTATCGAGCCGTACAACTTGCCCTCATCGCCTGCCTGGGCGGCGAGGACGACGCGGGTTCCCACCAGTTGGGTGGCGATGCGCTCCGCCTCCTCCTTGGCCTCATTGTCTGCCATCTCACGGGCAACACGCGACTTCTCGGCCTGTCGGATGGCGCCGGCGGTCACATTGGCTGCCTTCGCCCGCGGGATCAGGTAGTTGCGGGCGTACCCGTCGGCCACGTCGACCACATCGCCGGCTACACCCAGATTGGGGACGTCTGCGGTCAGGATGAGCTTCATCGCTGCACCACATAGGGGAGCAGGGCCATCTCGCGGGCGTTCTTGATGGCCGTGGCCAGCTCACGCTGGTGCCCGGGACATGTTCCCGTCACCCGGCGCGACCGGATCTTGGCGCGGTCGGACATGTACTTGCGAAGCAACGCCACGTCCTTCCAGTCGATAAATGCCATGTCTTCCTTGCAGAACTGACATGGCCTGACCCGACCGCGTCGGGTGTCGGGGAACTGGCGACGTCGCTTACGGTTGCTCTTTGCTTTTCTAGCCATCAGAAGGGGGCTTCGTCGGGTCCGTAGTCGTCCCGGGCAACCGGTGCTGCCGGGGTCGACTCGGATCCACCGCCACCCTGGGACCAATCACCGCTGGAACGACTAGTCCGATTAACAGTTGCGGTGGCCCAGCGGAGGCTGGGTCCGATCTCATCGACCTGGATCTCGACGACCGAGCGCTTATCACCCTGTTCGGTCTCCCAGGAACGTTGTTCGAGACGACCGCTGACGATGACGCGGCTCCCCTTCTGCAGGGACTCGGCGGCGGATTCGGCCTGCTCCCTCCAGATGGTGCCGGAGAAGAAACTGGTCTCCTCCTGCCAGTCGTTGTTGTTGTCCCGCCAACGTCGGTTGACGGCCAGACGGATCTTGGCGAGAGCAACTCCCGACGGCGTGAACCGAAGTTCGGGGTCGTCGACCAGGTTTCCGATGAGTGTCACATTGTTCGACATGGATCTCCTTTGTCGTCTCCGTCCATCATGCCGGGCCGGGGTGACGGTTTCCAGGGGTCTGTCGCGACCCCCGGGTGGGTGGTGGGGGAGGCTCGGTAGAGGTCCGGGGGGATGGTGGGGCTGTCTCGGCGCGGACGATCTTGTGGCGGATGACCTCGTCGGCCAGTCCGAGGACCCGGTCGACGGCAGCCACCGGACCCGGTTCGGATTGGAAGGTCACCACCGAGTAATGACCCTCGGTGACGTGGTCGATCTCGTAGGCGAACCGACGACGGCCCCAGAGATCCTTCTTTGCCACCGATGCCCCTTCTCGATCGAGGAGGGATTCGATATCGTCGATCTTCGTCGACACCTCGTCCTCCCCGAGATCGGGATGGTGGATGGTCATGAGTTCATAGTCGCGCATGGTGTCACCTCCTGTGGACATCCGGGCGGAAGGCCCCGGTCGTCATCGGAACATCGTGGTCCGACATCCGTCACCGGAGCAGGGGTTGGCCCGATCGAGCGGCGCGGCGCCGATCGAGGTACCGGGTCATTCTATCGGCCCCGACCGCAGCG
>WHUC01000160.1:2357-4536 GCA_009377435.1 Acidimicrobiia bacterium
TAGTCACCTACACAACACTAGAAGGCTGGTCACTAGGGGCGAACCGCGCCCTCGTCGGTCCACCTCGATCGAATCAGGGCGATATCGGCCTTCTGGCCCTCCAGATCCGGTGTCTCGACGACCACGGGCGCATCGGCCTCGACAACGATGCGCAGGAGATCGTCGAGGGGGATCTCGCCTGCACCCAGGTTGGCGTGACGGTCCCTCCGCGAGTCGAAGGGGTCCCGACTGTCGTTGAGATGGACCAGATCGATCCGCCCGGTTGCCTCCAGAACCCGGGGTACCAACTCGTCGAGGGTTTCACCTCCGGCCCAGGCGTGACATGTATCCAGCACGAAACCGGGCCCGAATTCGCCAATCTCCTCCCATAGCCGGCCGATCCACTCCACCCGGCGACCCAGCGCCTTCTCACCCCCGGCGGTGTTCTCGATGAACACCGGAACCTCGGTGTCGAGGTAATCGAACGCCTTTCGCCAGCGGGGGAGACCATCCTCGGTCGGACCGTCCCCGGTGACGTGGCCTCCGTGGACCACGACCGCGGCGGCTCCGATGTCGGCGGCGGCATCGCAGGTGTCCTGGAGGATCTTCCTGCTCGGTATGCGGACCCGGTTGTTCTCCGCGCACATGTTGATGAGATAGGGGGCGTGGACATAGATCGGCATGGGCGACTTCCTCAGAATGTCGGCGTCATGGCGTGGTCTCGGCTTCTTCCAACCCCGGGGGCTGGAGAGGAACACCTGGACGAGGTCGGCATCACGTGCCTCCGCCTCCGCCAGCGGGTCACCACTCGGGGTATGGGCACCGATGAGGGACGTCATCACTCCTCCTCGGCGGAAATGGGATCTCCCTCAAGCGAGACAACGACCACACCGTCATGGTCGGTCATGGCGAGGCGTCGCTCCTCGAGCCGCTCGGCGACGACATCGGCCGACTCACCCCAACCATCGGTGAGTACATCGAGACCGTTGGGACGGACCCAGCGTGCCCCCCAGAGCTCGACATCGCCGCGTCGTTCCAGACCGTGGATACGCACGACGTCATGCTCGTGGCCGTCGATGTCCATCGTCGTCGACCTGATGGGGCCGACTGCCTCCCACCGATATCGCAACGGGGCGCCGAACGGGCCGGAGCGGATCTCGAGTCCTAGGTCGTCCGCCAGGATGACCCAGGCCGGCGCCACCAGCTCCTTGAGCCCATAGAGAACAAGTCCCCCACCCACGATCATGAAGATGGCGGCGAATATGTAGTCCCGGCTCTCCATCGCTCCCTTCGTCGCGGCGGTGGAGTACACGATCTCGAGCAACTGATCGGTGAAGAACCTGGTGAAGAGGACATCCACTCCCATGACGAGGAACGGAATCCCGATGAGGGCCCAGCCCCAACCACGCCACGCACTGCGACGAATCTGAATGGGCTCGGCGAGTTGGAGCGTCATGGGGGAACCTCACTAGGAGACCTCCGGTCCGGCAGGGACCTTTCCCCCTCCTGCGGAGGGGGAACTACGGAACCTTCCCCCCACTCCGTGGGGGGACAACACTCCGTGGGGGACAACGGGACACCGTTCGTCCATCGTGGCGACGGGATAGTGGCGCGAGAAGGGCAAACGGGCGAGCCGGCGGCTGTTTCTTTGGACTCCCACCTACTCCAACAGGCGGCAACAATGTGGCCCTCGTCGTGGCGACGGAGTCCGAAGAAAGCTCGCACATCAACCATTGGTCATTCCCAGGTCTTTCGGGGTGAACACTGCCTCATAGGGTACGTCGAGTTCCCTCATCGCGGACACCGCCCGCCCACCACTTCGATCGATGAGTACGAGCGCGCCCACCACTTCGAGACCCTCGGCACGCGCCACCTGCACCGACTCGACCATGGCGCCACCGGTGGTCGTGGTGTCCTCGACGATGAGAACACGATCCCCGGGGGACACCGGGCCGACGAGCCGACCTCCTGTCCCGTGTCCCTTGGGCGCCTTGCGGATACTGAAGGCGTCGAGCCGTCTCCCTTGGACCGTGGACTCCATGACGATGGCGAACGCCACCGGGTCTGCCCCCATGGTCATACCACCGACGGCATCGACCCCATCGGGAACCGAAGCGAACAGGGCGGCACCGATCTGGCGGGCACCCTCACCGGAGTAGGTCACCTTGCGGGCATCGAGATACCAGTCGCTGACCTCACC
>WHUC01000161.1:0-1785 GCA_009377435.1 Acidimicrobiia bacterium
CAGGTGGTGTCGACCGACCACTGCCCGTTCTGCATGGACCCCTACGACGGTCTCCCCGCCCAGAAGCGTCTCGGTGAGGGTGACTTCTCCAAGATCCCCAACGGGATGCCCGGGGTGGAGCATCGCATGGAGCTGATCTACCACGGCGCCGTCGCCGAGGAGCGGCTCGGTCTGAACCGGTGGGTGGAGGTGTGCTCGACGACACCGGCGCGCATGTTCGGGATGTATCCGCAGAAGGGGACGATCGCCCCCGGGTCCGACGCCGACATAGTGATCTTCGACCCCAACAAGCCGCATACGATCTCGGCGGAGACCCATCACATGCGGGTCGACTACTCCACGTATGAGGGCATGGAACTGGCCGGCTCGGTGGAGACGGTCCTCAGTCGGGGGCGGGTGATCATCTCCGATGACACATATCACGGTTCCCCGGGCGACGGCCAATATCTGAAGCGCGGTTTCAACGACTATCTGATCTAAGGAAGGCGAGGAGATTGACATGAAGACGATTCAGCACTGGATCGGCGGATCCAACACAACTACGGCACCGGGGCGGACCACACCGGTGTTCGACCCCGCTACCGGTGAGCAGACGGGGAACGTTGCCATGGCGACGGTGGCCGATGTCGACCGGGCGGTCGCTGCGGCACGGGAGGCGTTCGAGGACTGGGGTGACACCCCGGTGACCCGTCGCCAGCAGATCTTCCTGCAGTACCGAGAGATCCTCAACCAGCGTCGTGAGGATATGGCCCGCGCCCTGACGTCGGAGCACGGCAAGACACTTCCCGACGCCCTCGGTGAGGTGCAGCGGGGAATCGAGGTGGTCGAGTTCGTCACCAATATCGCCCACCTCCAGAAGGGCGAGTACTCCGACCAGGTGTCCACCGGTGTCGACACTTTCACCATTCGCCAACCCCTCGGCGTCGTGGCCGGGATCACCCCGTTCAACTTCCCGGCGATGGTCCCGATGTGGATGTACCCGGTGGCGATCGCCTGTGGGAACACCTTCGTCCTCAAACCGTCCGAGAAGGAC
Organism: Acidimicrobiia bacterium; assembly: GCA_009377435.1. Lineage (GTDB taxonomy): Bacteria > Actinomycetota > Acidimicrobiia > Spongiisociales > ZC4RG35 > WHTL01. The sequence goes on from WHUC01000161.1 coordinate 1,034, forward strand.
CCCTCCGTCTCCCAGCTGGCGGCGGAGTGGCTGGCCGAGGCCGGTCTCCCCGATGGCGTCTTCAATGTCGTCCATGGGGACAAGGTGGCGGTGGACGCCATCCTGGAGCACCCCGACATCGCGGCGGTGAGCTTTGTCGGCTCCACACCGATCGCCCGTTACATCTACGAGACGGGGACACGGAATGGCAAGAGGGTCCAGGCACTCGGTGGTGCCAAGAACCACATGGTGGTCCTCCCCGACGCCGATATGGAGCTGGCCGCCGACGCCGCCGTGTCCGCCGGTTACGGATCGGCGGGGGAGCGGTGCATGGCGATCTCGGTTGTGGTCACCGTCGGTGACGCCGCCGACGAGTTGATGCCCCGGGTGGAGGAGCGCATCGCCAAGCTGAGGACCGGTCCGGGATCGGATCCCGATTCGGACATGGGCCCCCTGGTGACCGCCGATCACCGCGATCGGGTCGTGGGGTTCATCGAGAAGGGCGAGAAGGAGGGCGCAACCCTCCGTGTCGATGGACGCGGGTTCACCTCGGATGGCAACGAGGAGGGCTTCTATCTCGCCCCGACCCTGTTCGACGACGTGAAGACCAACATGGAGATCTACCGCAACGAGATCTTCGGGCCGGTGTTGTCGGTGATGCGGGTCGACACCTACCAGGAGGCCATCGACGTCATCAACAACAACCCCTACGGCAACGGGACCGCGGTGTTCACCTGTGACGGTGGTGCCGCCCGCACCTTCCAGCGGGAGAT
>WHUC01000161.1:2229-4521 GCA_009377435.1 Acidimicrobiia bacterium
CTGCTGCGGCGCATGAGCATGAAACTGGTTCCGTCGACGAATGAATACTCGCGCTCGTCATGACGCCGAAGCCACTCCCAGGCCTCCTCCTCCATCTCGGACGTGACGCGGCCCACGCTCACCCGTGGCGACAACCCGACGAGCTCGATGAACCTGACGGCTTCATGGTGACCCTCGCGTCGATTGATGAAAGTCCATGTCTCACCGAGAACGAGATTGCTGGTAACCACTGGCCGCTCATCGCCCAGCCACAGGTTGCGCGCCTCATGATGATGACGCTCGCGGGACCTGTGAAACGCAACCCAGAAACTCGTATCGACGAACCTCACCGGTCGTAGATGACGGCGTCGATGTCGTCGGTTGGTTCATCATCGCTCGCACCCATGAAGGATGTGAGCGGATCATCGTGGATCGAGGGGAGCGGTTTATAGCGCGCCGCGACGGCCTGCCGGATCAGAGCGGCTTTGGATGTGCCCTCGGCACGAGCCGCCGCCTCCAGGGCGTCATCCAGATTCTCGTCCATGTATATCTGTATACGTCTCACACTAAGAGTATACACATACCACGGGGTTCGCAAACACACTCTTGAGAAATACTGCGATGCCGCGGCAGGAGGGCCTCAGGTCAGACTTCCCCCTGGGCGATCGCGTATCACGGTGTGGATCTGGAGTTCGGTGGTGGAGGCGAGGTGGTCGAAGTCACGGTCGTTGTGGAGAAGGGGGACATCGTGGCGGATGCAGACTGCGGCGATGAGGCAGTCGAGAGTGCGGCGGATGGTCCTTCCTCTTGTCCGGGCCCGCCGATACAAGGTTGCGGCCAGACGGAAATCGTCAAGGCCTTCGAGTCGCAGAACATCGAAGGGTGCCATCTTCCGTTCGATCCGTTCGACCGCTTCTTCGCTGGTGAGACCCTGGAGAATCTCGGTGAGGATCACGTCCGTTATGGCGATGCCATCATCGGCGTCTATCAGTCGGAGGAACTCTTCCACATGTGGATATGAAAGATGCCCCCGGAATAAATCAACCCACACTGTCGTGTCGACGACAACGGTCACGACCGCCCGCGACGACTCTGGTCGAGGTCGCCTTCCCACTCGACGGTGCCCACCAACTCCACCAGACGGCGACGATCCTTGCGCCGGACCAACTCGCGGAGAGCATGGTCAACGGTGGCGCGCTTGGTGGTGGTGCCCGCCACCTTCTTCGCCTCCGCCAAGAGTTTGTCGTCGATCTCGATGTTGGTACGCATCAAAGACCATTATACACATTGAGGCTCGGAGGATGTGTATAGGGTGATGTCATCGGGTCGGTTCCGAAGTCGTTTCAAACCACTGAACATCCTCAGAGCGATGCCGTATTCGCCTCCAAGATCATCCGCCAGGAGGAGTAGGGTGAATGTCATCATGGTCACCGAGTTACGAGACGGCGAACGAATCCCAATGGCGTGGGAGGAGTATCAAGCCCTCGATGAGGACGCGCGAGGTGAGTACATCGATGGCGCCCTCGTCGTGAGTCCGGCGCCATCCTTTCGCCACGATCGGATCCTGACGAGAGTTTTGGGGGCGATCAACGTTTACGTGGAGCAGGGCCGCAACCTTCCCGGCAGGCGGGTCGGCCTGGATGTGGGTCCCGCCACCATCAATATCGACCCGGTCGATCTCGTCCACTGAGAGATGGATTTCGGAGTGGTGCTGCAGACCGACCCCCCCGGGGATCGGGTGGTCGAGTTGGCTGTTCTCGCCGAGGAGTGCGGCTTTTCCTATGGATGGACATTCGACTCCCATGTCCTGTGGCAGGAGCCGTTTGTGATCTACGCCCGGATGTTGGAGGCGACGGAGCGGATGATCGTCGGCCCCATGGTCACCAACCCGGGAACCCGGGATTGGACGGTCCTCGCCTCGTTGTTCGCGACTCTCAACGAGATGTTCGACGGGCGCACCATCTGTGGGATGGGGCGGGGCGACTCCGCCCTTCGCTACATCGGGAAGAAGCCGACCACCTTGAAGACGATGGCCGAGTCGATCGACGTCATCAAGACCCTGGTCGCCGGGGGGAACGTCGAACTCAACGGCAAGGAGCTCCACATCCCGTGGATCCCCGAGGGAGGCGGTTGGGATCTCCCGGTGTGGGGTGCCGGCTATGGTCCCAAGGCACTGGCCACCGTGGGGAAGCACTGCGACGGCTTCATCCTCCAACTCGCCGACCCCCAGATCCTGGAGTGGACGATGACAGCGGTGAAGGATGCGGCGGAAGAGGCGGGACGGGACCCCGACTCCCTCAGCATCTGTGTGGT
>WHUC01000162.1 GCA_009377435.1 Acidimicrobiia bacterium
TTCCTCGCGCACAAGGTCAAAGAGACGCTCCAGAGCGAGATGGGCCGTGGTACCCCGTGCCTGGTGGATGGTGGTCGGTTCGGGGAGACGGTCTATCGCCCGGAACTTGAACAGTTGCGGACAGGTCTTGAAGTCACCGGCGCGACTGGGGGAGAGGGTCTCCAATCCGGGCTCACCCGTCTCGACCGTACCGGTGATTCCCCTTCCGGTCTGTGATGCCTCTGTGGGTGTTGTCGTGGTCGTCATGGTCGTGGATCTCTCATCGAATACCGATAGCGAGGACGCTACATCGAGGCGACGACAAAAATGACATTGATGTAAGTCTAGGACCCCAACCACCGGTTAGACAGGCTTCTCGAGGGGGCCGCGAAAAGTAGATGAATAACGCGAAAACCAACCAGGCTTCTGGCTGGACGGGTGTTGGTCGATGGGTTACCTTTCGTTCATCGCAGTCGGGAGACCGGCAGCGAGAGGGTCTCGGCCCAGAGCCCGCACTCTGGGATTCGTCGCCCCGACACCGGACTTCGGTCCGGGGTCAGCGACCCGGGAGCCGTCGATTCTCTTCGGAGGATCGGGGTGAGCACCACCAGCTCACCAGCCGCTGTGACCTTCGGGTCATGGCACCACCGCAGCGGGTGGGAGCGGACTCCGGTCCGAGTCCAGCCGAGGCGGTTTGAACCCCGAGAGGGCGGAGGCTCAGGCCAAAGCTTTCTCGGGGTTCTCCTATTTGTTGTTGTGCGAGCTTTTTTCGGATTCTGGCGTTGGTGGTTCGACACGGGTTTGACTGGCTCTGTTTGCGGTCGGGGAATCCGAAAAAACAGCCGCCGGCTCGCACGTTAGCCCTTCTCGCCGGGCGGTCCCGTCGCCACGATGGACGGGCGGTGTCCCGGGTTCGGCCCGATGGGGTCGCGACGACTGCAGTTCTCCCCCCACGGGGGGAGTGGCAGCGCCGTAGGCGCTGACGAGGGAGGCACCTGCGCGACACTGTCGGGTCGCGACACGGACTCGACGAAAAAAGCCCACTCACATTAGATACAGTTGAACCCGATGAAATATCCAGAGGAGCTTCTTAGCGACGACGAGGTGATTGTTCGGCAGTTCCGACCCCATTGGACACGAATCCTCCGGGAGGTACTCCTCGGGCTCGTCATCGGTGCCCTGATCGTGGTGGCGGTGCTGTATGTGCCACAGCCGTGGACCTGGTGGGGAGGGCTCTCCCTCCTCGTGGTCGGTGTGCTCTTGGTGGTGGGTGGTCTGTTGCGGTGGTATACCACCCAACATGTGATCACCAACGAACGGATCATCCACCGTCTCGGCATTGTGTCGAAAGAGGGAAAGGAGATCCCCCTCGAGGTGATCAACGACATCGCCTTCACCCAGACGGTCTTCGAGAGGGTGACCGGGTCGGGCAATCTGCTCATCGAGTCCGCCGGCGAATTCGGCCAAACCCATTACACCGACATCCCTCATCCCGAGAAGATCCAGAAGATCATCTACGAACTCCGCGAGGATCGCACCGAGAAATTCGCCGGTCGTGGCCCCACATCGGCCGCAGAGCAGCTTTCGTTGTTGTCGAGACTCCATGACGAGGGAAAGCTGTCCGATGCGGAGTTCGACGCCCAGAAGCGACGTCTTCTCGGTGACTGATTGAGGACGGCTCGCCCCACCGGCAACCGTTGTGACAAGAGGTAACTGATGCCCCACATGCAAGACGACTTCCCACTGCTCCTCTCCACCCTCTACCAGCGGTCGGTCGACCTCTTTCCCGACCAGACGATCGTTTCAATCGAACACGACCTGTCGAAAACCACCACTACCTACGCCGACACCGACGCCAGGGTGAGACGTTTGGCGACGGCGGTGGCGGAGAAGCTGGAGGTCGGTGAGGGGGAGCCGGTGGGGACGTTCGCCTGGAACAACCAGCGCCACCACGAGCTCTACTGGGGTCTGGCCAACACCGGTCGGATCGTCCACACCCTCAACATCCGTCTGTTCGCCGACCAGATCACCTATATCGTCAATCACGCCGGTGACCGGGCGATGTTCATCGATCCCGACCTGGTCCCGGTGATCGCTCCCATCGTCGAGACCTTCGAGACGGTCGAGCAATTCGTGATCATGGGGGCCGACGCCGACGAGCGGATCCCCGGTTCGATCGCCTACGAGGACCTCCTCGCCGACGTGGAACCCTGGGGAGATTGGCCGTTTCTCGACGAGCGCTCCCCGATGATGTTCTGTTACACGTCGGGCACCACCGGGCATCCCAAGGGTGTGGCCTATACCCAGCGTTCCACCTACATGCACACCGTCACCAACCTGATGAACTACCCGATCGACCCGCGTGACGTCGTCCTCCCGGTCGTGCCCATGTTCCACGCCGCCGCATGGGGGTACCCGTTCATGGCCGTCACCCGTGCGGCCAAGCTCGTCTACCCCGGGCCCGATCTGAGCCCGAAGGGTTTGACCGACCTGATCGCCGACGAGAAGGTCACATTCTCGACCGGTGTGCCCACGGTTTGGATCGGGATCCAGCAACACCTCGAGGCGAACCCGGACTCCGACGTGTCCAGCATCCGTGCGTTCTTCTGTGGTGGGTCGGCGGTGCCGCGGGCGATGATCGACTGGTACTGGCGCAACAAGGGCATACTCGTCCAGCAGGGTTGGGGCATGACCGAGACCAACCCGGTGGCATCGGTGGCGCTCCTCAAACCGAAGATGGACGACTGGGAGTGGGAGCGCCGGCTCGACTACCTGGAGACGGCGGGGATCGCCCTCCCCGGGTTGCAGGTGAAAATCGTCGACGAGGTCGGGGAGGATCTCCCCCACGACGGGGTGGCGTTCGGGGAGCTGCTCATCAGGGGCCCCTCGATCGCTGCCGAGTACTACCAGGACGAGCGATCGGCGCAATCCTTCGACGATGGTTGGCTACGCACCGGTGACGTGTGCACCATCGATCCCGAGGGATACATACGGATCACCGATCGGGCCAAGGACGTCATCAAATCGGGTGGTGAGTGGATCAGTTCGCTCGACCTGGAGAACACCCTCATGGCCCATCCCGAGGTCGTCGAGGCAACGGTGGTGGGTCTCAAGCACGAGAAATGGCAGGAGAGACCGGCCGCATTTGTGGTGCGGAAACAGGGCTCGGAGGTGGGCGACGACGACTTGTTGGAATTTCTCGCCGATAGGGTTGCCAAGTGGTGGTTGCCCGATCGGATCGAGTTCATCGACGAGATCCCCAAGACCGGCACGGGAAAGTTCGACAAAAAGGTGGTAAGGGACCGTTTCTCCGATCTATTCATGGGATGATGTCGACGATGCTGCAATCGGTGCGTCCGTCCATCTCGATTCTGCTCGTCTTCGGTCTTCTCCTCGTTGGATGTTCCACCACCGAGGGGGAGGATGAGCCGGAGGTGACGACGGCCGCCCTACCCGAGGTGCCGGACTCGGTCCCGCTGACCCCGGAGCTGGCCGGTGACTGTGTCGTGCTCAGGGAGGTGTTCGGCAAGGCGACCATGGACGCCAGCAACGCCAACGACCAACCCCCGCCCATCGAGGTCGGGGATGTACCCAACGAGGCCCAGCTCGCCGTCGTCCAGGCCGGTGCCGACTCCCTTGGCACGATCGAGTTTGAGAGTGAGCACGTCGCAGGGGCGGTCGAAGCCCTTCTGGCGAGTTCCGAGGCAGTCCTCCAGAGGGGTGCCGATGGGGATTCGATAACCCAGGCCGATCTCGACGCCAATGTCCAAGCCAACCTCAGCTTGGGCCGTCTCTGCTCCCAGGTCCTCGAAGGACCCGCCTCCACATCTGTCTCTCCTTCGACGACGATCGATCAGTGACATCCCTCCACAACTGGGGTGCCTGGGTGACCATCGCCGTCACCGGCGCCGTCGGGTTGTGGGGAGTGATCGGTGGGATGACCCGACGTGAGGTCGGCACACCCTATCGGGCTGGTATCGGCGTGGCGGTGGCAGTCACCATCATCCATATCGGGACAGGGGCCTATCTGTACGCCAACGACGGTGTCGATCCCGGCGACCAGCACCTCTTCTACGGCGTCGTCATCGCATTCACCCTGGCATTCGCCTATATCTTCCGTCTCCAACTGGAGAAGGCACCAATGTTGCGCTGGGGTATGTTCTGGCTGTTCGTAATGGGATTGGGTCTGCGCACGGTGCAGACCTTCGGCGTGGGGTTCTAGTGGTGTGTCCCCGAAATAGCTACGCGGTCTCGCCGGGCCTAGACGCCGCTTGCTGCGTCCTCGTCCTAGCCGCACCGCACCGGGTGCGCCGTCGTCCTGTGTCCTTGCCATCGACGCCGATGCCTCGGCGACACCGCGGCATCAATTCAAGGACACACCACTAGCAGGCTGGTGACACTTGCGTCCGGTGGAGATGACGGGCACCGGGCCCGCACCCCATTACATTCACAACCACCGAACCGAGGGAGAACTGATGACCGCAAACGGCACCGGGTCCACGTCCGGGCTTCTCGAGGGGAGAAAGATCCTGGT
>WHUC01000163.1 GCA_009377435.1 Acidimicrobiia bacterium
CCCCCGGTCAGTACTTTCCGAAGACACCCAGGAGGGCATCGGAGACCTCACCCAGGGTCGCCCCCACACCGAGGGCCTCCCCCATGGGATAGACGACGTTGTCGGTCCCGGCGGCCGTCTCGGCGACCAGCTCCAGCTTGGCGGCGACGGCATCACCGTCACGGGTCGCCCGCCACTCTTCCAGCCGGGCGCATTGATTGCGCTCCAGGACGGGGTCGACCCTCATCACCGGGATCGGTTCCTCGTCGGTGTCCGAGTATCTGTTCACCCCCACCACAACCGACTCCCCAGATTCCTGACGCAACGCCTCCTCATAGGCGGCCTGCTCGATCTGGGCCTGCATCCAGCCGTCCTCGATGGCACGCACCGCTCCCCCCATTCCGATGATGGCGTCGTACAGCTCCACGGCCTTCTCCTCCAGCGAGTTCGTGAGCGATTCCATGAAATAGGCGCCGGCGAGGGGGTCGACCGTGTCCGCCAAACCCGATTCGTTGCCCAGGATCTGTTGGGTGCGCAGGGCGAGCCTCGCCGCCTGGTCGGTTGGCAGTCCCAGTGCCTCGTCGAAGCTGTTGGTGTGGAGAGATTGCGTCCCCCCCAGAACCGCGGCCATCGCCTGGACGGTCGTCCGCACCACGTTGTTGAGGGGTTGCTGCGCGGTCAGTGTGGAACCGGCGGTCTGGGTGTGGAACCGCATCCGTTGCGATCCGACATCGGCGCCGAAGTCGTCCCTCATGATCCGGGCCCACATCCGACGGGCGGCCCGGTACTTGGCGATCTCTTCGAAGAAGTTGTTGTGCCCGTTCCAGAAGAACGACACACGTCTTGCGAACGAGTCGACGGCGAGACCGGCATCCAGCGCCGCCCGGACGTAGGCCACCCCGTTGGCGATGGTGAAGGCCATCTCCTGGGCCGCGGTGGCCCCGGCCTCGCGTATGTGATAACCCGAGATCGAGATCGTGTTCCAGTTGGGCACCTCGGCGGCGGCGTAGGAGAAGACATCGGTTATCAGACGCATCGAGGGCCGGGGTGGGTAGATATACGTGCCCCGGGCGACATACTCCTTGAGGATGTCGTTCTGGATAGTGCCCCGGATCCGCTCCGGGGGCACCCCCTGCTCGGCAGCCACCAGACGATAGAGGAGGAGGAGTATGGGAGCGGTGGCGTTGATCGTCATCGATGTCGAGACCTCACCCAACGGGATCCCGTGGAACAGCCTCCTCATGTCATCGATCGTGTCGATGGCCACCCCGACCTTCCCCACCTCCCCGGATGCGAGTTCGTGGTCCGAATCCAAACCCATCTGGGTAGGAAGGTCGAAGGCCACCGATAGCCCGGTCTGACCGGCGCCGAGGAGGGACCGGAACCGTGTGTTGGTCTCCTCGGCGGTTCCGAAACCCGCATACTGACGCATGGTCCACAACCGTCCCCGATACATCGTGGGATGGGGCCCCCGGGTGAACGGATAGACCCCGGGCTCACCGATCAATTCGGGATCGGGCGCCTGGTCGTACAACACCTCGATCTCGATCCCACTCGGTGTGTATACCCTTTCGTCGCGGTCGTCGGTATTCTGAGTCACAGAGGACATCGTATCGACCACGCCCCAATGAATGGCTGGGGAACCGGTCGAGGGTGGTTCGAGGTTGGCAAAAGCCACCGAGATCCAATCCCGGTTCGTATCCTCTTGTGCAGAAGATCCCAACACGACAGAGAGTTGCGGTGGCACGAAGAGCACTAATCCACAGGGTGGAATCCAAGGAGCGACGCGGTCGCGCCGTGGGGTCCCTCGCCGTGCTGCTGTCGATCGCGGTTCTGGGATCGACATGGGTAGGTCTCTTCGGCTTTCTCGGCGGTTCGGCCGCAAACGGGACATTCCAGGATCTGCAGAACGAGTGGATACCCGCCACCGGGGAGATGAACCTCACCCTCCCCGATCTCTCCAGTGTCTCCCGGATGTATGCCGGAACCGGGGAGCTCTTCGCCGAGCTGCACGATGGCCGAAACTCCGATCCCGTCGAGTACGACGAGGTTCCCCAGGTCGTGGTCGACGCCATCCTCGCCGCCGAGGATGACGACTTCTTCGAACATGACGGATGGGACCCGGCGGCCACGGCGTCGGCGATGAGGGACACCTTCGGGGGCACCGTACGCGGTGGCTCCACCATCACCCAGCAGGTCGTCAAGAACGCCTTCGTCGGCAATGAGATAACCCTCAAGCGCAAGGTGACCGAGCTGTTCGTGTCACTGGAGTTGGAGAGGGAGTTCTCCAAGGAGGACATCCTCGAGTACTACATCAACTCGGTCTACTTCGGCGCAGGGGCGTACGGGGTGAAGGCGGCGGCCGAGGAGTTCTACGGGAAGGATCTCGAGGATATCACCCTCGACGAGGCCGCCACCCTGGCCGTCCTCATCCGCAATCCCGGTGAGTACGACCCCCGCCGCTTCCCCGAGAGGGTGCGGAATCGCCGTGACAACCCGGTCCTCCGTGACATGCAGGAGAAGGGCTGGATCAGTGCCGCCGAGCGTAAGGCGGCATCGCAGGAGCCCCTCGGTGCCATCGAAAATGAAGCGGCCCCCGACGTCTCCAACCACGTCGTGGCCGCGGCTCGTAGTCAGCTCCTCAGCTCACCCGAGTTCGCCTTTCTCGGTGACAGCCTCGCCGAGAGGAAGAGGACGATCTTCGGATGTCCCGCCAACGACACCAAGTGCAGCGGCGGTGGGGGTCTCCGCATCGAGACGACGGTCGATCTCGATCTGCAGAACGAGGCGATCGACATCCTCGGCGAATGGTTCCCCCTGTTTGACTACAACGAACGTATCGAGGCGTGCACCGAATCCCTCGGAGAGGACGAGTCCGCCCAGTTCATCGCCGAATACGTCGAACACCAGACCTGCCAGGTCACCGGCGCCATGACGATGGTCGACAACGAGACCGGTGCCATCAAGGTCATGGCGAGCGCAATACCGTTCGAGTTCAACCAGTTCGACCTCGCCCTCCAGGCCCGTCGTAACCCGGGGTCGGCGTTCAAGCCGTTCGGTCTGGTGGCGGCGCTCCAGGCGGGTATCACCTTGGGGGAGCGTTACGACGGCTCCAGCCCCCAGGAGTTCCAGTGCGAGTCGGTCTGCTCCGAGGACGGGAACCAATGGACCGTGAGGAACGCCGGCAGCTCATATGGGAACATCACGCTGGAGCAGGCCACCTACAACTCGGTGAACACCGTGTACGCCCAGGTCTCCCTCGAGGTCGGGGCCAGCAACATCGCCAATGCCGCCCGGCAAATGGGCATCCGCTCACCCCTCAACGAGGTGCCGTCGCTGGTCCTGGGGACGAGTGCGGTCACCACCCTGGAGATGGCGTCGGCCTTCAGCAACTTCGCCACCAACGGGGCGTGGGCGGAGCCGTACCTCATCTCGAAGGTCATCGACCGGGACGGCACCATCCTCTACGAGAAACAGCCCCAGCCCGAGCAGACGATCGATGCGGTGATCGCCGCCGCGGCGCGACGTCCCCTCCTCGTCGTCCCCGTGAGCGGGACCGGGCCGCGGGCAAATATCGATCGTCCTCAAGGGGGCAAGACCGGAACCCACCAGAACTTCACCGACGCCTGGTATGTCGGATTCACGCCGAGATATTCGACCGCGGTGTGGGTGGGTAACTCCAACGCCCAGGAACCGATGACCGGGGTCACCATCAACGGCGAGATCTACAGCCGCGTCTACGGTGGCGACGTCGCCGCCCCGTTATGGGCGGAGTTCATGACCTATGCCCTCCAGGGGGTGCCCGAGGGCGACTTCCCCGACGAGCCGGAGAACATCGACGAGTACGTGCGGCCTCCCCTCACCACCGTCCCCGACGTGGTGGGTCTCGACAGCGACTCCGCCGTCGCCGAACTTGAGGACGCCGGCCTCAACGCCAGCATCAGCGAATCGCCCTCGCGGGAACCCGCCGGGATCGTGACCGCCCAGGAGTACGCCGGTGGCGCCCAGGTCGAGGAGGGGACCACCGTCACCATAACCGTGTCCAATGGCGAGGTCCCCAGTGGGACCATGCCCGATGTGGTCGGGCTCACCCAGGATGACGCCCTCGGCGTCCTCGGCGACTTCCAGAACAACGCCGGGATCCGCATCGAGGTGTTCGGTCGTCAGGTCGAGGTGGACGATCCCGACCAGGTCGGCGTGGTCATCGCCCAGAGCCCGTCTTCTGGCTCGGCCGTCGACGACGGCGACCGTGTCGTCCTCGACATCGGCGTCTCCTCGGAAGACGGCGGTGACGACGGCGACGACAACGGGGGCGGACCACCCGACGACCGCGGCCCACCCGTCCGCGACGATTAGGACTTGTGCGAGAGTGTTGTCCCCCCACGCAGTGGGGGGAAGGTCCCATGTTCCCCCTCCGCAGGAGGGGGAAAGGTCCCTGCGAAGCAGGTAAGGGGGCACGGCAGGTAGGGGGGCAAAACCCGCACCGCGTCTCCAACAAGACG
>WHUC01000164.1 GCA_009377435.1 Acidimicrobiia bacterium
GGAGAAGAAACTGAGAAGGCCGGTACCCCTATGACCGGGTTCGACGATTACACAGATGAGATGAACGGATTCGGTGATTTCAGCGACGAGAAGGTCGAGGCTGTCATTTCGGGGACGGATGTTCCCGATGAGCGGGTGGCCCTGGCGAAGTTCGTCGCCGAGGTGCGGTCGCTCGGCGATGAGCCCGTCGACTTCGAACTCGCCACCAGACAAGTACCAATCTTGGCCGAAGCCGCTCGTCTCGCCTCCTCGCCCGTCGAGGAGGACATCTGTAGTCCAACCGGGAGAGACAGCATGTTGACCAGACTTCGGAGCCAAATGGCGACAAAGGTCGCCGCGGCAACCATCACCACGGTGCTTCTGGGCGGTGGTGTCGCCGCCGCCGCAACGGGCAGTCTTCCCGCACCCGCCCAGGAGGCATTGGCCAACATAGGCGCCTCGATCGGTATCGAGGTGTCTGTTCCCCCCGAAGACCCCGGTGCCGACGCCCCCGGTGAGGAAAACGCGGCCGCCGCCAATGTGTTCACCGAGGCGGTGCGTAACACCGTCGAGGAGTACCGGACGGCGCTTGGCGTCTGGACCGCCTGTGTGGCCGAGAACTCTGCGGCCCACGAGGAGAGCGGGTCAACAGACCCAGAGTTCGATCCCAAGGAGGGATGCGAACCGAGACCTTTCCTCGATGTCCCCGCCCCCGGTGAGCTTCCCGGCAAACCAGAGAGCACGCCTGCGGTCCCGGCGCCGCCGCTTGAGACTCCCGGCCCGCCGGATTCGACGCCTCCGGTCGAGACTCCTGACCCCGACTCGGGGCCTCCGGCCGAGACTCCTGGCCCGCCGGATTCGACGCCTCCGGTCGAGACTCCTGACCCCGATTCGGGGCCTCCCGCTGAGATTCCTGGCCCGCCGGATTCGACGCCGCCTGTGGAGACTCCTGCCCCCGACGCCGGGCCGCCGGTCGAGCCTCCCGGTGGTGGGGGCGGTGCGGCGGGTGGTCGCCCCTAACACAAGCCATATTCCCAACGCAACCTTGTTCGTGGCCCCATATACGGGGCCACGAACTGTTATCGCCCCAGGTTCTCTTTTGGTCGCTGACCACAGGGTTTGATACACTTTGGCCCGAGCCTCTCGGCTCGTCCCATCCTCCAGCGCGGATGTACGCCTGCAGGACGTGCCCCGGCTCGTCGCACTGTGCCTCTTGGGGGATGGACCCCAATCCAGTTTCCTGGTTCGGTGTCGCATTATCGGCAACCGACACCGTGTCCCGCACAGGTTCGTAAGGAGTTACATGCCAACCATCGAGCAGCTTGTCCGCCAGGGCAGGCAACCGAAGAAGAAGAAGGTCAAGACGGCCGGTCTCGCCGGTTCACCCCAGCGACGTGGGGTGTGCACCCGCGTGTACACGGTCACCCCGAAAAAGCCCAACTCGGCGCTGCGCAAGGTGTGTCGTGTTCGGCTGTCGTCCGGCATAGAGGTGACAGCCTATATCCCCGGCGAGGGTCACAACCTCCAGGAGCACTCCATGGTTCTGATTCGAGGCGGACGGGTCCGTGACCTTCCGGGTGTCCGTTACAAGGTCATCCGTGGTGCGCTCGATGCCGCCGGTGTCTCCACCCGCAAACAGGCCCGTTCCCGCTACGGTACCAAGAGGGAGAGCTGATGCGTCGGGCACCGGCACAGAAGCGTCGGATCGAACCCGATCCGGTATTCAAGAGCGTCCTGGTCAACCAGGTAATCAACAAGGTCCTCCTCAAGGGCAAGAAGAACACCGCCCGCACCATCGTCTACGACGCTCTCGAGCAGATCGAGCGGCGTACCAGCCAGGACCCGGTCACCGTGCTGAAGCGGGCCATCGACAACATCCGACCCCAGGTCGAGGTGAAATCGCGCCGGGTGGGTGGTTCGTCCTATCAGGTGCCGATCGAGGTTGCGCCCCCTCGCTCCCTCACCCTCGGTATCCGGTGGCTGGTGTTCTACTCGCGGACCCGCAAGGAGCCCACCATGGCCCAGCGTCTCGCCAACGAGATCCTCGACGCCTCCAACAACACGGGTGCCGCGGTACGTCGCAAGGAGGACGTCCACAAGATGGCCGAATCCAACAAGGCATTCGCTCACTACCGCTGGTAACGAAGAGACGGTTTCAAAATGGCTAACACAGCAGTACAGGCGCGCACCAGGGACGTTCCCCTGGAGCGCACCCGCAACATCGGCATCATGGCCCACATCGACGCGGGTAAGACCACGCTGACCGAGCGCGTCCTCTATTACACCGGGCGCGGGTACAAGATCGGTGAGGTCCATGAGGGCACCGCCACCATGGACTGGATGGAACAAGAACAGGAGCGGGGGATCACCATCACCTCCGCCGCCACCACCTGCGCCTGGAAAGATCACCAGATCAACATCATCGACACCCCCGGTCACGTCGACTTCACCATTGAGGTGGAGCGTTCGCTCCGGGTTCTCGATGGCGCCATTGCCGTATTCGATGGCGTCGCCGGTGTCGAGCCACAGTCGGAGACGGTGTGGCGTCAGGCCGACCGTTACGGGGTTCCCCGCATCTGCTTCATCAACAAGCTGGACCGCACCGGTGCCGACTTCTACGCCGACGTCGAGTCGATCCGGGAGCGCCTCGGGGTCAAGGCCCTGGTGATGCAGCTTCCCATTGGCACCGAGGTCGACTTCACCGGAGTGGTCGATCTTGTCGACATGAAGGCCTACATGTGGAGGGGCGACGACGGCAAGGAGTGGGATACCACCGAGATCCCGGCCGAACTGGCCAACCGTGTCGCCGAATATCACTCCATACTGGTGGAGACGGCGGCCGAGACCTCCGAGGAGCTGCTCGAGGTCTATCTGGAGAGTGGTGACCTCACCTCCGACGAGATCCGCAAGGGGGTCCGTATCGGGACCCTCGCCATGGACTTCACCCCGGTGTTCTGTGGGAGCGCCTTCAAGAACAAGGGTGTCCAGCCCCTGCTCGACGCCGTTGTCGCCTATCTCCCCAGCCCCCTCGACATCCCGGCCACCGAGGGGTTCAAGCCCGGTGACGAGGAGATCGAGATGACCCGAGAGGTATCGGACTCGGCACCGTTCTCGGCGTTGGCGTTCAAGGTCATGTCCGATCCCCATGTGGGGAAGCTGACCTTCATCCGGGTCTACTCGGGTCGTGCCAAGCAGGGCGACCAGATCACCAACACCGTCACCTCCAAGAAGGAGCGTCTCGGGCGACTGCTCAAGATGCACGCCAACTCCCGCGAGGACGTCGACGAGATCTTCACTGGTGACATCGTCGGCGTAATCGGTCTCAAGAACACGACCACCGGCGACACGCTCTCCGACAGCACCGCGCTGATCCAGCTCGAGTCGATGGAGTTCCCGGCACCGGTAATCTCCGTCGCCATCGAGCCCAGGACCCGCTCCGACGAGTCGAAGCTGGCCGAGGCCCTCTTCCGGCTCGCCGAGGAGGATCCCAGCTTCGTGGTCCACACCGATGACGAGACCGGCCAGACCGTCATCTCCGGCATGGGTGAGCTTCACCTCGAGGTCCTCGTCGACCGGTTGCTGCGTGAGTTCCGGGTGGACGCCACCGTTGGTACCCCGCAGGTGGCCTACCGCGAGTCGATCAAGCGGAGTGTGGAGAAGATTTCCTATCGCCACGTCAAGCAGACCGGTGGTAGGGGTCAGTTCGGCCACGTCGTCATCAACCTCGAGCCCACGGGACCCGGTGGCGGTTACGAGTTTGTCGATCGGATCACCGGTGGGCGCATCCCCCGCGAGTACATACCGTCGGTCGATCAGGGGATCGAGGAGGCCCTCGCCCAGGGTATCCTCGCCGGCTATCCGGTGGTCGATGTCCGGGTCAGCCTCATCGACGGCTCATACCACGATGTCGACTCCTCGGAGATGGCATTCAAGATCGCCGGTTCCATGGCGGTTCAGCAGGCGGCCCGCACCGCCGGGATCAAACTGCTCGAGCCCGTGATGGAGGTCGAGGTGATCACACCCGAGGACTACATGGGTGACGTCATCGGCGACCTCAATTCCCGTCGGGGTAAGGTCGGTGGGATGACCCAGCGGGGTAACGCCCAGGTCATCCAGGCCGAGGTGCCACTGTCGGAGATGTTCGGGTATGCCACCGACCTGCGGTCCAAGACCCAGGGTCGGGCCACCTACTCGATGCAGTTTCACTCCTATCAGGATGTGCCCGACAACATCGCCAAGGAGATCGTCACCACCCGCACCGAGGAGTGACGTCCAACAGCCTGAACGGCGGCTTCGCGTTTGGTCGTTGGGACGGCGCCGGTATCATGCCAGCAGCCAGCATCCATAGGAAGAGAAAGGACCCTTGATGGGTAAGGAGAGGTTTGATCGTTCTAAGCCGCATGTGAATGTGGGGACGATGGGTCATATTGATCATGGGAAGACGACGTTGACGGC
>WHUC01000165.1 GCA_009377435.1 Acidimicrobiia bacterium
GAGATGTTCGACGGGATCGTCTTGGCTGCATCGGAGCTCAATCTTCTCGCCGCCCGGAATCAGATGGCGATCAGCCTCGGGTTTCACATCATCTTCGCCTGTATGGGCATCGGATTGCCCCTGCTCACCCTCATCGCCCACTGGCGGGGCCTCCGCAAGCGGGATTCGGTGGCGCTCGATCTTGCCAAGAGGTGGTCCAAGGCGATGGCGGTTCTATTCGCCGTCGGTGCGGTGTCGGGGACGATCCTCAGCTTCGAGATGGGGATCTTGTGGCCGGGTCTGATGGGCCCCTACGGCGACGTCATAGGGCTCCCCTTCAGCCTCGAGGGGGTGTCGTTCTTCATCGAGGCGATCTTTATCGGTATCTACCTGTACGGGTGGAAGCGCCTGCCCCGTCGACTCCACTTCGCCTCGCTGTTCCCCATCGTCGCCGCCGGAATCACCGGGTCGTTCTTCATTCTCTCCGTCAACTCATGGATGAACTCACCGGAGGGGTTCTCCATCGTCGATGGGCAGGTCACCGACGTCGACCCCTGGGCCGCAATGTTCAACTCGACGGTCGGTGGCCAGTATCTACACATGCTGCTCGCCGCCTACATGGTCGCCGGGTTCCTCGTCGCCGGGGTCTACGCCTGGGGTTGGCTCAAGGGACGGCGTGACCGTTATCACCAGCTCGGGTTTCTCATCGCCTTCACCGTGGCCGCCATCGCCTCCCCGATCCAGATCCTGGTGGGCGATTTCATGGCGAGGAGGGCAATCGAGAACCAGCCGGCCAAGTTCGCCGCCATGGAGCTGATCCCCGAGGCGGGTACGGGGATTCCTCTTACCATCGGGGGATTCCTCGTCGATGGCGAGGTGCGTGGCGCCCTCGAGATCCCCAAGCTCGCCTCACTGCTCGGAACCCGCGACCCCGACGGCGCCCTCCCCGGTCTCGACCAGTTCCCACCCGATGCCCTCCCGCCGGTGAACATCGTCCACACCTCGTTTCAGGTCATGGTCGGTCTGGGAACCCTGCTCCTCGCCCTCTCTATGTTCTTCGCCGTGGTGTGGTGGCGAAAACGCCGTCTGCCCGAGACCCGCTGGTTCTGGTGGGCGGCGGCCTTCTCCGGTGTCGCCGCCGTCGTGGCCATGGAGGCGGGTTGGATCACGACCGAGGTGGGTCGCCAACCCTGGATCGTCTACGGTCTGGTCCGCACGGAAGACGCAGTCACGAATGCCGACGGTGTGATGTGGAGTCTCGCCGCCATCGTCGTGGTGTACCTGGGTTTGGCTGTGGGCTCGCTGCTGACCTTGCGTCGGATGTCGGCAAGATTCCGATCGGGTGACGAAGTGGCCACGCCCTACGGGCCACCGGAGGGATAGGAGGCCGGTGTGAAACACATGTCCCACATCTCGACGACCAGTCATCACCGCTGGCGGCGTCCTCGTCCTCGAAGCACCGCACCGGGTGCGCCTTCGTCCTGCGTCCTTGCCAGCGGCGCGCCTGGCCGCCGATCTGCACAACGGCATTCCACACCAGCCTCCTAGATGCTCGCCAACGTCGTCGCCGGGATCATATGGATGGGAATCTCGGCCTATGCCATCTTCGGCGGCGCCGACTTCGGGGCCGGAATCTGGGATCTGCAGGCGGGTGGCCCCGAGCGAGGGCGTCGGGTCCGCAGCCTCATCGAGCGGTCGATCGGACCGGTGTGGGAGGCCAACCACGTCTGGCTGATCTTCGTGCTCGTCTACCTGTGGACGGCATTCCCCGAGCCGTTCGTGTCGATCGCGACAACGATGTGGATTCCCCTCGTCCTCGCCGCCTTCGGAATCATCTTCAGGGGGGCGGGTTTCGCCTTCCGCAAGTGGGCCGAAACCACGGGCGAGGCCCGCTTCTACGGTGCCGGCTTTGCCGGGGCATCGTTCCTCACCCCCTTCTTCCTCGGTGCGATCGCCGGAGGCGTGGCCTCGGGGCGGGTGCCTCTCGGGAATGCGGCCGGGGATGTGTGGGGGTCGTGGCTCAACCCGACATCGTTGCTCGGTGGGGTGATGGCGGTGGTGGCGTGCGCCTATGTCGCCGCGGTGCTGCTGACCCGTGACGGCGCCGCTGCAGGACAGGACGATCTTGCCGAGTATTTCCGGCGGAGGGCGTTGGTGTCCGGTGCCATCGCCGGGGTCGCCGCGATCATCGGGGTCTGGATCATCCGCACCGATGCCCCCGATCTGTACACAGGTCTACTCAGCGTGCGGGGGGAGATTCTAATGGCGACGTCCGCCCTGGGAGGGGTTGTGTCACTGGGGCTGATGTGGCGCCGGCACTTCGTGGCGGCGCGACCCTTCGCCGTCCTCGCCGTGGTGTCCGTGCTGTGGGGTTGGGGAGCCGGCCATTATCCCTGGGTTCTCCAACAGGAGGCCTCGGCTCAGGACTACGCCGCCTCCGACCCCGTCCTCTGGGCCCTGGTCATTACCTTCTTCGCCGCGTCCGTGTTGGCCGTCCCCAGCCTCATCGCCCTCTACCGGCTAACCCAGACCGGCCAGCTCGGTGAGACCGGCGGCGTCCGCCCCGACTCCACCCAGGCCTTTCTCGACTCCCTGGGGTAGGACTCGATATTGCGGCGATCCACAATCTATGATTGCGCAGCCGCCCTGTGCAAGGCTGCGATCTCGATCTTGCCCATTTCGAGCATGGCTCTCATCACCCTCTGCGACTTCTCAGCATCGGGATCATTGATCAGCTCGGTCAAGACGGTGGGGACGATCTGCCACGACACGCCGTACCGGTCCTTCAACCAGCCGCAGGGACCCTCTTCCCCACCTTCGGAGAGCTTGGCCCAGAACTCGTCGACCTCTTCCTGTGTCTCACAGTTCACCTGAAAGGATATGGCCTCGTTGAACGTGAAATCGGGCCCGCCGTTCAATGCAATGAATTCCAGCCCGTCCAACTCGAAGGCTACGGTCATGACCGTGCCCTCCGGTCTGGGCCCCGCTTCACCGTAACGAGCAACATCCAGGATCCTGGAGTTCTTGAAAACCGTGGTATAGAACTTCGCGGCCTCCTCACCTTGCGTGTCGAACCACAGGCATGGGGTGGTCTTGTGCATCGTTCTTGTCCTTTCTCGCGTTGACCCGTGTCGGGTCCCTTGCTTCCTCTCTGCCATTAGACCGAGCCGGCGACAACAACTCATCGGCATTCGGGGGAGGGCGTTCTCCGGAGGGAGAGGGTGACGATCTCCTCGACGACGTGGATCTGCCAAGCTTGAAACCCATGGACCGCCGCCCTCCACGCTGGAGCGAACTGCGTGAGCTGATCAGGATCCGACCACCCCGTCTCGGCCATGAGGCGAAGGTGTCTTCGGCCGTCACGATCTGGGACCTGCGTCGGCTGGCGAAACGACGGGCGCCCCGTGCGGTGTTCGACTACACCGATGGCGCCGCCGAGGCCGAAATCAGCCTGCGACGTTCCCGCCAGGTCTATCAACGGGTCGAGTTCGCCCCCAGCGTGCTGCGGGATGTCTCCGAGATCGACACCACCACGACCATCCTGGGGACGCACGCCTCGATGCCACTGGCTTTGGCCCCAACCGGGTTCACCCGGATGATGCATGCCGCCGGGGAGCGCGCCGTGGCGGAAGTTGCCGCCGCCTGCGACATCCCCTACGTCCTTTCCACGCTGGGCACGACGTCGGTCGATGATCTCGCCGCCGCCGTCCCCGATGGGAACCGCTGGTTCCAGCTCTATGTCTGGAGGGACCGGTCGTTCTCACAGGAGTTGATCGACCGGGCCCGGTCATCGGGGTACACCGCCCTGGTCCTTACCGTGGACGCCCCCGTGGCTGGCGCCCGACTGCGTGATGTGTACAACGGGTTGACGATACCTCCCGAGCTCTCCTTGAGGACCGTGATCGACGGGGCTCTTCATCCCGCCTGGTGGTGGGATCTCCTCACCACCGATCCACTGACCTTCGCCACCCTCACCAGCTCGGGGGGAACCGTCGCCGAGCTCATCAACCGGGTCTTCGACCCCACGGTGGGTTTCGACGACGTCGCCTGGCTCAAGGAAGCATGGGACGGGCCGGTGGTGGTGAAGGGGATCCAGAATGTCGAGGATGCCGTCACCGCGGTCGAGCGGGGCGCCGACGCACTCGTCGTCTCCAATCACGGGGGTCGTCAGCTCGACCGGGCCCCGACGACACTAGAGGTACTGCCCCATGTGGCCGACGCCGTCGGAGGACGGGCCGAGGTCTATGTCGATGGGGGCATCATGAGCGGCGCCGACATCGTCGCCGCCGTTGCCCTGGGCGCTCGGGCGGCGATGGTGGGACGGGCCTACCTCTATGGGCTGATGGCGGGCGGACGCACCGGGGTGGCCCGGGCTCTGGAGATCCTCGAGACAGAGTACGTCCG
>WHUC01000166.1:0-1400 GCA_009377435.1 Acidimicrobiia bacterium
AGGGCGGCAGGAACCCCGTCGAACGCACGGTGGTCCCAGGTGAGCCCGAGATACCCGATGTGACGGATGGCGATCAGATCACTCGCGTCGGGGCCCTCGATGACGGCAGGTCGTTTCTTGATGCCGTCGGTGGAGAGGATGCCGGTGTTGGGCAGGTTGATGATCGGCGCCGTTTGATGGGTGCCAAACGGGCCCGGGTTGGTGATGGTGAACGTCGAACCGGACAGGTCGTCGGGATCGAGATTCCCCTCTCGCACCTTTGCGGCGAGCAGGCTCACCTGACGGGCGAGACCGATGAGTCGGAGGTTGTCGGCGTTCTTGATGACCGGCACCACCAGACCCTTCTGGTCGAGATCGACGGCGATCCCAAGATGGACCGAACGGTGATACACCGCCTTCTTCTGCTCGAGATAGAACGACGAGTTGACCACCGGATACTCGTGAAGGGCATCGATGACGGCCCGGGCGATGAAGGGAAGATATGTGAGCGAAAAACCCTCTCTCTCCCTGAACGCCGCCTTGTGC
The DNA here is from genome assembly GCA_009377435.1 of Acidimicrobiia bacterium. GTDB lineage: Bacteria > Actinomycetota > Acidimicrobiia > Spongiisociales > ZC4RG35 > WHTL01. Next base: position 526 of record WHUC01000166.1, read on the forward strand.
TTCTGTCGGACCCGCTCAACCCGCTCGTAGTCGACCTCCATCGACACCCACACATGAGCCGCGGTCTGCTTGTTGCGGATCATGTTCTCGCCGATGCGCACCCGAAGACGATCGAGATCGACCTCCTCGGAACCGTCGGGGACGAGGATCTCTTGATCCGGAGCGGCTCTCGCCTCAGCCGGGGCCGGTGCGGCGGCGGTCGGCTCTACAGCCACCGCTGCGGCCTCCTCGGCAGGTGCCGCCGGGGCCGGTCCGGCCGCGATCACGGACTCGACGTCCCGACGCGTGATACGACCGCCCTGACCGGTCCCGGTGATAGCCGTGGGGTCGAGATCGTTCTCCCGTATCAGCTTGCGTACGACCGGGGAGAGCAACATCCCGGATGTATCGGCTGGCGCTGCAGCAGCAGGCTGCTTCTCGTCCTGCGGCGCCGGTGCGGGTTGCTCGGGAGGCGCCTCTTCCGCAGGCGCCTCCGCGCCAGCGGCCTCCTCTTCGGTAGGCGCCTCTTCGGTAGGCGCCTCCTCGGCACCACTGGCACCGGCCTCCCCGATCACCGCGATCGCGGTACCAACCTCAACGGTGTCACCCTCTGATACCAACAACTCCAGGATCGTCCCCGAGGCGGGCGAGGGGACCTCGGTGTCGACCTTGTCCGTGGAGATCTCGACGAGGACCTCGTCCTCGGAGATCTCCTCGCCGACCTGTTTCGCCCAGCGCAGAATGGTTCCCTCGGTGACGGTCTCACCCAGTTGGGGCATGGTGATTGTGGTCGACTCACCGCCGGTTCCGGCGGAGGGCACGGCGGTGTCCGCCTGGGGCGTCGACTCTGGTTCCGGCTCCTCCGCTGCGACCTCTTCCTCGGCTGGTTCCTCCGC
>WHUC01000166.1:1797-4330 GCA_009377435.1 Acidimicrobiia bacterium
AGTTGGGGCATTGTGATTGTGGTCGACATCTTCAGTGCTCCTTCTCAGTGCAGACTCATGCCGGTCGACGACAGCAGGGTCTCCCCCACGGCCTCCGCCAGGGTCGGGTGGGCGTGGATGAATGCGGCAGCCTCGGCGGGGAGCGCTTCCCACCCCACCGCATACATGAGCTCGTGGATCATCTCCCCGGCCTGGGGGCCGACGATGGAGGCACCGAGGATCGGGCCGTCCTTCTCGGCGATCACCTTCACCATCCCCTGATCCTGCCCGATGATGATGGCCCGACCCACCCCGTTGAAGGCGTGATCGGTGGTCTCCACCTCATACCCCGCCTCGATGGCCTGGGCCTCGGTAAGCCCGACCTCGGCGAACTCGGGATGGGTGTAGGTGACACGTGGGATGGCACGGTAGTCGACGGGACGGGTCCTCCCGGTGGCGATATGGGTGACCGCGGCGATCGCCTCGGCGAAGGCGACATGGGCGAGTTGGGGGGATCCGGCGACGATGTCCCCCACCGCGTAGAGGCCCTTCTCGGCGGTCTGCATGGTTTCGGGATCGACCACGACGAAACCGCCGTCACCCTCTGCCTTGGTGTTCTCCAGACCGATATCATCGGTTCGAGGGCCCCGCCCAACGGCGACGAGAGCGACGTCGACCTCGACGGACTCCTCACCGAACGGAACGGTGACCACATCGCCATCGATCGTGGCCGCCTCGACACCGACGCCGACATGGAATTTGATGCCACCTCGCTGCAGTTGGCGTTGCAGCGCCTTGACGGCGTCGGCGTCGGCGCCGGGAACGATCTGATCCATCATCTCGAAGACGTGGACCTCGGACCCGAGGTCGGCGAGGAGGGAGGCGAACTCGCAACCGATCACTCCACCGCCGATGACCGCCACCCGATCGGGGCGCGCTGGCCAGTCGAGGGCATGGTCGGACGTGACGATCCTCTCGCCATCGATCTCGTACCCGGGTATGGAGCGGGCGTAGGAACCCGAGGCGAGGATGACGTTCGCGGCCTCCATGGTCTCGGTTCCATCCGCGGTCTCCACGGTTACCTTGCCCTCACCGGCGAGGCGCCCGTAGCCCTCTATTACGTTGACATTGCGTTGTTTGAGCAGACCACCCAACCCCCGCACCAGTGTCTCCACCGTTTGCTGTTTCCTGGCGAGACCGGCGTCCCAGTCCATCTCCGGCTCTGAGGTGACCACCCCGAAGTCGGAGGCGTGCTTGACGGTGGTGTACACCTCGGCGATCTGGAGCCATTGCTTGGCGGGGATGCAACCACGGATAAGACATGTGCCACCGGGCCGTTCCTCCGATATGAGTGTCACATCGAGCCCGAAATTGTGGGCGTAAAGGGCAGCGGCGTAACCCCCCGGCCCTCCGCCGACGATCACGATGTCAGCCACGTTGGTCACCTTTCATGCGAGACGGCTCCGAGCCTAGCCAGCGTTAGGCATCACGGTGACGGGTGCGACCGGCCAGCAGGAGGAAGCGGTACCGTCTGGTGGGCATGTCGACCCGAATGCTGCTGATTCTCTCCGCCGTCACCGCGCTCGTCATCATCGCCGCCGGGATGACGTGGTTCGCCCTCGGATTCCTCTGAGATGCCGCCGCCGACCTCGATAGACGGCTGGGTGCCGGTGTCACCGAAGAGAAGGTCGCCCCGGTACGCGACCTGCTCGCCGCGAAGGCGCAGGTGGAGACGGATGGCGAACCGGTGAACCGACGGGAGGAAGGGTCGTGACCGGGAGGCTGATCCTGATGGGCTCCGGCGAGCTCGCCCCCAACATGGTGGCGGTGCACCGGGCCGGGCTAACGGCTGCCGGCGCCGACCAAGCGGTGGTTATCGACTCCCCATTCGGATTCCAGGAGAACGTCCCCCAGCTCACCGACAAGATCTGTGACTTCTTCACCACCTCTCTGTCGGTGGCACCGGTGGTGGCCTCCCACCGTCGGGCGGATGACGGGCCGGCGGTGCTGGAGCGCTTCATTGCGACCCTCTCGGGAGCACGTTACGTCTTCGCCGGGCCCGGCTCTCCCAGCTACGCCCTCGCCCGATGGGGGGAGACCGGTACCGGGGCGGTGCTCCGCCGCCTGCTCGCCGACGGGGCGACTGTCACGTTGGCCTCGGCTGCCGCGGTGACGGCGGGGCGGTTCTCGATTCCCGTGTACGAGATCTACAAGGTGGGCGTCGATCCCTACTGGCTGGATGGTCTCGATCTGACCGCCGGGTTCGGCTTCTCCATGGTGGTGGTTCCCCACTGGAACAACCGGGAGGGACGCGATCACGACACGAGCCATTGCTACATCGGGACGAGACGCTACGACCGGTTGCGACGGGGCCTCGACGTCGGGGTGCTCGGTGTCGACGAACACACCGCCGCCGTGCTCGACTTCGATGCCGAGGAGCTGACGGCGACGGGGTTGGGCGGGGTGACGGTGGAGGGTACCGAGATGGTGCATCTCGACGATGGCGACTCCGTGCCTCTGCAACGGCTCGCCGGTCTGGTCGGCTCGGTCGACG
>WHUC01000167.1 GCA_009377435.1 Acidimicrobiia bacterium
CGACAACCACCTCGGAGAAGCCCACACCGTCGGGCCGTTCCAGCTGCTCGATGGTGCAGTCGGTGGCTTCCTTGTCGGGGCGGAAGCGGTGGAAGCGGGTGGCGTGCCGGAACCGGTCGCCCTGCAACTGGTCGTAGCTCACCTCGACGACGGTGCCGGGAGCGACCGGTGTCCACGACAGGTCCTTGCCACCGGTCCAGCGGCTCTCGCCCCCGGGCATGCGGGCGTTCTCGCCGAAGGAGTCCGATGAGGCGAGCTCGGAGAATCGTCGGAACATCTCGGTGCGGTCGACGTCGGGAAATCCCGAGCAGTGCCCGATGAAATGGAGCTCTCCGGCTTCGTTATAGAGACCGAGGAGCAGCGACCCGATCTTCCCGCCGTCCTTGTGCTCCCGGAAGCCTCCGACAACGGCATCCACGGTCCGGCGGTGTTTGATCTTGGTCATCGCCCGCTTCGCGTGCTGGTAGGTGAGATCGGGGTCCTTGGCGATTATCCCGTCGCAACCGGCCGGCTCGAACTCGGTGAACCATCGCCGGGCTTCTTCGGGATCGGAGGTGGAGGGAGTGAGATTCCAGGGTTGGTCCAAGGTGGCGGCGAGATCCACAAGGCGGGACCGTCGCTCCGAAAAGGGCAGTTCCCGCAGATCCTCGCCTGAGATCGCGAGTAGGTCGAACGCGATGAGCTCGGCCGGGGTCTCGGCGGAGAGCCTGTTGACACGCGATTCGGCCGGGTGGAGTCTCTGTTGCAGCGTGTCGAACTCGGTGACGTCATCGACGATCACCACGATCTCGCCGTCGACGACCGTGCCCTCGGGGAGTTGGTCGAGGGCGGGCTCTAGCTCGGGAAAGTAGCGGAGGAGGGGCTTCTGGCTGCGGGAATCGATGCGCTTGTCCGGCGCCGACCACGAGAGGGAGCGGAAGCCGTCCCATTTCGGCTCGTAGACACGCTTGTCACGGGGCCAGGTTTCCGAGGTGCGCGCCTCCATCGTCTTTACCGGTGCCGGGAAGGGGTGAGTGGTCATAAAGGAATGCTAGGAGGCTGGCGAACCGTCCATGTTCGATAAGGTGGCGCCATGGGCGTGCTCGATGTCACGAGGGGTCGAAGGTCCGCGATCCTGGGGATCGCGATCATCCTTGTCGTCGGGTTGTGCCCGGGGCGGACGGGCGCTCAGGAGGCGGGGTGTGATGCCAGTGATCCTTTCCCGTCGGATCTGGGGCAGACGCTGACCGAGGAGTATCCCCAAGAGCGCTTCACGGCTGCGGTGTACGACCAACGGACCGGCTGTCTCCACGCCTTCCAGCCCGACACCCGAATCACGACCGCCAGTGTGTTCAAGATCGAGGTCCTGGCCGGGTTGTTACTACGCGCCGAGAACGAGGGGCGCACCTTGACGGACTGGGAGATGGAGCGAGCCATCCCCATGATCAGCGAGAGCGCCAACCCGCCCACCAGCGAACTCTTTCTCTCCCTCGGTGGGGCCGACGGCTTCGATGCCATCCACGAAGCCTTCGGTCTGGTCGACACCGTGATTCCCTCGGGAACATGGGGGAGGACACTCACCTCAGCCGATGACCAGATCCGCCTCGTCCGTCAGGTCCTTCTCGACGAATACGGGCCCCTGGGGGAGGACTCGGTGTCGGTCGCCCGCGACCTGATGGGATCGGTGGTCCCCTCCCAGACGTGGGGGATCACCGCTGGGGTGCCCGAGCGGTGGACCTTCGAGCTGAAGAACGGGTTCTACCCGACCGATGGGGTGGGATGGCGGATCAACACGGTTGGTGTCATCCGTGACATCGACGGCGGTGCCTATGCGATGGCGATCCTCTCTGATGGGTGGTCCACCGAGGCCGAGGGTATCGCCGCGGTGGAGGGGGTGGCGGGGACGCTCAATGGGTCGCTGGTCCCCAGGAGTGCCCCACCGGGAATACCGTTCGTCGATGTGGGCCGGTCCGATTGGTTCTATGAACCTGTTCGCTGGGCCTATGAGGGGAAGGTGGTCTACGGCACCTCATCTATCATGTTTTCGCCGCTGGAGGCGGTGACCCGTGGTCAGACCGCGGCCATTCTCACCCGCTCCCTCGACCTCCCCCCGGGCAGTGCCGACGACGGATTCACCGATACCACCGACTCGTTTTTCGCCGAGGACATCGCCACCCTGGCGGCGGCGGGTATCACCCGGGGCTGCAACCCGCCGGCGAACGACCGGTTCTGCCCCGACCGGACCCTCACCCGGGGTGAGGTCGCCGCCCTGCTGGTCCGGGCGCTCGACCTGGAAGGGGGAACGGGGGGGAACCGGTTCGTCGACGATGACGATTCGGTGTTCGAGCGCGATCTGGAGATCCTCGCCGATGCCGCCTTGTTGGTCGGATGTGACCCACCGGGGAACACCCGGTCCTGTCCCAACAGCGAGGTCACCCGAGCCGAGATGGTCACCTTCCTCGAACGGCGGCCCGCTTCGCGCAACCTGAGGTTCTGCTGTACCTAGGTGACAGCCGCCAGCCTCTGTTGGTCCCGGTCGCCTGTCGGAGAATGGTCACGAACCGTCGTTACCATTCACATTGAGATGCCCCATGGCGCCCTTCCCCTCCACAACCGTTTGTTCCGGCTCTTGAAGGCGGCCGGACAGGAGTTCGGCTCGGACAAGGCCGGACGGATGGGCGCCGCCCTCAGCTACTACACCCTGTTCGCCATGGTGCCCCTGCTGTTCCTGGCGGTGGCGGCGACGATCCAGGTGCTGGGGGACTCCGATGCCCTCGACGATCTCGTTGACCAGGCCCGGGAGATCGCCGGGGTCAGCGTCGCCGACCCTCTCGAACAGCTCGTGGACACCCTCCAGGCCAGTGTCACCGGTTTCGCCATCGTCGGTTCGGTCCTAGCCGCCCTCAGCGCCTCGGGGATATTCCTCCAGGTCCAGGGGGTGCTCAACACGATCTTCCACGCTCCCGAAGACCGGACGACCGGAATCGTCGCCATGTTGATCCAACGAGGTATCGCCCTTCTCTCGGCGGTTATCATCGCCGTTCTCGTCTTCGCCCCGATCGTCGCCGTCGGTGCCGTCGGACTGATTCGTGACCTCGTCCAGGACATCCCCGGGATGCCCGACGAGGTGGGGAGTCTCATCGCCAACCTCGGGGTTCCGCTGCTGTCGATCGCCCTGCTCATGCTGGTGGTGGCGGCCACGTTCCACCTGCTGGTGCGGGCCGACGTCACCTGGTTGGCCGCACGTCGCGGCGGGATGTTCACCGCGGTGATGATCCTCCTGGGAGCGTTCGGGGTCGGTCTGTTCATCCAGTACGCCGTCTCCGGCGACAGCTCCCGCAGTGCGTTGGGTGCCTTCGGTGGTCTCGCCATCCTCCTGCTGTTCTTCAACCTGATGTGGCAGATATATCTCTTCGGGGCCGAGGTCACCAAGGTGTACGCCGACTATCTGGCCCACGGTGACATCATGGCGCCGTCGCAACGCACCGAAGCGTCCACGAAGGCCCATCTCCTCGCCACCACCACCCCCTACTCCCCGGCCTCCACCGTCGACGGTGCCAAGATCGGTGTGATGGCCCTCATCGTCGGCCTGGTCGTCGGCTGGTGGCTCAACCGGGACTGACGACCACGGTCTTGATGGCGAGGGGATAGGCTGCGGGATCAGCGATCGGGAAAGGTTATGAAACAAGAGAACGGAGGGGCGGCGGCGTTCTTCGACCTGGATAGGACACTCATCGCCGGGGCGTCGACGATGGTGTTCGGGTGGGTGGCGTGGCGAAACGACCTCACCTTGACACGGGAGATCCTGGGGGATCTGATGCAGACGGTCAACTTCCGGCTCACCGGTGGCTCCGACAAGATGACCGACCTGGTGAGAGATCGCATTCTCGAGGCGGTGGAGGGCCGGAATCGGGAGGACATCACGGCCCTCAACGACGAGATACTCCCTCGTCTTCTCTCCGCGGTGCGACCAGAGACACGCGCCGTGGTGGAGCGTCACCACGACGCCGGGAGGGAGACCTACATCGTGTCGGCGTCCCCGATCGAGCTGGTGAGCCCCCTCGCCCAGGCGTTGGGGATGACCGGCGCCATCGCCACAGAGTCCGAGGTGGTGGATGGCCGATACACGGGGCGGCTCGCCTCGGAGTTCTGCTACGGCGCCGGCAAGGTCAACCGGGTGCGGCGGCTTGCCGACGAGAAGGGATACGACCTCCGTCTGTGTTACGCCTACAGCGACTCCGTGTCGGATCTGCCCCTTCTGGAATTGGTGGGTCATCCGGTGGCCGTGAACCCCGACCGTGCCCTCGCCCG
>WHUC01000168.1 GCA_009377435.1 Acidimicrobiia bacterium
CTAGCGGGCCCCCAACCCGACCGCCTCTCTCACGCCCCGCATCGACTTCTCGGCGCGGGTCCTCGCCTCCAGGGCGCCCTTCTCCATGATTCGGGCCACCTCGGCGTCGTCCAGATCCCTGTAACGCGTCCTGATGGGTGTGAGACCCTCCACCACCGCCTCCGCCACGGCCGACTTGAAGGCCCCGTATCCGGCGTCGGCGTATTCGTCGACGAGATCATCGATGCCTCTACCTGCGAAGAACGAGAACAGCTCCAGCAGATTGGATATGCCGGGTTTTTGGTCCCAGTCGTAGGAGACCTCACGCCCCGAGTCGGTGACGGCCGAGCGGAACTTCTTGCGAAGCACATCGGGTTCGTCGAGTAACCCGACCCGAGAGGCATCACTGTGGTCGGACTTCGACATCTTTGCCGTGGGATCCTGGAGCGACATCACCCGCGCCCCGATCTCGGGCGTGATCCTCTCCGGGACGGGGAAGACCTCACCGAAACGCGAGTTGAAACGCTCGGCGAGGTGGCGCGTCAACTCAAGGTGCTGGGCCTGATCGTCACCAACGGGCACGGCGTGAACACGATGGACGAGGATGTCGGCGGCCATCAGGATCGGATAGGAGAACAGACCCATGTTCTGGCCAGCCCGGCCGGCCTTCTCCTTGAACTGGGTCATCCTCTCCATCTGGCCGATCCCGGTGATCGTGGACAATATCCAGGTGAGCTCGGCATGATGGGGCACCTGGCTCTGGTAGTACAGGAGCGATCTGGCGGGATCGACACCCACGGCGAGCAGCAACCTGGCCGTGTTCAGGCGGCTCTTCTTGAACTCGTCGGGATCGAACGGGACGGTCATGGCGTGGAGGTCGACCACGTTGTAGATGGTGTCGTACTGCTCCTGCATGCGTACCCAGTTGTTCAGGGCACCCACCAAATTGCCGATATGCAGCCGACCCGTGGGCTGGATCCCGGAAAACACTCGCTGTCGCATGCTCTGAAGACTCCTCGCTCTACTTGACATCAACACGACAAAACCGCCACCGGTGGGTTCCGGCGGCGGTGGGTTACGGGCGCGGCGGAAACCTCAGATGGAGGTCGACCACCACTTGCGCCGAGTACTCATGGCGATGACTGTATCAGGAGGTCGAGCGACCGGGCAAGCCAGCGGCCTGTCGTAGAAATAGCTACGCCGTCTCGCCAGCCCTAGACGACGAAAGGTTCGGGTCCACTCCCTGGATCCGACGAACTCCACTCGGCGTGGTATGTTAACACTTCCGAGCACACTGTCGGAGAAAATACCTCCAACCAACCGCGGATCGATGACCCAACCGACCACCCTCATTATTAACGACTAGGCGCCCGTCACTCCCGGCGGATGCGCCCCCTCGACCCTCTGCAGGCCGCAGAGGGTTTTTCGTTGCCCGGAGGCATCATGACCCAACTTGACCACCAACTCGAGATCTATGACACAACACTGCGTGACGGGAGCCAGCAGGAAGGGATCTCCCTCACCGTCAGCGACAAGCTCCGAATCGCCGGGCTCCTCGACAGCCTCGGGGTGTCCTACATCGAGGGTGGGTGGCCGGGCGCCCTCCCCAAGGACGACGAGTTCTTCGTCAAGGCCCGCAAGGAGCTCGATCTGAGGAATGCCACTCTGGTCGCGTTCGGCTCGACACGTCGACCCCGCACCGGCGTGGCAGAGGATCCCCAACTAGGGGCGCTCCTCGATGCCGAGACCGAGGTGATCTGCATCGTTGGGAAGTCGTGGGACTATCACGTCACCGGGGCCCTCCGCACCGATCTCGACGAAGGCGTCCGCATGGTTGCCGAGTCCGTCGAGTTCCTCCGCGCCCACGACCGGCGGGTGTTCTTCGATGCGGAGCATTTCTTCGATGGCTTCTCTGCCAATCCCGACTACGCGATGTCGGTGCTCGGGGCCGCCGACGCGTCGGGTGCGGAGCGTCTCGTCCTGTGCGATACCAATGGTGGAAATCTCCCTGAGGACATCCTGTTCGCACTCGACGGAGTGACGGCGACACTTCCGTTCGAGAGTCTGGGTGTCCACCTCCACAACGATGCCGGGACAGCCGTTGCCGGTTCACTGGCCGCGGCCAGGGCGGGGGTGCGCCAGATCCAGGGCTGCGTCAACGGATACGGTGAGCGGACGGGCAACGCCGACCTGTGCTCGGTCATCCCCGACCTGGTCCTCAAGCTGGACCAGCCGGTGGTGACCGAGGACCAGCTCTCCAAGCTGTTCTCCCTCTCCCACCACATTGCAGAGGTGGTCAACATCTCACTCGACCCGCACCGACCCTATGTCGGCACGTCGTCGTTTACCCACAAGGCGGGTCTCCACACCTCCGCCATCGCCCGCCGTCCCGACGCCTACGAGCACATCCCCCCGGAGGTGGTGGGAAACCACACCCGGATGGTTGTCTCCGAACAGGCCGGTCGTGCCTCGATCCTCAACAAGACGGCGGAGCTGGGTCTCGAGATCGATGACGATCTCGCCCGCCAGGTGTTGGAGCGTGTCAAGGAGAAGGAGCAGGTCGGCTTCCACTACGAGGCCGCCGATGGGAGCTTCGAGCTACTCGTTCGGAGAATGACGGGTTGGCAACAGGACTTCTTCCATCTCGAGTCCTACCGCGTTCATATTGAGCGTCGTTCCGGTGAGCCCGTCAGTGCGGAGGCCACGGTCAAGGTCCGGGTTGGCGACAGGCGTCATGTCACCACCGGTGAGGGGGTCGGCCCCGTCCATGCCCTCGACGGCGCCCTGCGCCAGGCTCTCGTCACCGCATACCCGGAGATCGAGGGTATGCGGCTGAGCGACTATCGGGTACGGGTGATCGAATCCTCCGATGGCACGGGTGCAACCGTCCGGGTGCTCATCGAGACCAGCGACAGCAACGGATCGTGGGGAACGATCGGGGTCCATGAGAACGTCATCGATGCATCGTGGGAGGCCCTGACGGAGGGTGTCGTGGTCGGGTTACTCCGTATCCGTCCCCAAGAGATCTAGCCGAGAGGGCTGGACGCCCCGTCAGGGAAACGACGCTTCGGTCGTGGAGGTGTCTTCTTGCCCGGGTTGCTCATCGACCATCCCATCCTCGTCGGGTGTCCCGACATCGACCGAGTCGGGGCTTTCGTCGGTTTGATCCTCGGCCACGGTCGGGGCGGTGGTCTCCGGGGTGGGAATGGTGGAATTCGGGTCCTCGGGGAGCTCCTCACCGGAGAGGAAGGCGTCGATGATTTCCGCGGGGTCCTGACTCGGCTGAAGGATGGATGCGTCCCCGGCCTGGTCGTCGTAGACGGGGAGGGTTATGTCGACGACGTTGTCGCCGCCGATCTCCCGGAGACTCCAGGCGAGGGCAACGGCGTTGCTCAGGCCGAGCCGATCGTCCACGGTCACGTAGGGCGCCAACGCACTCGCCATCGAGGCCAGATCCTGGGGGTTGGACAGGTCGCCGACCCGGCTTACCATATCCTGGAGGAACTGGCGTTGACGCTCGTTCCGGGTGAAGTCGCTCACCGACGTCACTGTCCGCCACACCCCGTCGACCTGTTCCTGGGTGTTACGCGAGCGCAGCCAGGCGAGGGTTTGCTCACCGGAGGCATCGGTGCATCCCGCGGGCAGATCAAGATCGGCCTTGGAATCCCGGACCGGATCGTCGAGACATATCTCGTAGCCACCGAGTGCGTCGACCACGCCCTGGAATCCGGCGAAGTCGACGATGGCTATGTGATCGATCCCGATGCCGAGTTGGTCCTCGACAATGGTGAGGAGTGCGCTTGGTCCGTTGAGCTCCTCACACCCGTCGAAGGACTCGTTGATCCTGGTGTAGCCCCCGGTGCACGGGTTCTCCGCATAGAAATCACGGGGGACCGAAACGATCCCGGCCCTCCGCTCCTCCCGGTCGCGGATGAAGATCATGATGACGTCGGCTCGCTGACCCTCGAAGGTGCCGAACTCCTCCTCGTCGACATTTTCCCGGCTGTCCGAACCGACCATGAGGAGGGTGTCGAGACCATCCTGATCGGCGGGGACATCGGGGATCTGAAATCCCGGGGCCTCCACGGCGGTGCTGTGGCTCTCGAGCTCGAGCGGGATCAGATCGCTGTCTCTCTCCATCGGGCCCCGGTCGATCGTGATGCGATCGACATCACCAAACCATATGTCGAGACCCAGAGCGGCGAACGCCGCCGCCACCGAGAGCAGACCCACGAGGACACCGACAAGGGCCCACCGACCCCGACGGTGTGGCATCCTTTTTACAGGTTTGGCTAAATGGCGCA
>WHUC01000012.1 GCA_009377435.1 Acidimicrobiia bacterium
GTTCCGGGTCGCCGTGCCCAGGGAGCGCCGGGTCGAGGTGATCGGCGAGGCGACGGTGCCCCAGGGCTGGACCGAGACCGATGACGGATGGCGATCCACCGGGGAGGTGGGCGCCGTGCTCGCCATCGTGGTATCCCCGGGCGCCACGACGGAGATAATCGAGAGCTAAGACACAACCCGCCACGTCATCCATTCTGTGAGGGAGAACCGCGCTCAGAGCGCGGGAAATCTTCACAGAGCGGTTGGCGGGCATCGCGGCCACCGCGCACAACGGGATCACCCAACGGTCTTCTAGACTCACCGTGATGTCACCTATCGGCAATGACTCCATCTGGCGTTACGGAGCTTTGGTGTGGACGGCGATCGGTTTCATAGCTCTCGGTTGGGTTCTGATCCGCATTGCGGGGGAGGTTCGCATCATTTGGCTTCCCCTCGCCTTCGCCGGTGGAATCGTGCTGCTTCTCAACCCGTTGGTCGGCTGGTTCGTGTCGAAACGGGTCCCCCGACCATTGGGTGCCACTCTCGGCTTCCTCATCGTGGCCGGTATCCTTTTCCTCATAGGTCTGGTCACGGTCCCCATCATGCAGGACCAGGTTGCCGAGTTCGCCGCCAGTCTTCCCGACTTGTACGCCCAGATCAACCAGGCTCTATCCGATTTCGGGGCGAGGTTCGGGATCGAGACGGGACTGCTCCTCGATACCGAGGCGATCAGCCAGTGGCTACAGGAAAACTCCGAGGCGCTGAGTAGCTATCTGGGCAGTGTGGGCGAGGGTGCCGGCGCGGTGATCCGTGGTTTTGCCGAGGCCGTGACAATGCTCGCCCTGGCGCCCATCCTGGCCTTCTACATGCTTCTCGACTCGGAGCGGTGGAAGAGCAAAGGAACGGCGCTGGTTCCCGAGTCGATTCGGGCCGAGGTCGTACATGTCGCCAGCCAGGTGACCCGAGCACTCAGCCTCTTCGTCCGGGGTCAGCTGCTTGTGGCCACGATCGTCGGGATCGCCTCGTCGGTTGGCCTGTGGCTTCTCGATGTGCCGTTCTGGCTCATCATCGGCATGATCGCCGGTGCCCTCAACCTCATCCCGTTCGTCGGGCCCGTCGTCGGAGCCGCCCTCGCCGCCGCCGTTGCCCTTCTCGACGGTGATGTTCTCACCGCCGTCTGGGCGGTCCTCATATTCGTTGCCATCCAACAGGTCGACAATCACGTGATCACACCGGTTGTGCAACGCTCTCGGGTAAATCTGTCACCGCTCGTGATCGTTCTCGCCCTGATCGTGGGCGCTTCGGTCGCCGGGCTTCTCGGGGTTCTGATCGCGGTACCGGCGACGGCGGCCATCCGGATCATTGCCGGCCATCTCTGGCGAACCCGTGTCCTCGGGGAGTCGTGGCAGGAGGCCACCGAGGCCATGTTCGAGCAGACCGAGCCACCGGAGCGGATCAGGAATCTGCGTCGACGCATCGACGAGGGCCAACACCGGCTGTTCGACACCGGTGAGCAGCGCACCGTGACCCTCGACGATCCATCCGAGCCGGGGGGATAACGGGTCAGGCGTTCGGGATGAGGAGCACCTTCCCCGTGGTCAGTCGCCCCTCCAAAGCCCGGTGGGCCTGGGCCGCATCCGAGAGGGGATAGGTCCCCCCTATTCGGACAACAAGCTCCCCCGACTCGACCAGGGCGAACAGCTCGTCCGCACGGGAACGGAGTTCCTCAGTGGTGGCGACGTAGTCTCCCAGGGTGGGGCGGGTGAGGAACAACGACCCGTTCTGTGAGAGTGTCAGCGGGGCCACCGGGTCGACCGGTCCGCTGGCGTTGCCGAATGTGACCATCATTCCCCGGGGTCGGAGCAGGGCGATCCCGCCCTCGAAGGTGGCCGCCCCAACCCCGTCATACACCACATCGATCGGTCGGGGACCGGCGATCCCGGTGATCGCCTCGGCAAAGTCGACCTGGTCATAGCGGATGACGTGATGGGCGCCCGCCTCGGCGGCGATCGCCTCCTTCTCCGGGGACCCCACCGTCGTGAAGACCTCGGCCCCGGCCCGTAGGGCGAGTTGGATGGCCAGTCCACCCACCCCGCCGGCCCCGGCGTGGATGAGCACCCGATTCCCCTCACCGACGGGAAATGTCGACGTGATCAGATAATGGGCGGTCATGCCCTGGAGCATGAGCGCGGCGGCGTCGGTCGACTCCACCCCGTCAGGAACCCGCACGGCACGGTCGGCGACGATGTTCACCGTTGTCGCATAGCTCCCCAACTCGCCCGCCCACGCCACCCGATCCCCAGTGGCGACGTCGCTCACCTCGGGGCCGATCGCGGTGACCGTCCCCACCCCCTCCACACCGATGATGCTGGGCAGGTCGAGGGGGTAGAGCCCGGTGCGGTGGTACGTGTCGATGAAGTTGACCCCGGCCGCTTCGATCTGCACGGCGATCTCACCTGGCCCCGGGTCGTCGGTGGGTTCGTCGAGGGTGATCAGGTTTTCGATCCCGCCCGGTGTGCTTATTCCTATGGCCATTGTGCGGTCCTTTCCGTTCTTAGTGCTCCCCACCGTAAGTACGGTCGCATGTTTCGGCGAGCGGTGGTGATGGGCCCACTATCGCGATCTACCGGGATATGTCCGTCTTCCATGGCAGTCTCCTAGCATGCTCGACGCGATTATCGGTTTGGTCATCCTCATCACCCTCTACCGGGGGTGGCGGCGCGGTCTGGTCCGTCAGATCCTCGATCTCGTCGGTCTCGTGGTAGCCATTGTCGCCGCCTTCGCCTTCTCCGGTCCCGTGGCCGACTTCCTGGTCGATCGTGTCGGGATCGGACCCGAGATCTCCCGTATCCTGGCGCCGATCCTCCTTTTCACCGGTGTCGGCATTGCCGCGGCCTTCGTGGAGCGGTTGCTCCGCAACGTTACCGACCTCCCCGTTGTCGGGCTCACCAACCATATCGGGGGTCTTGCCGTTGCCGCCGGATTCGTTGCCCTGATCCTCGCACTCGTGGTCACGGTCGCCCGGGTCTTTCCCAACGGTTCGAATTTTGTCGACGACTCCCGCATCCTCTCCATCGTGGCCGACGAGGATGCTGTCGCCGTACAAGTCCTGTCGGCGTTGTCGATCGACGACTCGCTGGAGAGGATCGGTGCGCTGCGTGATGTCTTCGGCGATGTGCGCGCCGTCCCCGTCGGGCGGGAGTCGTTCCCTATCCCCGTGTCCGAAGCCGCGGATCTCACCCCCGATCTGGGCGAGGCCGACAGATTGGCACGGAATCTGAATGTGCGTCGACAGACCGCCGGTGCGGCACCCCTGGTCCGATCCGAGGGATTGGCGGCAATCGCCCGCGACCACGCCTTCGAGATGGCGACGGCGGGGTATCTCAGCAGATTCTCACCGATCCACGGGTCGATCCGCGACCGGTTCGACGAGGCTGGTCTCCCCTGGGTGAGATCGCAGATAGCGGTGGGGATGGGGGCAACCACCCGTGCCGTCGAGGAGGCCTTCGCCGATACCGGGCCGGTGCAGCGTATGATGACCAACAGGCAATTCGACCGGGTGGGGATCGCCGTCGTCAACGGTCCCCATGGCATCGTCGTGGTGGAGGTGTTCGGCGGATGAGTGTCAGTGCTACAGCCCAACGTCTCGTCGATGCCCTGGTGTCGGTGTACCCGGAGTGCATGCGGGAGGGTCTCGATCGTCTCGACATCGACCTCGACCCCGAGTTGGAGGCTGCGGAGACGGCGGCGACCGAGCAGCTCCGAAAGGGGCTCGAGGAGCTCCTGGGCCAGCCATTCACCCAACAGCGGCGTGGGCCGCTCGAGGTTTTCCAGGCGGCCTTCTCCGGGCCCACCGCGATCCTGGTCTCTCGGGGGATGTCACCCCTGGACCGGGACGAGACCACGGTCAACGCCCTGCCCGGTGACGTGTTCGGGCTGGCACCGGCCTCGAGCCGCGAGATCTCCGACGAGATATTCGAGGCCCACATGTCGTGGGGCATCGAGAAGGCGAAGGCGATGAGAGGACTGGTCATGGGACGTGTGCTCGGCTTTGAGAAAACCGGTGAGGGCGATTCCGTCGTGGTGTTCATCCACGGCTTCCCCCTCGATCACAGGATGTGGCTCCCGCTGTCGTCGGTTATCGGGGAGCGACATCGTTGTCTCATCGTCGACCTCTCTGGCCGGGGACGATCCGAGCTGGACGCGGCATCGTCCATCGGGGGGCACGCCGCCGACGTCCTGGCGACCATGGATCAGATTGGTGTCGACGATTTCCACCTGGTGGGCTTGTCGATGGGTGGCTACATCGCCCTGGCATTGGCCGAGGTCGCCCCCCACCGGTTGCGGAGTCTGACCCTCGCCGATACCCGATCCGGCGCCGATGACGAAAAGGGGCGGGAGGCGCGTGTCGCCATGATCCAACGGATCGCCGATGGAGAGGCAGCCGAGGTTGTCGGGGGGATGGCCGACAACCTTCTCGCATCATCCACACCCGAAGCGATCCGGGAGCTGGTCCTCACCATGGGGTTGGCCACACCCGTGGAAACCCTCATCGCCGACGTCACCGCCATAAGGGATCGACCCGACCGCTCGTCGGTGCTCGGGGATCTGTCCATCCCGGTGATGGTGGTGGTTGGCGCCGAGGACGCCATCACCCCGCCCGACGAGGCCGAGACGATGGCCCGGTCTGTGGGGGCGCGCTATGAGGTGATCGGGGAAGCCGGCCATCTGGCGCCCCTGGAGAAACCCACCGAGATCGCCGAGGCATTGCTCGATTTCTGGTCCGACTAGTCAGGAAGACCCTGCCTCCTCGGCAGCGACCTCGAGCTGGCGGAGTCCGAAGTGGATCGACTCGACGAAGGCGTCGAGATCGGGGAAGGAATCGAAATCGGCGTGGATGCCCCAGTCGACGCTGCCGTTGTAGCTGAAAAGGGCCACCCCGATGCCGTGTTGTGTCCACAGGGGCACGATCGGGTAGTTGCCCAACATCTCGGACTCCAGCAAGTACATGGGGAACTGGGGGCCGGGCACGTTGGTCACGGTCATGTTGAAGGGCCGGATGCGGGGGCCTACCACCCGGTTGGCCAGCGAAAGCAGGGTGAGGGGCGTCCCCCGGGACAGGTCGACGATGGTCGATGCCCCCAGCGCCTGGTTGGTCTTCTTGAGACGGGTCGTCTCCGTGGTGATGTGGGTGAGACGTTTCACCGGGTCTGATTCGGAGACGGGGAGGTCGACCAGCCACATGGCGACCTGATTTCCCATCGTCCCCCGTTGCGAGGCGCCGCGCACGCTCACCGGGTTCATCACCCGAAACTGGACGTTCTCGACGTCGTATCCGCGGTGCTTGAGGAGAAACTGGCGGACGGCACCGGCGGTGATGGCGAGGACGTGATCGTTGATCGACCCACCCAGTTCCGACCTCAGGTCCCTGACCCGTTCCAGGGGTACGGACGTCCAGGCGAAGCGGCGATTCGGGCCGAGTCTGGGGTTGAGTGGCGTGGCGCTCGAGGTCTCCAGCCACCCCGACCGCAGTGAGGCCAGGGACGCCGCCGTCTTCCCGGCGACCCGTTCGGCGACCTCGCGGCCCTCTTGGACCAGGTCGGTGATGGAGGCCACCGTCTCCACCGCCCGCTTCGTCCTCTGCGCGGCGTGGGACACGGCCAACTCGACGGGGGATGGGGCGCGTCGGGGCGCCCATTGCGGGGCGTCCTCGATCTCGGAGGTCGGGGTTGCGTTGAGGAGGATGGTGGTCAGGTCGACCCCGCTCATCCCGTCGATCATGGAATGGTGGATCTTGGCGATGATGGCGAAGCGGTCGTCGCCGAGACCCTCGACGAACCAGAGCTCCCACAACGGTTTGGTCCGGTCGAGGGCCGCTCCCATGATCCGACCTGCGAGCGCCTTGAGCTGGTCGTCGTTGCCCGGGCGGGGAAGGCTGGTGTGACGGACGTGGTAATCGAAGTTGAAGTGGTCGTCATCGACCCAGACCGGACTTCCGGCGTAGGGAACAAAGTCCAGTCGCTGCCGGTACCGGGGCATGTATTGGAGTTTGGAGGCGACATGGCCGCTGATCCGGTCGAAATCGATGCCCCCCTTGCCGTCGCCCAACTCGCTGACCTCAAACAGAGCGACACCGCCCACATGCATGTGGGTGTTGGGTGTCTCCAGGGCCAGGAAACTCGAATCGAGATGGGAGAGCGGCTCGTAATGGAAGTCGGACATCTCGATCGCAGGATAGGAGTCGGAGGGTGCCGTGGGCAGGGCCTGGGGCGGCAACCTCAGGTTCGGCTGTACCTGGAGGTACATTCTGGTCCAATGTTCGCCTGGGGTCGAGCCTGGCGCGGAAACCTTAGGTTCGGCTGTACCTGGAGGTACATTCTGGTCCAAAGTTCGCCTGGGGCACCGGGGTGCTGGGTCTTGTGAGCCCAGGGCTCGAAGGGGAAGGCGCCCGAGGCAGGATTCGAACCTGCGACCTACTGCTTAGGAGGCAGTTGCTCTATCCCCTGAGCTACTCGGGCTGGCTAGGCGGTGGTCGGTCCCTGCCCAGAGGGTAGAACCTCAGGAGGTGGCACCACAGCAACCTCCACCTCCTCATGCTGGCACTCGTCGGGTTTGGGTGGGGGTGTGTCGTCGTCGACCAAACGACCGCAGATGAGACACACTCGGGACAGCCAGCAGGCGGGGTCACCCATGGGGTGAGGATACCAATATGGCTCTGGGCTGCCTCATCCGGTCCTACCCTAGGAGGCACCTACAACGGGATGGACCGCTACCACCATGGATGAAGAACGTATCGCGCTGTTTCTTGATTACGAGAACCTTGCCATCGGGGCCCGGGAGGATCTCGGTGGGATCCGCTTCGAGTTCCGCCCCATCTCCGACGCCCTCGCCGACCGCGGTCGGGTGGTCTCCCGGCGGGCCTATGCCGACTGGTCGATGTTCGACGATGACCGTCGCATGCTCACCCGTCATCAGGTCGAACTGATCGAGATTCCGCAGCGTATGGGGGCGAGTCGCAAGAACGCCGCCGACATCAAGATGGCGGTCGACGCCGTTGAGCTCGCCCTGGAACGCGATTGGGTGACCACCTTCGTCATCTGTACCGGGGATTCCGATTTCACCCCACTCGTCTACAAGCTCAGGGAGTTGAACAAGAGGGTGATCGGGGTCGGGGTGAAGGCCTCGACGTCGAAGATGCTCCCACCGGCGTGCGATGAGTTCCTCTTCTACGAGAACCTCGAGGGGGTCGATCCACGTCAGCAGGAGAGCGCGAGCGAACCGGCTGGCGATGATGACGGCGCCGACGACGAGCCACAGGCCGAAGAGGATTGGATGTCGCTGGTGACACGGACCCTCGGGGGTATGCAGACCGCGTCGACGGAGGCGGTGCCGGCTTCGACCCTGAAGAGGGCGGTGCTGAGAAAGGATTCCACCTTTTCCGAGGCTGATCTGGGGTTCCGGGGCTTTGGCGAGTTGATCCGTCATCTCGAGGAACGGGGGGTCGTGACCCTTGCCGACGGCCCGGCGAAGGGCGACCCGGTGGTGTCGTTCCCGGAGAACGGTGGCGACGAGTCGGCGTTCCGGGTCCTCTCCGAGGTGGTCGCCTCCGCCGAGGCGAAGAGTAAGGACACGCCGGTTCTCTCGGGGATGAAGGATCTCGTCCGGAAGAGACAGAGCGGCTTCAGCGAGAAGAAGCTCGGTTACGGCGGGTTCCTCCAGTTCATCAAGGCGGCGCAGAACCGGGGCTGGGTCTCCATCGATTGGGACGACGAAGCCGGGGACTACAGGATCAAGAGTATGCGGGGATAGGACCAGCCTCCTAGTGAGCCGTATCCAACGTTTCCGCGACCTGGTCCGCGGCGCAGCCACCGATTCCGAGACAACCGGTCTCGCTTTGCTCTCACTCATGGTCGGAATCGGTGTCGGCTTCGGGACCGCGGCGATGGTCTGGTCATTCGAGGCCGTCGACTGGGTAATCGACTCGTTGGGCATCGGCGATGGGTCCCTCTTGTTGTTCCTGCTGATCCCGGTCGGATTCGTCTCGGCCTGGTGGATAGCGAAGCGTATCGCTCCCGAGGTCGCCGGCGACGGGGTTCCCGAGACCATTGCCTCCTTGCTGGTGCGGGGAGGTCGGATGCGACACCGGAGTATCCCGGCCAAGTTGGCCGCCACCGCCCTCACCGTCGGCGTGGGTGGCTCCGGTGGTCGGGAGGGCCCGGTGGTGCAGGTTGGCTCGTCGATCGCCTCGGTGATCGCGACCCGGTTCAAACTGGGGGAGCATCACATGCGCTCACTGGTTGCGGCCGGGGCGGGAGCGGCGATCGGGGCGACGTTCAACGCCCCCATCGCCGGGATGCTGTTCGCCATGGAGGTCATCCTCTCCAGCTTTGCGGTGCGTCACATGTCCGCCATCGTCATCGCATCGGTCACCGCCGCCGTGACCAGCCGTCTCCTTGTGGGGGAGGAGCTCGCCATGTTCTCCTCCGCCTACTCGCTCGGCGATCCCCGCGAGCTCATTCTCTACCTTGGTCTCGGTCTAATCGTGGCGTTGGTGGGGGTGGGCTTCCTCTGGGTGCTCGATCGCATTGAGACCATGGCCGCCCGCCACCGTGACTCCGGTGCGTTGGTGCCGATAGCCACCGGTCTCCTCGTCGCCGGACTGGTGTTTGTCGAGCCCGCCATCGGTGGCACGGGCCAGGATGGGGCGCAGTCCCTGCTCATGTCGGGGCTGCTAGCCGACGCCTGGTGGATCATGCTGCTTCTCGCCCTCGGCAAGGCCGTAGCAACCGCCCTGACCATCTCCTCGGGTGGTTCCGGGGGGGCGTTCATGCCCAGCCTCTTCATGGGGGCGGCCATCGGGGCGGCGGTCAACGAGCTGGTCCGGCCCTTGTGGAACATCTCCGATCTTCCACTCGGTGCGATGGTCCTCGTGGGTATGGCGACGATGTTCGCCGTGGTGGGCCGGGCGCCGCTCACAGCCATCCTCCTCGTGTTTGAGGTGACCGGCGCCCGGGATTACGGGTTGATCCTGCCCCTGATGTTGTCGGCGACGGTGGCGACCCTTATCGCCGATCGGCTCCACCCCGCCTCCGTCTACACGATGGCCCTGGTTCGGAAGGGGATCCAGATGATCAAGAGCCCAGATGTGGACGTCCTCGATAGCGTCACCGTCGGGGAGGTGATGAGCGATGTGCCCTTCGTGGCCGCCCCCGATAGTTCGGTGTCGTTGGTGAGGTCGGAACTCGATGCCGTCCGCTCCCACGGGACCGCCGTCGTTGACGACGACCGTCTGGTCGGGATCGTCACGGTCACCGATCTCGCCAAGGCCGACGGCGATCCGGCGGTGATCCCCGTATCCTCGGTGATGACTCCCGGTCCCATCACGGTGGGCCCGACCGAGCCGGTGTCGGAGGCCCTGGAGAGGATGGCATCCATCGGTGTGGGTCGCCTCCCGGTTGTGGACACGGCTGGCGATGCTGCCTTCGTCGGCATGTTCCGGCGCGAGGATGCGGTGTCCGCCTATCACCTCGCCCTCGGTCAGAGGACCGACCATGTGCTCACCAGGAGGCGTCTCGCCCAGCGGACCGATCCGGGGGCGGGATTCTTCGACTTCCGGGTTCCCCGCGGATCGGCGGCCGACGGTCGCACGGTTGGCGAGGTGGGCTGGCCCGAGGGGGTGACGTTGGTCTCGGTCCGTCGTCACCGTGAGGTGCTGGTGCCCAATGGGAATACCCGTCTCCATCACGACGACGTGGTCACGGCCTTCGGCTCGGAGAGTGCCCAACGGGCGACGATCCTGAGGATGGACGCCGGTGCCGACGACGACACCACCGCCGAGATCATCCTCGACTGGGACTCGGACGAGGACGAATGACATCGACGTCGTCGTCGACCTGTGGTGTGTCCGGATGTCCTGTAGTCTCGGGTTGTTGTCTAGCCAGGTGAGTCAATGATGAGCATGGGAACGATCGCAATCATCATCCTGGCCGTGGTGGTCATCGCCGCCATAGCCGTGATCGTCGCCATGTCGGCCAGGACCACCGACGTGGCGTCAGCACCACAAGGTGATGCGGTTCCCCCACCGACCGGCGATGACGGTGCCGTCACGGTGGCGGGACGGGCGAGAGTGACCGGTTTCCATGTCCACGGCAACGAGGCGAGGGTCACCTTCGACATCCCGGTGACAGACTCCGATGATGAGGTGGTAGCCGCCCTTCTCTCCGACCAGGCCGTCGAGGTCGTCAGGGAGAAACGCCACACCCTGCCAATCAACGACGTGGAGCAGGTTGTGGTCTTCACGGGTGGGGACACTCCTGTCGAGCTCACCAGGGTGAGACTGCGAACACCCGGTGAGCTCCCCGACCCGGGAACCCAGATCGATGTCCTCGACTTCTCCTCGGTAGCTGCCGACCCCCTGACCAGGGATTTCGCCTCGTCGACGGAGGTGACGGCGACCCCAACCCCCACCGACGACTCACTACGTCCTCTCGGCGACGAGATCAGCCTTCCGCCCCGTCTCCGTTCCGGGTTGACCGCCCAGGGGATCGACACCGCCACCATGAAGGCGAGTGATCTCGTCACCGGTCTTCTTTCCCTTTCCGGCTACCAGATCGGGCAGGGCCCTATCCCGGGGACCCTGCTCGCCACCAAGTCGGGGTCGCGGACGTTCATCGCATTCGACGAGTATGAGGAGGGCGACTACCACGAGCTGAGCGAGTCCACTATCCAGCGTTTCGCCGTCGACTCCCGATCGAGCAACGTCGACCGGTCGCTCCTCGTGACCGAGAAGTACTCCCCCTTCAGCGTCTACCAGCTGGAGAAGCGGCGATCCGATCTCAGGATCCTCTCCCGGGAACGCCTACAGGCCTTCGTCGACGCCACCTCCCTGGGTTGAACCGTGTGGTTACCAGCCGCCCCGATCAGGTTGGTCACCGCGACTGCATATACTACCCGGTATGAACTTTGGCCCCGGTGAATGGATTGTCGTCCTCGTAGTCATCCTACTGCTGTTCGGCGCCAGGAAGATCCCCGATCTCGCCCGCTCTCTCGGCCAGTCGGCCAAGGAGTTCCGTCACGGGCTCGAGGAGGGATCCTCCGACGACGCCGAGACCACGACCAACGACACCACCATCAACAAGGACACCACGTCTAACTGAGCGGCTCACTGGTGTTACCACCTGGTCGTGTGACTGGGTGCGCCTACTTGGGACAGTTCACGCCGTAGGGCTTACCGTGGGTCAGTGGTCGCCGTGGACCGACATCGCGGTCTCGGGGATGACACCGCCCACGTGGGGCTCGATGCCCCAGCTCTTGGCCATACGGTTGCCGCCCATAGTGAGGCAGAAGAATGCCGATAGCTCGACGATCTCCGATGGTGTGTAGTGCTCGGCAAGTTCGGCGTAGACCTCTTCGTCGCGCCCGTCGTCGAGCGTCAGGGTCCGTGCGTAGTGCAGAGCGGCCCGGGTGCGGGGATCGGGATGCTCCCAGTCGGGCAGGGCGCAGGAGGCCTTCGTCTCGTCGTCGATCTGGGCGAGTGGCGAGACCTGCCGTGCACAGAACTCACAGCCGATCATCTGTGCGATCTGGAGACGCCCCAACTCCTTGATGTCGTGGGGCACGCTGCCACCCCGGTGCAGGAGGTCCCAGTAGGCGGCGAACGATTTGGCAATCTCGGGGCTGTTGCCCATGGTTCGGTACCACGAGGGCGGGGGCGACTTGGTAACAGCCGCAGCCTCGATCACCTCCGCAAGAGCAGGATCCTCAATCTCGTCATCGTCGAGCTGTCGGACGTTGGCAACGTGGGTCTCGGTAGCCATGGTGGTCTCCTTTCACCGTGATGATCTCACCGTATGCTCCAAGTGCTCCCCACCGCAATTACGCTGACGTTTCAACGGCCAGTGACGCCGCTCGCGGCGTCCTCGTCCTCGAAGCACCGCACCGGGTGCGTCTTCGTCCTGCGTCCTGGCGAGCGACGCCCCTGGCCCGCCGAAACATGCGACCGTATTTACGGTGGGGAGCACTTAGCCATCGTGTCTATCGATTTACGGTGATTCTGCCAGGTGGTGTTAGTTGCCGAGATCGAGATCGTCGAGGAGGACTCGAGCCGCCCACGCCACCGGGTCGGTGATCTCCTCGCCCTTGGGGAGGCGGTCGGCCTCCTGATGGCTCTCCGCCACGGTGTCATCCCCGTAGCGTCGTGCCACCTCCTCCCAGAACTCCATCCCGTCCTCGATTCGTCGAGATGGGAGCGGTCGGAGTGATAGCGCCGCCGTCTCGGGAAACTCTCGCGCCGCCAACCGTCGGTCGAACAACTCCCCAATGTTGGGCACAAGATCCCGGAGCGCCTTTTCCACCACCCAGGCCGCCCGTCCCACGAGCGAACCGGCCATCGCCTCCAGTTCGTCCCGTTCCCCGGTCTCGCCGACCGAGTCCTCGAGCATCTCGCTGATGGCGGACGGATCGAAACCGGTCTGCATCTGCTCGAGGATGGCCGGGTCGATCCTGATCGAGCTCCCGAAATCGGTGACGGCCCGGGAGAGGTTGTCGATCACCCACGGGGGATCGGTGAGGGTGCGGAACACCAACTCGGTGGTGACCGCCCACAGACGGACCGAGTGTGGTTCCAAATCACTGGTCGTGGCGAACTCCTCCACCGCGGGCACGATCACCGAGAGGGGGACATCGCGGTCCGGGGGGAAACCGGTGTCAAAGGAGGCCACCGAGCCGGAGGCCATCATCCCCACCATCGATCCGATCTGCATCCCGAGCAGCGAGGGTGTGAGCTGTCCCATCGGGATCTGGCCGGGGAGCTCGATAGCCACCCCGAGATATCCATAGCCGTCGAGGTTTCGCTCCGCCCACTCCCGTCCGCCCACCGCGAGGAGATCGGCATTGTGCACCGCTAGATCGAGGACGTCGGTGACCCGATGCTCGGCAAGGCGGGCCAGCTCGCGGTACTCCTCGACGAGTGTCGGTTCGACCGGTAGACGGTCATCGGTGAGGTGTCTCATCATCTCGGCGGCCAGCTTCCAGTTGATGGGGCCGGACTGGTCGAACAGCTCGAACAACCGGCTGAACAGGTCGTCGGAACTCATGGTGTTTCCCTCCAGCGGTCGAGTTCGACATCGAGTGTCAGCTCGGTGCCATTGCGGTCGACGGTCACTTGCGCCGTTTCGCCGGCCCGTCTGTAGCGGAGTTTCGAGATGAGATCCTCCAAGGATCGGACCGGTTCGCCGTCCAGTGCGGCGATCACGTCACCGGTCTCCCCGCCACTCCTGGCGAAAGCCGACCCGTCGGTCAACTCCGACACGTCGACCCCGTTTGCCCGCGTGGCCTCACCCGTGCTCCGGGTGGCGGTCGAGCCACGAACACCGAGCAGGGCGTGGGCGACCTCACCATTGTCGATCAGATCGGCCGCCACCGAGGCGACCAGGTCGGCGGGCACCGCGAAGCCGAGGCCTTCGGCGCCGACATCCGATATGGCGATGGCGGTGGTTATGCCGATCAACCGACCCGAGGCGTCGACCAACGCGCCACCGCTGGAGCCCCTGGTGATGGGGGCGTCGGTCTGGACGAGACCGTAGAGGAGGGTGCCACCCTCGACGGGCAGGGATCGTCCCGTCGCCGAGACCACCCCCGTCGTCACCGACGGTCCACCGAGGAGACCGAGAGGGCTACCCACGGCGACCGTGGCATCACCGATGCTCACCGCGGAAACATCGGCGGTCTCGATAGGGGTGAGGTCGGAGCGGATCACCTCCAAGACGGCAATGTCGGTGAGGCGGTCGGTCCCGATGACATCGGCGTCGTATCGGTTGCCGTCGGAAAATATCACCGACACGTTTTCGGCCTCGGCGACAACGTGGTTGTTGGTCACGATGTGGCCCTCGGAGTCGAAGACAACACCCGACCCACCACCGACCCCGAGCTCGCCGAGTGACTCGACCGTCACGGTGGACGGGATGACAAGGGCGGCGATTTCGGCCACGTCCTCGAGTCGTCCCCTCGGAACAGCCGCAGCGGGACTGGTGGTGTCGATGGGGGCGAACCCCGCCCCCGGGGTGTCCGATTCCCCCAGTGCCCCGGTCAGGCCCAATATCGCCAGGGTGATCCCCGAACCAACGAGGAGCGCGCCGAGTACGGAGATCGCCCACATCCACCGGCTGGTAGTGGCCGAGGTCGTCGCTTCCGCTGCCGGTGGCGATGTGGCGAAGCTTCTCGGGACCTCCGCTCTGTATGGAGGGGTGGCGGTCCCGAGAGCCGGTGGGCCGGGATCGTGGGGTGGCGGGGCGCCGTACCGGCCCACCCAGAGGGCAAGGGCGCCAGGGTGGCCGGTCTCGGGGGATTCACTCCCGAACTCATGCATAGACTCCGATTGTATGAACGCCACGGCGCAACCCGATAGTCCCCGCGTCACCGTCGGCATCGTCTCCGACCCGATCGATGTACCGGCACTTCTAGAGGTGGTGGGCGACCCGGCAGCAGGGGCGCTGACTGTGTTCGTCGGGACCGTCCGTGACCACTCCCCCGACCGTCATGGGGTCAGCCACCTCGACTACGAGGCGTTCGAGGAGGAGGTCGAGGGGGTGATCTCCGGCATCGTCGCCGAGGCGACCGACCGGTGGGACCTGATCGCCGTCGCCATCCGCCATCGGGTCGGTCGGGTGCCCCTTGGTGGGGTCGCCGTGGCGGTGGCGGTGTCCGCCGGTCACCGCACCGAGGTCTTCGACGCCTGTCGCTATCTCATCGACGAGCTGAAGAGTCGGGCGCCGATCTGGAAGAAGGAGTTTTGGGACGGGGGCACGGAGTGGGTTCTCGGACCCTAAGGGCCCGCCACAGGATAACTTGGGAGTTTCAACGGCCGGATGACGCCGCTCGCTTCGTCCTCGTCCTCGAAGCACCGCACCGGGTGCGCCTTCGTCCTGCGTCCTTGCGAGCGCCGCCCCCGGCTCGCCGAAACATCGCGCAATCTATCCTGTGGCAGACCCTGAGCCGACACGGGTTGTGGGTCGAGTGTGCACGAGGTTGCGCTGGTGTAAGTGGCGGCACGGTCGATGGGGCGGGGGAGGCGGGCCGATGGGCCGTTCTGGGTACATGCCCCTTTTACCCATCCCCCTACTCCATGACCGTTTATTGTGCCCTGGAGAGGAGTAAAGAATGACTGACACGCGGGAACGGCCCCAGTCGCCACCGTCGAGTCGTGCCACCACATCCCCGGCCTCGATGGCTCGTGACTTCGCGGTGGCAAACCCGACTGCCCCGGCGATGCGGGAGAAGGATCTCGGGATATGGCAGGAGATCAGCTGGGAGCGGCTCTGGGACGAGATAACCACGGCAGCCCACGGTCTGCTCGCCTTGGGTGTCGACGTGGGAGAGCGGGTATCGATCCACTCCGAGGACCGTCCCGAGTGGGTCATCCTCGACCTCGCCACGGTCGCCATCCGCGGGATCACCGTCGGTCTGTATCCCACCAATCCCGTCTCCGAGGTCCGATATCTGTTGGGTGACTCGGGCAGCGTCGTCCATCTCGTCGAAGATCAGGAACAGGCGGACAAGGTCATGGGGGTCATAGATGATCTCCCCGATCTGCGACGCATCATCCATGTCGAGCCCCGAGGATTCCGCGACTGGCGTGATGATGGTCGCTTCCTCTCCTGGGAGGAGTTAATGGAACTGGGTCGGAACCATCACGAACAGAATCCCGACCTCCTCGACGAGATCATGGCTGCCGCCGAGCCCGACGATGTCATCACCCTCGTGTACACCTCGGGCACCACCGGTCCTCCCAAGGGCGCCATGCTCACCAACACCAACTTCGTGTTCTGCGTCGAGTCGGTGATTCTGTCCGATGGCCGGATAGCGGGAAACAAGAAACCGGGCCCCGACGACCTCATTCTCACCTATCTGCCCCTGTGCCATGTTGCCGAGCGGATCTTCTCGACATGGACCATGGTGTCGTGTGGGACCATCCTCAACTTCGCCGAGTCGATCGAAACGGTGCAGCAGAACCTGCGCGAGATCCAGCCGACCCTGTTCTTCGCCGTCCCCCGCATCTGGGAGAAGCTGCACGCCTCGATCGAGCTCAAGGGCAACGACGCCACCTGGCTGAAACGCCAGATATTCCGTTTCGGCTCGAAGCTGGCCTCGGTCATAGGTCGGGAGCGGGCGGCCAACGGCGGTCTGGACACCACCAAGAGTCGTCTCCTCGACATGATCGGCTATCCCCTCGTGTTCCGGCCCCTGCTCGAGCGGATCGGGCTGCGACGGGCGCGATGGGCGGGGACGGGTGCCGCGGCAATCGCCCCCGAGATGATCACCGACTTCATCGGGTACGGGGTGCCGTTGTACGAGTTGTACGGGATGACAGAGAACTCGGCGGTCGCCACCAACAACTTCCACGGTCGCAACAAGGTGGGCACGGTGGGCGAGCCGTATGTTGGCACCGAGGTCAAGCTCGACGAGGAGACGGGGGAGATCCTCACCAGGCATCCCGGGGTGTTTGCCGGATTCTGGAACAGTCCCGAGGCCACAGAGGAGACGATGACCGCAGACGGTTTTCTCCGCACCGGTGATGTGGGGGAGTGGGTCGACGGCACCCATATCAAGATCGTGGACCGGATCAAGCACATCATCATCACCAGCGGGGGGAAGAACGTCTCGCCGTCAGAGATCGAGAACAGTCTGAAGACCTCGCCTTATGTCAAGGAGGCCATGGTCGTCGGCGACGGCCGCAAGTTCCTCACCGCCCTCATCGGGATCGAATTCGACACCACCGGTGACTGGGCGACCCGTCAGGGGATTCCCTACACGACCTACCGAGATCTGTCGGAGAAGCCGCAGGTGCTCGACTTGGTATCCGACGTGGTGAAGCGGACCAATGAGAAGTTCTCCTCGGTGGAGGGCATCAAGGTGTTCCGTCTTCTACCCAAGGAGCTCGACCACGAGGACGGCGAGCTGACGGCAACCCAGAAGGTGAAGAAGAACTCGATGACCGACATGTTCGGTGGGCTCATCGAGGAGATGTACCGGTGATAGGGCGGGAAGACTGCTGGACAATACCGTTGTGACAGGACAATCCGCCTTCGGCCAGATGCTCGTCGACTGGCTCTCCCTGGGGTCGATCTATGCACTCCTGGCGGTGGGGTTCGTGATCATCTTCAAGTCGACGCAGGTGCTCAACTTCGCCCATGGCGCACTCGCCGCCTTGGGGGCGTTCCTGGTGGCCTCGATGGCGACCATCCTGCAGATTCCCGGGCGGTGGATGGGGTCGGCCCCCGTCTGGCTGAAGTGGACAAGCAGTGCCCTCGTGGCCCTGGCCGCCGCCGCCCTGATCGGGCTGATACTGGAACGATTGTTCATCCGCCCCATGCTGGGAGAGGGCCTGTTCTCGGTGGCGATAGTAACCCTGGGTCTCGATATCGTCATCCGAACCGTCAGCAATGACTTCATGGGAACCAATCCCCGGCCCCTCGGATTCCCCGGCGGCACCGCGTCCCTCGATCTCGGCTGGGTGGTCATCCCGTGGAATGTCGTGGTGTCGGTGATCGTCACCCTCGTCGCAGTGGTGCTCATCGCCACGTTCTTCCTATCACGCACCGGGGTGGCGATGCGGGCCACGGCATTCGACCAGGAGGCCGCCCGCGCCCAGGGGATCAACGTGGGCCGAATCTTCTCCCTGGCGTGGGCGATCGGATCGGTCATGGCTGCCGTGGCCGGGATTTTCCTCTCGGTGTTCCCACGACGTTCCACCGGGGTCGACACCGCCACCGCGTTTCTCGCCTTCGCCGCCTTCCCGGCGATCATCCTCGGCGGTCTCGACTCGATCGTCGGCGCCGTCGTCGGTGGTTATGCCATCGGGTTGGCGCAGGCGGCGGTCACCGAGTTCCTCTCCAACAATCCCTCCTTCGCCTTCCTCGGATCGGGGTTCGGCGGCGTGGTGCCCTATGTCCTGATGCTGCTGGTCCTCCTGATCAAGCCCTACGGCCTGTTCGGCACCGAGGAGATCCGCCGGGTATGAGAGGCCGGCCTCTTCTCGTCACCAACTACGCCGACGACCAGGCGATGCTCAAGTCGACGACGCAGACCGTGATGGCCGGTCTGTTCCTGTTGTTCCTGGTGTGCATCCCCCTGTTCGCACCGGGTGCGATCGGTGGGGGTGAGAGCCGGATCCCCGGACCCACCTTCCTAGCCGGTGCCGACTGGCTGAAGCTCCTCTCCGAACTGGGCATATTCGCCATGGCCGCGCTCGGTCTCAACATCCTCTCAGGTCTGGCCGGGCAGGTGTCACTGGGTCACGCCTTTTTCATGGGTCTGGGTGCGTACACCGCGGCCGTGTTGGGAAGCGGACCGGGCGCTCTCTGGGGGGTGGGGTTGCCCATCTGGGTATGGCTGCCCATGGCCGGCCTGATACCGGCGGCCGTTGGGATCGTGATATCACCGACGGCGGTGCGGGTCAGGGGGCTCTATCTGGCGATCGTCACGCTCGGGCTGGTGTTCATCGGGGAGTATGTGTGGCGCAATCTCGACTTCATCACGGGTGGCTCGCAATCGGGCCGCAACTTCCCCGCTCTTCAAGTCAGGTTGTGGCGTGAGGAGGAGGCACTCCTCGACCTGGAGGCATCGGGGACGTGGCTGGGGTTCCTCAATCTGAGCGGAGAGGGAAAGTTCTATCTGTTCATCCTCGCTCTCACGGTCCTTTTCGTGATCGTCGCCAAGAACATCCAGCGCAGCCGGGTCGGGAGGGCCTTCCAGGCGATCCGGGATCGTGATGTCGCCGCCGAGATCATGGGTGTCGACGAGTTCCGATACAAGACGCTCGCCTTTGCGATCTCCTCGTTCTATGCCGGGGTGGCGGGGGCACTCCTCGCCGTGGAGGTGGGTCGCACCATCCCGGAGCAGTGGGATCTGCTCCTCTCGGTTGAGATAATCGCCATCGTCCTCATCGGGGGCGCCGGCTCGATATCGGGTGTGCTCATGGGATCGGCGTTCGT
Organism: Acidimicrobiia bacterium; assembly: GCA_009377435.1. Lineage (GTDB taxonomy): Bacteria > Actinomycetota > Acidimicrobiia > Spongiisociales > ZC4RG35 > WHTL01. The sequence continues at coordinate 18,969 of WHUC01000012.1, forward strand.
GGTCCTCCTCCCCCGTCTCGTCCAGGACTTCGGGAACCTGCTCCAACAATCGGCCGCCAGCGGAGGCGTGCTGGCCACCATCTTCGACCCGATCCTGTCGACGGGCCCGGGTGATTTCGGCGTGGTCAATCTCTCGCCGGGGGTGGCACCGGGCCTCGGCATTCTTCAACTGAATACCCTGATCTACGGCTTGCTGATCATCGCATTCCTCATCTTCGAGCCCCTCGGGCTCTATGGGGTGTGGGTGCGCATCCGCAACTACTGGAAGGGTTGGCCATTCACATATTGAGTGGCGCAAGCCGACCAACGGGATCCGGTGACGGATCCTGACAACCGAGACGAGAGGAACAACATGAGAACGATCCTGAAACTGGTGACACTGGTGACGGTGTTGGCCATGGTTCTCGCCGCCTGTGGTGGTGGCGACGACGGCCCAGACGACACGACGGCGGAGACGACGGCGGAGACGACTGCCGAGACCACGGCGGAGACGACTGCCGAGACCACGGCGGAGACGACAGCCGAGACCATGGCGGACACCACGGTCGCCGGTGGCGAGGCGCCCTCGGGTGATATCGCCACCGACGTCGGCGTCGACCTCGAGGCCGGAACCATCACCATCGGTATGCTCTCCGACCTCACCGGGCCCTTTGGTCCGCTGGTTACGGCCATCGTCGCCGGCGCCGAGGCCTACTGGGCCGACGTCAACGCCAACGGCGGCATCAATGGCCTCACCGTCAATCTCGAGGTGAGGGACACCGCATACGACATCCCCACCCATGTCCAGTTCTATGAGGAGCTGCGAACGCAGGTGGCGGCCTTCGGGCATTCGACCGGTTCTCCACACACGGTGGCCATCAATCCCCAGCTCCAGGAGGACGGCATATTGGCCATCCCCCTCACGTGGTACTCGGGATGGACCGATCCCGCGATCAACGCCAACCTGATGCACCACGGTGTTCCCTACTGCATCGAGTCGATGAACCTGATCGAGTACGTCGTCAACGAGCGGGGTGGCACCACCATCGCCATCGCCTCTCTCCCCGGCGACTACGGGCTCGACTCGGCCGCCGGCGCGGTCATCGCCGCCGAGGAGCTGGGTCTCGAGGTCGTGTACGACGGGACGGGTCAGCTCAACCCGACCGATGAATCCACGTTCACGTCCGTGTCCAACGGTATCGCCGAATCGGGTGCGGAGATCGTGTTCGTGACCGCCACGCCCTCGGTGTTCGCCTCGGTGTACGGCCAGGCACTCCAGGGTGGGTTCGAGGCCACCTGGACGGGTGCTGGGCCCTCGTGGAACGTCGCCTTCGTCGCTCCCGACTCGGCGATTCGTGACGCGATCGCCCGGGACTTCGTCGGCAACGCCTATACCGACGTCTGGGATGGCGCGTCACAGGGTGCCCAGGAGGCAACAGCCCTCATGGGTGATGCCGAACCCACCGACAACTACAACGAGGGCATCGTCGAGTCGACGATCCTCCACCAGGCATTGCTCCGGGCGTACGAGAACGGTGACATGACCCAACAGGGCATTCTCGATGCCGCCAAGTCGCTCGAAGCGGTGTCGTTCAATGGTCTGGCGCCGGACGAGTCCTACACGGGTGACGCCAACGCACAGCTCCAGCGGACGGGGAACATCTTCGTTCCCAATCTGGATGCGGTGACCGGAACCGAGGTGGTCGCAGCGAATTACGTCTCGGATCTGGCCGAGAACTACGACTTCACCGAGGCGTGCTACACGCTGGAGTAGGTGGGATCGAACGTAAGAACATCAGTGGTGGCGCCGGGTCCCCGGCGCCACCACCCCCAAAGGAGCGAATGCTTGCCGTAGAGAATCTCGAAGTCGTATACAACGATGTGGTCCTGGTGCTGAGGGGAATCTCCCTCGAGGTCCCGGACGGTTCCGTGGTGGCACTACTCGGTGCCAATGGCGCCGGGAAGACGACGACCCTCCGGGCGATCACGGGTCTCCTCGACATCCATGAGGGTGAGGTGACCAAGGGGCGTGTGACGTGGAACGGTGAGAACATCACCGATCTCGACCCGTCACGACGTGTCGGGTTGGGGATCAGCCAGGTGATGGAGACCCGGCGGATCTTTGGGGAGATGACCGTCGACGAGAACCTGACGGCGGGCGGCTATGTCCGGGGTGGGGACACGGTCATCCGCGACAAGGTCTACAGCCTCTTCCCCCAACTCGAGGAGAGGAGGCGGTCGGTCGCCGGCTATCTCTCCGGCGGTGAGCAGCAGATGCTGGCGATAGGTCGGGCGATGATGCAACAGCCCGACCTGCTCATCCTCGACGAGCCCTCCCTCGGTCTGGCCCCCCGTCTCGTCCAGGAGGTCCGCGACATCATCGCCGAGATCAACGAGCAGGGGACATCGGTGCTTCTCATCGAACAGAACGCCATGATGGCACTGTCGATAGCCCATCACGGGTACATCATGGAGACCGGGAAGCTGGTGATGGACGGCAAGCCCGAGAAGCTCCTCGCCGACGATGACGTCAGGGAGTTCTATCTCGGCATCGGGGGAGAGGGTGATGGCGGCCGCCGCTCCTTCCGCGACGTCAAGCACTACAAACGTCGGAAGCGCTGGTTGTCGTGAGTCGTCTCCTCACCCGGTCCACCGAGAATCGCCGCGCCGAGAGGGACTACGAGAATCTCCTCGTCGTCGACGACGTCCGCCTCGCCTTTGGTGGGGTTACCGCCATCGATGGCGTTTCGTTCCATGTCGATGATGGCGAGTTGTACGCCATCATCGGGCCCAACGGCGCCGGGAAGACATCGATCTTCAACTGTCTCAACCAGGTCTACCATCCCGATGAGGGAGACATCAGGTGGAAGGGGAAGACCGTGCTGGGGTTGAAGCCCAACCAGACCGCAGAGCTCGGTATGGCGCGCACCTTCCAGAACATCGCCCTCTTCCCGCATATGAACGTGGTCGAGAACATCCTCACCGGTCGTCACATCCGAATGGATCAGACATGGTGGCAGGGCGCGTTGTGGTTGGGGAAGGGCCGACGCGACGAGTTCGAGAACCGGGAGGTCGTCGAGGACATCATCGACTTCCTCGAGATAGAGCGGTGGCGCAAACAGCCCGTGGGGATGCTTCCCTATGGCATCCAGAAACGAGTGGAGCTGGGCCGCGCCCTGGCTATGGATCCCGATCTGCTCCTCCTCGACGAGCCGGTCGCCGGTATGAATCTCGAGGAGACCGAGGACATGGCCCGCTTCATCCTCGACATCCGCGACGAGCTCGGGATCGCGATCATCCTCGTCGAACACGACATGGGTCTGGTGATGGACATCGCCGACCGCGTGATGGTGGTCGACTTCGGTCGCAAGATCTCCGAGGGTGTGCCCGAGGTGGTCCAGAACGACCCCGAGGTCATCAAGGCCTATCTGGGCGAGACCTAGACCACTAGGAGCTTCGCAACGGCCGGAATGTGTCGTAGCATTCTGGCAACGATGATTTTGCGCTGCCGATGAGTTCCCCCCGTCGCCGACTCTGGATCGTCCTGACGATTCTCGTTGTCCTCGCCCTGGTCTCCGCCGGGTTCATCCGTGTCCCCGTCGTGGCCTGGATGCCGGGACCGATCGTCGATGTCATCGACCAGATCGAGGTTGGCGCCGATGTCGAGGTCTACCCGCCCGAAGGCGATCATCTCATGCTCACGGTGGCCGGCACCGACCGTCTCTCAATCCTCGAAGCCATGGGCTATGGGATCTCCCGGCGCGCCGATCTGATCTCCCTGACATCGGTGCGTCGTCCCGGCGAGACCGACGAGGAGTATCGCGAGCGCAATCTGCAGTCGATGGACATGTCGGTTCATGTATCGATAGTGGTCGCCCTCGACCGTCTCGGCTATGAGATCGAAGACACCGAAATCGTCATCTCGGGGATCCTCAACGGCGTTCCCGCCGACGATGGCCTCGATCCCGGGGATGTAATAGTGAGCGTCGAGGACGTCGAGCTGGAGCGGGCCGACGACCTGGTCCGGTACATCGCCGAACGTCAGCCCGGTGACACCCTCAAGCTCGACATCATCAGGGATGAGGAGACCATTGACGCCAAGGTCGAGCTCACCGCCCGGGAGGACGACCCCGACCAGGCGATGTTGGGGATAAGGGTCCAGGATGTGGTCGAATCTCCGCTGGACATCAATATCAAGACCGACAAGGTGGGTGGCCAATCGGCGGGTCTCATGAACGCGCTCGGTGTCATCGATCTCCTCTCACCCGGCAATCTCATCAGGGGCCACACCATCGCAGGGACCGGGACGATCGACCTCGATGGCCATGTCGGGCCGATCGGTGGGATCCGCCAGAAGGTTCTGGCCGCATCGGAGGTGGGCGCCGAGTTCGTGTTCGTTCCCCGAGGAAACCTCGAGGAGGCGGAGTCGGCCGGGGTCGACATCACCCTCGTTCCCGTCGATGACATCGATGACGCCCTCGATTATCTCACCGCCCTCCCACCGGTCCAGGCCGCCGGACCCGGCCTCGAGTAGCGATCGGGCCGAAAAGGCACCCATTTGGGTGGCCGGGGGTCTATCTTCGGCAGACATGCCCAACCCGATGACCCCCGAAGAGGTGAGGCGTCTCCGCTTCAAGTCGGTGTTCCGGGGCTTTGACCCCGCCTCGGTGTCAGCCCAACTCAATCGGATCGCCGAGGCCATGGAGGCCTTGATCGCCGAACGCGACGAACTCGCGGCCACACCCGTGCCCGATACGATCGAGGCCGAGGTGGAGGCAGTGCGCCGCGATGTCGGCGACATCATCGATGCCGCCCGTGAGGTCGCCGCCGCCATGCGCAAACGTGCCACAACGGATGCCGCCGCCATCGTCAGGACGGCCGAAGAGGAGGCCGTCCGAATTCGGAGCGACGCCGCGGCATCGGTCAGGGATGCGCCCAAGCACATGGCCGATCCCGAAGAGCTCGAGATGCCATCGGAGCCGTCGGCTGTGGGGGAGGGGGTGCCCGAGACAGGTGGGGAACCACTTCTTGGCAAGCCCTTGTTCCCACCCGGTGCTCCCCCCGGAGGCTGGGGTGCTCCCTCGGTGCGGGTAATCGGCATGGACCAACCCGCCGAGGATGACGACTCGCCGCCCGACGAGGAGGCGATCGACACCGCCCCGTCGGATGGGGAGGAAGAGTCAGATACGTATGTCGACCGTGCGGAGACGTCGGGTCTCCACCCCGGGGGTTCGAGATTCTTCGACACGGAATCGACCGAGGAGGCTCCCGCGGGGGACGTTGACGAGGTGCGCTCCGACGACGCCGCGCCCAACGATACCGCCGAGGCCGAGGCGGCTACCGATGTCCCCGTCGACGAAGCCGATGGGGAGGCGGTCCCGGAGGAGAAGACCCCCATCCCCAGGGCCACCGGCGAGCCCCGATGGGAGATCGGGGCTCTGTTCGCCCGCCTCCGGGGCGAGGAACCACCCGAGCGTCCCGTGCAGCCCGAACCCGAGCCCGAGGCGCCCATCGAGCCCGAGATCGAACCGGAGCCGGAGCCCGATGAGGATACGGTGTACCCCCTGCCCGAGCACACCACGATCGCCGACTCCGAGGTCGAGGACGCTGAACCGGTAGCCGGTCTCGTCGGTGACCCGTTCGAGATGAGGGAGCGACTGCTTCTTCCCGTGACCAACCGGTGTCTCCGCGGGCTGAAACGCCAGTTGGCTGATATCCAGAACGACGCCGTGGAGTTGGCCGCGGATGCGTCGTGGGAGCCCGACCGCGAGGAGCTCGCCGAGGAGGTGAGGCCGTCGCTCAAGGTCCTCATCTCGGAGGCGTTCGCCGCCGGACACACCGCGGTCCAGGAGTGGACCGAGAGCAACGTCACCCGTCCCCAGATCACCGATCGGGATCCGAGCACGCGCTTCGTTGCCGGGCTCGTCGAGGAGATCGAGTCCTCGATCTCCGGGGTGACGGGGGAGAGGGGCCGATCCTCCGCCGTCTCCCGCGTGCTGAGGGCGTGGCGCACCGACGAGGCGGAGCGCCGGGTGAGAAGTCTCGCCCACGAGGCCTTCCACAGGGGAGTTCTCGCCTCGGTGGTGTCGGTCGAGGGCCACCAACCGCGCTGGCTGGTGGCCGGATCGGGTTGCGGTCTCTGTCGGAAGAAACAGGACACCGTGCCGGTGACATCACCGCTTCCCCCGGTCCATGCCGCCTGCGAGTGTGTGATCGGTGTGGTGACCGTCTGAGAGACGGATGGCTCCAACCGGTCA
>WHUC01000013.1 GCA_009377435.1 Acidimicrobiia bacterium
GCCGACCGACGCGGTGCGCCAGGACTGTCCCACCATCTCGTCCCAATGTGGTGCCCACGACTCTCTCGGACCGGCCACGGCTGTGGCCACGCCCCGCCGATGGAACGCGGCGAGGGTCGACGGTGTCGAGGCCGCCGCACACATCACAATCGTCGACGGGTAACGCGGTGCCAGGCCAGCGTGCATCGTAAGAAGCTCCGAGTCGGCGACCCCGGTCACCAGGACCAGTAATCCTCCACCACGGTGTCGTAGCTGACCCTGCAGTGTTAGGAGCCCCACCTTCCTCCGGGTGACAAGGGCGAGTCTCTCCAGGGCGATTTCGAGATGGAAGCCGTCGACCGTATCCGACCCACCCGCCCAGAGGTCGGTGACGTAGCCGGCTCTCACCAGACTGCTCAGTGCCGATGCCGCCCCGCTCACCGCCCGCTCGAAGGCGTCATCGTCCTCGTAGCTGTGTGGTCGGGTGTCGAGGAGCACCAGGCCCCGGGTCTCCCTCGGGGTTTCCATCTGTCGGATCATTATCTCGTCGAGACGTGCCGTCGAGGGCCAGTGCACCCGACGGAGATCGTCGCCGCTGCGGTACTCGCGCAGGGAGGAGAAGTCCTCGGCACCCTTGAGATAGGGCTCGGGCCGGGTCCGGGTCGTCCCGAGATCGACACCGGCGCCCCGGGGGTTGTGTTGGAACTTCTCCACTGCAGGGAGGACGAGGATCGTGTCCTCCTCCCGAACGCCCCGGGTGCGGCGTCGAACCAACTCAAGCCGATCCTGGATCCTGATGCCCGGTGGCCCGAGAACAAGTTCGCCACGTGGCGAGCAGGTCACCCGGTATCTGGTGTTGGCCACAGCCCCGGGGCGGATGGAGGCGATTTCGAACCGGGCACTCCCCACATCGGCAACGGGTTCGGCCGAAGTGATACCCCACACGCTGCGTCGTCCCGGGTTGTGCAGCTGGGTGGTGATGTAAGCGGTCTCGCCGTCGTGGACATCCGAGGGACGGATCTGACGCGTGGCGTCCACTGTCCCTGCGGAGGAAAGGACCGACACCAGTGCGAACAGCACCAACAGAATGATTGTGAGACCTGCCAACCCCAACTCGAGTGTCCCCAGGGCCACCCACGACCCCACCAGCAAGACTCCGATGACGGCCAGCAGCCAGCCCCGTGCGGTCGGCACTACGTCGCCACCCTACCCGTGGCGCCGGGGACGGCGATGCGCTCGATCACGGCACTCAGGATCGCATCGGCGGTCGAGCCCCGCATGTGGGCGTCGGGTCGGAGGGCGAGCCTGTGGGTGAGCACGGCAGGGGCGAGATGCTTGACATCGTCGGGTGTCACATAGTCGCGACCCCGCGACGCCGCCCATGAGCGGGCGAGACGGAGGAGATAGAGACTGGAGCGGGGCGATGCCCCGAGCAGGAGGGCGGGATGGACCCTGGTGGCCTCGACAAGATCGACTATGTACGCCTTGACGGAGGGGGCGACATGGATGAGTCTCGCCACCAGGATCATGTCGCGGATCCTATCCGCGGAGATCACCGCCTCCAGATCGAGATAGCTGGATCTGATCCCGTGGGTGTCGAGGATCCCCAACTCGGTGGAGCGCTCGGGGTAACCGACCGACAGCCGCATCATGAAACGGTCGAGCTGGGCCTCGGGGAGGGGATAGGTGCCCTCGTGCTCCAGGGGGTTCTGGGTGGCGAGCACCATAAACGGGAGAGAGAGATGCCTCGTAGTCCCATCCGTGGTGACCTGTCGCTCCTCCATGGCTTCGAGGAGGGCCGACTGGGTCTTCGGGCTGGCCCGGTTGATCTCATCCCCGACGACCACGTTGGCGAATATGGCACCAGGGTTGAAGCGGAACTGACCGGTCTTACGATCCCAGAGTGACACACCGGTCACATCGGAGGGGAGAAGATCGGGGGTGAACTGGATCCGGTTGAACTCACAATGGATAGATCGGGCGAGCGCCTTCGCCAGGAGCGTCTTGCCGACACCGGGGACGTCCTCGATGAGGACATGACCCTCGGCGACAAGACCGGCCGTGATGAGATGGATCACAGATCGTTTCCCCTGCACCACCTTCTCGATATTGGAGACAACCGCGTCGAAATCGGCTGCGAAGCTTTCGATGTGATTTGAGCTGATCTCTGACACATTCACCGTGTCGTCATCCTGCGTGGTCGTCATTGGGGCGCATCCCGCGTGATAGCCAATCGTGTTCGCTGGTGTCGCCCAATGTTATCGGCTGACGGTGACTAGGAGTCTCCTAGGGTTTCCTCACGTCATCCGCGACAGACGACGCATTCGACGACGCCACAACAGCAGATCCCGGATCGAATCGGCGTCGGGCGGTCTGTCCGCCGAGCCTTCCGACGTCGCCACCCGCCAACGGAGATACGACGTGGACAGCCACCAGGCCCCCCGTCGTCGGGTGTCAGAAGCGGCGGTGACCGCCTCGGGCCACAGCCGGGGATGACGCCAGGTCGCCCGGATGGTCGCCAGCATCAACCTGGCGGTGATATTCATCCCGCCCTCAGGTAGGGATCCCAACTGGGGTCGAGCGGTTGACCGGCGCGGGCATAGATCCAACCATGGCTCCCGGGCGCCTTGGGTTCCCGACGCAGCTTGAACCCCGCCTCGGATGGGAGATGGTTCGCCTTGCGCATATTGCACCGTCGGCAGCAGGCGACGACGTTCTCCCAGGTGTGACGACCTCCCCGGGAGCGGGGGACGATGTGGTCGATGCTCTCTGCCGGCGCCGAGCAGTACTGGCACTGGTGGCGGTCACGACCGAAGACGGCCTGACGGGTGACCGGTGCGCTGCGACGAAAGGGAACCCGGACGTAGCTGAGGAGTCTGATCACGGTGGGGACCACGACGGCGGTGTGCTCGGAGTGCCATTCCATCTGCCGATCCACCACCACGGTCGCCTTCTGACGCAGGAGCAGCACGATGGCCCTCCGGTCGGTCACGACCGAGAGGGGTTCGTTGCTGGCGTTTAATATCAGGACCCGGGTCATGGATCTCCGCTTCTCTGCCCGAGCGGAAATATAGCGGCCCCACCATGATGTTGTCCCCCCACCGTTGTTCCCCCTCCGGAGGAGGGGGAAAGGTTCCTGCCGGACCGAAGGTCCGGGAGGTAAGGGGGCACAACAGCCTCGGTGGTCGCGACGGGAGGTGGTCGCGGGGTGCCCCCCTCGACCCGACGGCTGCGCCGTCGGCCCACTCCCCCCTCTGTGAGGGGGGAGAACTTCTGACACATCGGGACATGGCGCGGCGGCATCGCGGGACGCCACCCGTCCATCGTGGGGACGGGACCGGGTGGCGAGGATCCCCACGACGGACTCGACGAAAGCTCGCACAAAATGGCTCAGTGGGGGAGGGTAATTGACAAGTGGGGCAAAGTGGGGCATAGTGGCGCGGACGAGAACAACTGGCGAGAGAGACGGATGACGTGCTTCTCGGTGACTTTCAACACACGCTTGATGAAAAGGGCAGGGTTGTTATGCCCTCCGCCTTCCGCTCCGAATTGGAGGGTGGCTGTGTCGTGACCAAGGGTCCCGAAGGTCAGTTGTTGGTTTTCCCCTCCGAGGAGTTCCGTCGGTTCGCCGCCGAGCTGCGGTCCAAGGCGACCGGCAGGAAGCAGGCAAAGATGTCGCGGCTCATCTTCTCCGGAGCCGATCAGCAGAATCTCGACCGCCAAGGTCGGGCCCTGTTGAAACAGGAGCACCGCGACTACGCCGGCCTCACCGGGGTGTCCGAGGTTGCCGTCATCGGGAACATGGAACGCGCCGAGGTGTGGAACCTGGAGCAATGGCATCAGGAACGCCAAGCCCTCGACCGGGCATACCAGGATGAGGAGGAGGAGGTCGTCGGAATGTGAGTGTCTGGTTCATCGTCAGCCCCCCGGTACCAAAGGGAAGGCCCCTGACTCCGCCCGCTTACCTTTGGTGTCAGCGCCCGGGGGGCTGACCGTGAACCAGCACAGCAACCGCGATGCGTACCACCTCCCGGTCATGGCCGATGAGGTGGTCGAATGGATAGGCCCGATGGCCCGGGACGGTGTCGTAGTCGACGCCACGTTCGGGGGCGGTGGGCACACGAGGAGATTGATGAAGGCAATGGGAGAGCACATCGAGATGGTCGCGATCGACCGGGACCCGGAGGCGTTGGAGAATGCCACCGCTCTCGGTGGTTCCCTGACCGCGGTCCGCGGCAACTTCGCCGACCTCGGTGACATTCTCGACTCACATGGAATCGAGATGGTTGCGGCCGTGCTGTTCGACCTGGGGGTGTCGAGCCACCAGTTCGATGTCGACGCCCGTGGATTCTCCTATCGCCGGACGGGACCTCTCGACATGCGAATGGGTGATGACGCAGATTTCACCGCAGCCGACATCGTCAACGAGTGGCCCGTGGAGGACATTACCGAGACCATACGCACTCTCGGTGAGGAACCCCGGGCGCGCAGAGTCGCCCTGGCGATCGTCGCGGCACGGCCACTGAAGACGACAACCGAGCTGGCCGCGGTCATCGAAGACGCTCTCGCCGGTGGCCGCCCCGGTCGCCGCCATCCGGCACGACGGACCTTCCAGGCCCTCCGCATGGCGGTCAATGACGAGCTCGGCTCGATCCGGGCCGGTCTGGATGCGGCGATAGACGCCCTTCGTATAGGGGGACGTTGCGTTGTCATCTCCTACCACTCGCTCGAGGACCGAATCGTGAAGAGGCGATTCGCCGATGGTGCCACCGGTTGTATCTGCCCTCCCGAGTTGCCCGTCTGTGTCTGTGGTCGCGAACCCGAGCTCGAGGTCCTGACCAAGAGACCCCTCACACCCAGCGAAGACGAGATCGCCACCAACCCCCGGGCCCGGTCGGCCAAGTTCCGTGTCGCCGCAAAGGTTGCGTCATGACGGCGCGTTCGCTGCGAGAACTGCGACGACCGCAACGGGGCCTCACCGTCATACCGGGTGCGAAACGGATCTCCCGGCCATCGGTGGCGCCGTGGATGGCGCTGGTGATCGTGCTCGCCGTGGCGATGTTCGGACTGGCGTTCTCCCGCACCGCCCTTGATCGGTCCGCTCTGGAACTGAGTCGTTTCGAGTCGGCGATCGCAGAAGCGGGAGTGGTCAACGAGCAGCTCGAGTTGGAGGTCGCTCGTAAGGAGAGTCCGGTCCGGGTTGCCCCACTCGCCAAGGGACTCGGACTGGTGATTCCAGACGAACGTCGGCCGATTGCGGTCGAGGGTGTTGTCGAGGCACCGCGGGGTGTGGAACGCGCCAGCACCTTCGACATTCCCGTGGAAGACGCCACGACCGCCGATCCCCAGTTGGCCGCCTCCCAACCCGGGGACTGAGATGCCGGGACGGAGCGCCGGTCGTCGGGTCAACTCGGCGACCGTCCGGATGGTCTCCCTCATCCTGGTCTTCGCCCTGGGGTGGGTCGGGCTCGGCTACCGCCTCTTCCAGGTGCAGGTCGCAAGGGCCGATGAGCTCCGTGAGCTGGGCGAGCAACAGCGCATGGTGGAGCGGACCCTTCCGCCGCAACGGGGCACCATCTTCGACAGGAACGGCGATCTTCTCGCCACGACGGTGGATGCGCAGAGCATCTATGCGGTGCCCCATGAGGTGAAGGATCCGGTCCTCACCGCCCAACAGGTCGGCATCATCACCGCCGAGCCGTGGGAACCGATCCTGGAGAGACTCCAAAACGGGGAGAACTTCGTCTATCTCGCCCGCCAGGTAAAGCCCGGAGTCGCCTCACAGGTGATGGACATAGGTCTTCCCGGCGTCTTCACCGAGACGGAGGCATCCCGGGAGTATCCCGCCGGGGGGTCGGTGGCACAGGTGGTCGGGTTCGTCGACATCGACGGTATCGGCGCCGAGGGACTCGAGTTCGCATACGACGATGCCCTCAAGGGTACGCCGGGATCGATCCTGTATGAACGCGATCGTCTCGGCAATCCCATCCCCCAGGGCCGCCGTGAGGAGATCCCTGCGATCCCGGGTCTTGACCTCGTCACCTCCATCGATCTTCCCCTGCAGTACTCCGCACAGGAGTCGTGTCGGCGTGCCCGGGAACGGACCGACGCCAACGGCTGTTGGGTGGTGGTCCTCGATGTCTCGACGGGCGAGATCCTCGCCATGGCGGGGACACCCGCATTCAACCCCGAAACCCGTCTCGATGAGAATGGCAATGGGTTCTCCAATTTCGTGGTGCGGGGCCAGTACGAGCCGGGCTCGATCCAGAAGATGATCACGGTGTCAGCCGCGCTCGATAAAGGGTTGGTGGGTCCCGACACGATCATTCCCGGTGTGGCGGCTCGGATCGAGATCAACCCCGGGGCGTGCGCCTCGGGCACGGACGACATCTACGGGTGCTACTCCGACGCCACGTCCCACCCCACCGAGGACATGGCGGTACGGGAGGTCATCGCCCGATCGTCCAACGTCGGGACCATCATGATCGGCCGAAAGCTCGAACCGGAGACGTTGTACCACTATCTCGATGCCTTCGGCATCGGAACCGAGACGGGCATCGACCTGAGCGGTGAGGCGGTGGGTGGGTACAACGACAACGCGGCATGCCGCGTGTGCATCGCCTCCATGTCCATCGGTTACACCGTGGCGGCTACGCCGCTACAGATGGCGGCGGCCTATGCCGTTATCGGAGACGACGGGGTATGGACCCAACCCCACATCGTCACCGACAAGGTCGACGCCGACGGCTCGATAGTCGAGGTGGAGCCCGAGACCCACAAGGTGGTGACACCGGAGACGGCACAGACGGTTCGCGAGCTCCTTGCCGGGGTTGTCGAATCGGGAACCGCATCGGCGGCACAGGTCAACGGCTACCGGGTCGGTGGGAAGACAGGCACCGCCAACAAGATCGACGACTCGGGCAGCTACACCAACGAGACCATCGCGTCGTTTGTCGGGCTCGCCCCGATCGACGACCCCCAGATCGTGGTTGGGGTAGTCGTAGACGAGCCCAAGGGCGCGGCGCGATTCGGGGGAACCGCCGCGGCGCCGGTGTTCAGTGAGGTCATGGAGCAGGCTCTTCATCGGATGGGGGTCACCCCCGATGCCTGAGAACCTCGCCCAGCTGGCCACCCTTGTGGGTGGGAGGGTGGAGGGAGACGACTCGGTGGTGGTTTCCGATGTCACCCACGATTCTCGTCAGGCCGGCCCCGGCACCCTGTTCATCGCCGTCACCGGTCTCACCTCAGACGGTCACGACTTCGTGGGGGAGGCCCGAGAGGTCGGTTGCCCGGCCCTGGTGGTGGAGTATCCCATCGCGGTGGATCTTCCCCAGATCGTCGTCTCCGACAGTCGACGCGCCATGCCCTTCATCGCGGCTCGGGTCCATGGCGATCCCTCGCATCGGCTCGATGTTGTCGGTGTCACCGGGACCAACGGGAAGACCACGGTCACCCACATGGTGGAGTCCATCGTCGACCACACCGGCCGCCATGCCGGGCTGATCGGCACCATCAACACCCGCATCGACGGAGACGAGATCCCCAACGTGCGCACCACGCCGGAGGCGACCGATCTACAGAGGCTGCTCGCCCTCATGGTGGAGAGGGGCGTGGATGTAGTCGCCGCCGAAATCTCCTCACACGCTCTCGATTTGGGACGTGTCGACGGCACTCGATTCACGGTGGCTGCCTTCACCAACCTGAGTCAGGACCATCTCGACTTCCATAGGACGATGGACCGCTACTTCGCGGCCAAGCGGCTTCTGTTTAGTCCGGCCAGAAGCGAAAATGGGGTGATCTGGATCGATGACCCCCGTGGTCGTGAGCTAGCCGCCACCATCACCATCCCGGTCACGACCGTATCCATCGACGACGCCACCGCAGATGTTCGAGGAACGATCGTGGAGAGCCGGGTCGATGGAACGGTCTTCGATCTGCACGTCGGTCCGAGGACGGCGACGGTCTCTCTTCCCCTCGGTGGTGACTTCAATGTTGAGAACGCCTTGGTAGCGGCCGCCACGACTCATGTGCTCGGGCTCGGGGTCGACGAGATCGCCGCCGGTCTCGGGTCGATGCGCCAGGTCCCGGGACGATTCGAGTCTGTCTCCGATGACCTTCCCATCACCGTCATCGTCGACTATGCCCATTCCCCCGACGGGATCGCCGCCGCCATCGCCACCGCCCGTCCCGCCACACAAGGTCGTGTCCTCGTCCTGATCGGGGCCGGTGGGGACCGCGATCGGGGTAAACGCCCCTATATGGGTTCGGCGTCGGCCGACGCCGACATTGTCTTTGTGACCTCGGACAACCCCCGGTGGGAGGATCCCGACGAGATTATCGACGCCATCGTCTCGGGGATTCCGCCCGGGACCACATTTCTGCGAGTGGCTGACCGGCGAGAGGCAATCCACGGGATCATCGCCGCGGCCGATATCGGCGATACCGTGCTCATTCTCGGGCGTGGCCATGAGCGCGGCCAGGAGATCGGTGGCGTGGTCGAGCCGTTCGATGACCGTCTCATGGCCCGTGAGGTCATCGCATCGAGATGGGGTGCCGCGTGATCTCCTTGCTCTTTGCCGCCGCCATCGGGCTCGTGCTCAGTCTGTTCGGCACGCCGCTCGTCATCAGGTCGTTGCGCAAGCGCCGGGTCGGTCAGTTCATCCAGGAGGAGATCCTGGAACGGCACGGCCACAAGCAGGGGATCCCCACCATGGGTGGGGTGGTATTTGTCCTGGCGGCCACCATGGGCTACTTCCTGTCCCACACCCGACTGTGGACACCCTCCACCGGTTTCACCTTCGAGTGGGAACCCCTCGATCCCGGTGGGCTACTCGCCATCTTCGCCCTCTTGGGGATGGCCGCGGTCGGTTTCGTCGACGACTTGACGAAGGTGTCCAACAAGCGAAGCCTCGGGTTGGGCAAGGCGGCCAAGTTCGGGGCTCAACTGGTGGTGGCGGTGGTGTTCGCCTACTGGGCGGGTGAGGTTGGGATTTCCACCGAGATCAGCTTTGTGAGGCCCATCGGCATCGATCTCGGGGTCTTCTTCGTGGTCCTTGTCCTCCTCATGTTGACGGGTGCCGCCAATGGGGTGAACATTGCCGACGGGATGGACGGGCTCGCCAGCGGGTCGGCGGCCCTCGTGGTCGGCGCCTACACGATCATCGCCTTCTGGCAGTGGAGAAACCCCGCCTTCTACAGCGCGGTTGACCCCCTCGAGCTGGCGATCGTCTCCGCCGCCATGTTCGGCGCCTTGCTCGGCTTCCTGTGGTGGAACGCCGCCCCGGCCCGGATCATCATGGGCGACGTCGGCTCGGAGGGTATCGGTGGTGTTCTGGCCGCACTCGCCCTGCTCACCGACACCCACCTCCTCCTGGTCGTCCTCGGTGGGATATACGTCGCCGAGACCCTGTCGGTGATCATCCAGGTCGGGGTTTTCAAGCTCACGGGGAAACGGGTGTTTCGGATGGCCCCGATTCATCACCACTTCGATCTGGCCGGATGGCCGGAGACGACGGTGGTCGTCCGGTTCTGGATCCTCACCGGTATTGGCGTCGCTCTCGGGCTCGGGATGTTCTACGCCGACTTCATCTCGACGGGAGGTCTGCTGCGATGAGTGTCTTTTTTCGACCTGACCTTCCCCCCTCTTCGAGGGGGACAAGTTGACCTCGGTCCTCGTGCTCGGTGCCGGTGTCTCCGGGAGAGCCACCGTCGATCTGGCAAGACGTGTCGGGGATTCGGTGAGGCTCGTCGACCCCGACGGCCGCTACGACGGGCCCCCCGATGTCCCGGTATCCCCAACGCTCACCCCCGGGCTCGTCGATGGGTGCGATGTCGTCGTCACCAGCCCCGGGATCCCCGAGGACGACCCGATGATCACCATGGTGCGCTTGGGTGGCGTTCCGTTGTGGAGCGAGATCGAGTACGCCTCCCACTTTCTCGATATCCCGATCGTTGCCATAACCGGGACGAACGGGAAGACCACGGTCACCCGGGCGGCTGCCGCCATGCTCGTGTCCTCGGGAATCGACGCCGTCGCCGCCGGCAATATCGGTGACCCTCTCTCCGATGTGGTCGGTACCGATGCCGCGGTCGCCGTCGTTGAGGTTTCGAGCTTCCAGCTGGCGACAGTCGAGAGGTTCCATCCGGTGGCATCGGCCGTCCTCAATGTGGCGCCCGACCATCTCGACTGGCACACCGACCTGGAGTCGTACCACCGCGCCAAGGCCAGGATCTTCGCACGTCAGCTTCCCGACGAGCTCTGTGTCCACGATGCCGATGACCCGGGATCGACAGAACTGGTCAGGGATGCCCCCTGCAGGGTGGTCGCGGTGTCGGGTCGTCGTCGCCCACCGGGCGGGTGGGGTGTCGAGGGCGCGGCAGAGAGCGGTGAGGACCGTTTGGTGGTCGGTCCCGTCTCCGTGCCACTCGCCGCCATCGAATCGGGAGACCCCATCTCACTGTCCAACCTCACCGCCGCGGCCGTCCTCGCACTCCACGTCGGGGCCGGTCCTGCCCCGGTCGCTGATGTGATCAAGTCCTTCCGCCCCGACCGTCATCGCCGCACCCTCGTCGCCGAGATCGGTGGGGTTCGATGGGTCAACGATTCCAAGGCCACCAACCCCCACGCCGCCCTCGCCTCTATCGCCGCCGAGTCCTCGGTGGTGCTGATCGCCGGCGGGCTGGCGAAGGGCCTCGACGTTCGCCCCCTGGCCACCGCCCCGGGGGTTCGTTACGTCATCGGGATCGGCGAGGCCGGTCCCGGGCTGGTGGCGGCCGCCGAGGACGGCCAGGTCGCCGTCGACATGGCGGATGCCATTCGCATCGCGGCCGGGCATGCCCAACCCGGTGACACCGTCCTGCTGGCACCGGGGTGCGCCAGCTTCGACGAGTACGACTCATATGTTCACCGTGGAGAGCGGTTCACCGCAGCGGTGGACGGGATGGCCGAAAGGAGCAGACGATGACGGCCTGTGTCCTGTTCCCCTACCTCCCGGGCAAGGGACCCTCGGGGTGCGAGGTGTTCCCGCCCGACCCAGCCCCCTCTGCGAGGGGGAACCAGGGGGAGGTTCGCAGATGACCGGGAACGTCACCTCCCTGACCCGGATGCGGAGCGCGGCGCGGAGACGCTCCGAGACGGTGCGCTCCAACAGCCGTACCTCCACCGCCCTTCTCGTCGTGGTAGCGATACTGGTGGTCATCGGGCTCAGCGCCACCATGTCGGCGTCGTCGACCGTCGCCATCGCCGAGGACTCCGACCGTTTCTACTATCTGAAGAGCCAACTTGTGGGGGTAGGCCTGGGGACACTCAGCCTGGTCGTAATGTCGCGGATCCCGTATGGCACACTGCGACGATTCGCCCTCCCCGGGTTCGTGGTCACCATCGGGCTCCTCGTGGCCGTTCTCGTCATTGGGTACGACGGTGGCGGCGCCCGTCGGTGGATCGGACTGGGGCCACTCACCTTCCAGCCGTCGGAGGTCGCCAAGCTGGCAACCATCGTGATGCTGGCGACCCTCATGGAGCGGAAGGGGAACCAGATCACGACATTCGGCCATTACCTGGCACCGGTGGCGTTCTCGGTGGGTGTGGTGGCGGGTCTGGTGATGTTGGAACCCGATCTCGGGACGACGATCGTGATCGGCGCAGCCTCCCTCGCTGTGATCATGGCTTCATCGACACCGTTTCACTACGTCGCCGCCACCGGTGTGGCCGGGACGACGGCGGCGGGGATCCTCGCCTTCTCGGCCGGATATCGCTCCGATCGCATTACCGGCTTCCTCGACCCGTGGTCGAATGCCTCGGCCGAGGGTTACCAGTTGATCCAGGGCTACTACGCGTTGTCCAACGGTGGCTACTTCGGTGTCGGTCTCGGAGCGAGTCGGGCGCGTTGGTTCTATCTCCCCAACGCCCACACCGACTTCATCTTCGCAATCATCGGAGAGGAGACGGGTTTTCTCGGCGCCATCCTGGTCATAGCCCTCTTCACCGTTCTCGCCATCGTCGGGTGGGTCACGGCGGTGCGGGCTTCCGACATCTTCGGTCGGATGTTGGCCATCGGCATCACGTCGTGGATTACGTTCCAGGCACTGGCCAACATCGGTGGTGTCCTCGGTGCGATTCCCATCACAGGTATCGCACTCCCATTTGTCTCCTACGGCGGCACGGCGCTGGTGACATCGATGGCCGCCCTCGGCATCCTGGTGAACATCGCCCGTCACGGTGGCCACAGCTCCAGAAGAGCGCGGTGACCTTCGCCATCGCGGCCGCGGGGACCGGCGGTCATGTCTTCCCCGGACTCGCCGTGGGCCGGTCCCTTATGTCGGAGGGTGTCGGCCGGGATCAGATCCTCTTCGTCGGTGGCGCCCGTCTCGAGTCCGAGGTGTACCCGACCGAGGGATTCCCGTTTCTATCGGTCGAGTTGCGGGGTCTGAAGAGGAGTCTGAGCGTGGGGAACCTCGGGATCCCACGAGTGGTCGGCCGGGCAGTGTCGCGGATCGGGGCCGAGCTCTCCGACAGGGGAGTGGGCGCCGTCCTCGGTATGGGCGGCTATGTCACGGTTCCCGCCGGGTTGGCGGCGAAGAGGAGACGTATACCCCTCATGGTGTCCGAGCAGAACGCCGAGGCCGGCTTGGCCAATCGGATGATGGGACGTCTCGCTACCAGGATGTTCGGGTCCTTCCCGACCACCCACGGACTTCGCGGGGCGGAATGGGTGGGCAACCCGATCCGTCCCGAGATCACCGACGGAGCCGTCACACGGAAAGATGCCGCCGACCACTTCGGTCTCGACCCCAACCTCACGACGATCGGGGTGATCGGCGGGTCACTGGGGGCGAAGGCCCTCAACGAGGCAGTTACCACGATGGTGGCCCAGTGGGATGGCCCTGCGGTCCAGATCGTCCATCTCTGCGGACCGGCGGCCGAGGATGAGATGAGAGGGCAGGCGGCGAGGTCGGGGATGTCCTGGCGGGTGGTCGGATTCGAGCCCCGGATGGAGATGTTCTATCCGCTTGTCGATCTGGTGGTCGCTCGCGCCGGGGGAATGGTCGCCGAGTTGACGGCCACGGCGACACCCTCGATCCTCGTCCCCGGTCGTTTTGGTTCGGGAGACCATCAGGCACGCAACGCCCTGGTCCTGGAACGGCATGGGGCCGCGGTGGTGATGGAGGAGGATCACCTCGAGCGTCTTGGGGGGACCGTCGTGGCGATACTCACCGGCGAGGGTCGTCTCGACGAGATGAGAGGGGCCTGCACCTCACTGTCCCGTCCCGATGCAGCGACCACGATTGCGCGGGCAATGATCGGGGCTGTTCGATGATCGATCTCGAGCGGATGCGGACACTCCACCTGGTTGGTATCGGTGGGGCCGGCATGAGCGCGATTGCCCGGCTGCTCCATCAGTCCGGATTGACCATCACCGGCTCGGATCTTCACCGAGGCTCGTCACTGGATGAGCTCGCCGACCTCGGTCTCGACGTCTGGACGGGATCGAGACCGGACCGGATCGGTGCCGTCGACGCGGTGATAGCCTCATCGGCCGTCCCCCAATCCGACCGCGAGTTGGAGTGGGCGAGAGAAGCGGGAATCCCCGTCGCCGGGCGTCCCGATCTCCTCGGGGCGATGACACGAGCGGTCCCGACGGTGGGAGCGGCCGGAACCCACGGAAAGACCACCAGCACGGCGATGCTGGTCACCGCATTGAAGGCCACCGGCCTCGACCCTTCCTTCGTGGTCGGGGGAGCACTGCTCGAGTCGGGCACCAACGGTCACCTCGGCGGAGACAACCTCTTGGTGCTCGAAGCAGACGAGGCCTTTGGCACCTTTCTCCACCTGGCCCTCGGTGGTCTGATGGTGACCAATGTCGAACCAGATCATCTCGACCACTACGGCACGGAGGATGAGCTTCTCGGGGGGTTCGTTACGGTGGCCTCCGGTGTGGATGGCCCAGTGTTGGTATGTGCCGACGACCCCGGGGCGCGTCATGTCGGCGAGATGGTCGGGGCGATCTCCTACGGGATGTCAGCGGAGGCCGACTGGAGGATCTCGGCCGTCGAGCAGGGATCTCGGGAGGTGTCGTTTCGGATCGACCGGAGCGATGCAGGTCATCGGGTGACTCTTCCCCGGATCGGGCTTCACGATGTCCGCAACGCCACCGGTGTTCTCGCCCTGGTCGGGGAGATGGGGAGGGATGTCGAGGCGGCGGCCGCAGGACTCTCCCGGTTCGGGGGAATAGCAAGGCGTTTCGAGGACCGCGGTACCGTGGGGGGTGTCCGCATCATCGACGATTACGCCCATCACCCCACCGAGATCGAGGCGGTGCTCCGGGCGGGACGGGCAAGTGCACCGAGTCGACTCTGGGCGGTGTTCCAGCCACATCTCTACTCACGGACACTCGAGCATCTGGCCCATTTCGGACGAGCGTTGGGTCTCGCCGACGAGGTCGTGGTAACCGACATCTTCGGGGCGCGGGAGGATCCCATCCCGGGCGTCACCGGTGAGATCCTGGTCGACGAGGTCACCATGTCGGGCTCGGGGTCGGGGTCGGTGATCTATGTCCCCCACCGGTCGGATATCGCCGACCATCTCGCCGCCCGGGTGGCGCCGGGTGACCTGGTCCTCATCCTGGGTGCGGGCGACATCACCCTCGTGGCGGGCGAGCTTATCAACCTACTCGAGGAAGCCGAGCTGTGATGTCGGTGTGGGTTCGTCTCGAGAGGGAACAGCGGATCGAATCACGGGTGCCCCTGGGGCCGATGACCACATACAAGTTGGGTGGCCCGGCACGGTGGTACGCCGAGATCGATTCCCCGTCGGCTCTCGATCCGGTGATCACCGCGCTGGCCGAGAAGCCGGTCCCCGTCCTCATCCTCGGCCAGGGCTCCAACCTGGTTATCTCGGAGGCGGGTTTTGACGGGCTCGTGATGAGGCTGGGGCCCGGGTTTCGATCCATGGCGGTCGACGCCGACGTCCTCGTAACGGACGGTGGGGTGTCGCTTCCCCGAATGGCGCGGTATGCCCTCGATCGGGGATTCTCCGGGCTGGAGTTCGCCGTGGGCATCCCCGGGTCCGTTGGTGGTGCGGTACGACAGAACGCCGGATGCTTGGGAGTGGAAACGGTCGACCGACTCATCATGGCCGAGGTGGTCGATCTCCTCAGCGGCGAGCGTCGAACCGTCCCCGTCGACGAACTCGACATGTCGTATCGCCACAGTGCGATCGGGGACACCGAC
This sequence comes from Acidimicrobiia bacterium, assembly GCA_009377435.1. Classification (GTDB taxonomy): domain Bacteria; phylum Actinomycetota; class Acidimicrobiia; order Spongiisociales; family ZC4RG35; genus WHTL01. The sequence continues at coordinate 15,208 of WHUC01000013.1, forward strand.
CTCGTGGTCTCCGCTCGGTGGCGATTGACCAGGGGCTCGGTCGAGGAAGGCCGCAAGACGATCCGTGAGATAACGAGGTGGCGACGGGATCACCAACCCGGCGGGAGCTACAACGCCGGCTCCGTGTTCAAGAACCCTCCCGGCGATGAGAGCGCCGGGGCGATCATCGACCGGCTCGGTCTCAAGGGATTCGGGGTGGGTGATGTGGCAGTTTCCAGGAAACACGCCAACTTCTTTGTAGCCTCGGCCGATGCCCGCGCCTCAGACATACGCCGACTTGTCGACGAGGTCGCCCGCCGTGTCGAGGAGGAGACCGGCGTCGTCCTCGAAACTGAGATCCAATTCGTGGGGATGATGTGATGGACCGCAGACTCGCCGTTCGCCGCGCCCAGGTGGCCGAGGAGCGTGCCCGAAGGAATCTGGTGAGGCTCTTCGGTCTCCTCGTCGTGGTCGGGGTCGTGGCCGCTCTCATCTGGCTCGCCCGATCCCCCTTCCTGTCCGTGGATGATCTGGTGCTAGAGGGGGTCGAGCACTCCGATGCCACTGCCATTCTGCAGAAACAGGCCGTGGTGGAGGGACGACCCCTGCTCTTGATCCGCACCGGTCGGGTGGAGGAGGCTCTTCTGCGAGACCCGTGGGTGTCCGATGCGACGATTCAACTGGAATGGCCTACGGGCGTGCGGGTGTCCATCACCGAGCGGGTGCCGGCGGTGTGGGCACTGGTCAACGATCAGTGGTCGATGCTCGCCGGTGACGGGACGATTCTCCATCGTGGACCCGAGCCGGACCAGTCGATGATGGTCTCCACCATCTCCGGGGAGGTGGATGTGCGCAGTGCCGTGCTCGCCGAGGTGGCGGGGTTCGCCGCCGAGATCCCTGTGGTCTTCCGGGATGGCTCGCGGATCGACATCAACGGTGAGGAGGCAACCGCCGTAATCGAGGGGTTCTCCATCCGGTTGGGTCGTCCCGTCGACCTCGCCGACAAGGGGAGGGTGGCGGCGGGTCTGATCGCGAGTGGCGTCGAACACGGCTCCGAACTGGTGCTGACCTCGCCCCTCAATCCGGCCGTGCGCCCTCCTCGGGGTGGGACGACGGTTCCCGTCGGGAAAGGGGAGGAGGCCACTCCCGAGGATGCGGGGGCGGAGGACGGGGTCAGCACCGACACCGAACCGGCACCGGCGACCACGGTACCCGAGGAGACGGCACCGATCACGACCGTGGTCGGCTAGTGGGTCCGTCACCACCCGTGGTCTGTCGATCTAGACCTCTACTTGAGGGTGATCCTCGCCCCCTTTACATCCCTCGACTCTTTAGGTAAACAAGAACTTAAGGTGTATACTCCGGCGTCAATTCTTTCCGGATAGAATCGGTACGAAAGGTGAGCACATGGCACAGAGAAGCTCGAAAAGCGGTGGCTATCTCGCCGTCATAAAGGTCGTGGGCGTCGGCGGCGGCGGTGTCAACGCGGTGAATCGGATGGTCGAGGCCGGTGTGAGGGGTGTGGAGTTCATCGCCATGAACACCGATGCCCAGGCACTTCTCATGTCCGACGCCGATGTCAAGCTCGATATCGGGAGGGATATCACCCGTGGTCTCGGTGCCGGTTCCAACCCCGAGGTGGGACGGGCGGCCGCCGAGGAGCACCGGGGCGAGCTGGAAGAGGTCATCAAGGGCGCCGACATGGTCTTCATCACCGCCGGCGAGGGTGGTGGCACCGGCACCGGAGGCGCCCCGGTCGTCGCCGAGGTGGCCCGCAATCTCGGCGCCCTCACCGTCGGGGTGGTCACCCGCCCATTCGGCTTCGAGGGTCGCAAGCGGGGACAGCACGCCGAGACCGGCATCCAGGGGCTTCGGGAGGCCGTCGACACACTGATCGTCATTCCCAACGACCGCCTGCTCGATGTGGGCGATCCCCAAGCACCGATGACCGAGACCTTCCGGCTCGCCGACGAGGTGCTCATGAACGGCGTTGCCGGCATCACCGATCTCATCACCACACCCGGTCTGATCAACGTCGACTTCGCCGATGTCAAGACCGTGATGTCCGATGCCGGATCCGCCGTCATGGGCATCGGGCGGGCGAGCGGCGAGAATCGTGCCGAGCAGGCCGCCCAGCGTGCCATCTCCTCCCCGATGCTCGAGGGCTCGATGGACGGCGCCAGCGGCGTCCTCCTCTCGGTCGCCGGCCCATCGACGATGTCCCTCCACGAGGCCACCACCGCCGCCAAGGTCGTCTCCGACCACGCCGACGCCGAGGCCGAGATCATCTTCGGGTCGATCATCGACGACGATCTCGGGGAGGAGATCAAGGTGACGGTCATCGCCGCCGGTTTCGACAAGACGCGTGCCCCCGGTGGTTATCGCCGGACGACCACGACGGCGAAGGGCAAGGACGACGACCTCGACATCCCGAGTTTCGTCCAGGGATGATCTCACCGGCGCCCGGCGTCGTGTTCACCGAATCGAGCGATGGCGACCTCCTTGTGGGAGCGGACCGTCGCTCGGTCGCGTCACGGCTGGCGATCCCCGAGACCTGGGCGACGGTGCGTCAGGTTCACGGGTCCGAAGTGCGAATCGCGGAAACAGGAGGGTCACACGGCGACGCCGACGCCCTGATCTCGCGTCGTCCTGACGTACCCATTGCCGTCTTCACCGCCGACTGCGTCGGGGTCGTCATCCGGGGGATTGACCACGTCGCCGTGGTCCACGCCGGCTGGCGGGGACTGGTCGGGGGTGTGATCGAGGCCGTCCAGGATGGGTTGGAGAAGATGGGGGACACACCGCGGAGGGCGTGGATCGGTCCGGCGATCGGTCCGTGTTGTTTCGAGGTGGGAGCCGATGTATCCACTCAGTTCCCCGACTCGCTCCGCGTCGAGACCTCATGGGGCACCCCTTCTGTCGATCTGTGGCAGGCGGCGGCGCAACGTATCGATGCCGATGAGGTGTGGGTGGCCGGCACCTGCACCCGTCACGAGGACGGCTGGTGGTCGCACCGCGCCGACGGGACCCGGTCACGGCTGGCGACCGTGGCCTGGATAGAGAACGAGCCATGATCATCGACCGCTATCAGGATGTCCTCGGCAGGATCGGCCGGGCGGCGACGGCGGCGGGGCGCGATCCCACCGAGATAACCCTGGTCGCCGTGTCCAAGGGCGCCGAGATGTCGGAGATCGAAGAGCTCTACGAGATCGGGCACCGGGATTTCGGAGAGAGTCGTGCCAACGAGATGCTGGCCAAGGCCAACCGTCTTCCCTCCGACATCCGGTGGCATTTCGTCGGTCCCCTCCAGACCAACAAGGTTCGGGGGATCAGACCGGTCACATTCCTCCTCCACTCGATGGACCGGCCCCGTCTCGCCGCTGCCTGGTTGAAGGGCAGGGGCGTGGCCCCATCGGTGATGGTCCAGGTGAACATCGGCGATGAGCCGCAGAAGTCGGGGCTCGATGCGGATCAGGTTGGCGAGGGTGTCGTCGAGATGATCGACCTCGGGCTCGATGTCGTCGGGCTTATGACCATTCCCCCCCGGGTGTCCCGGCCCGACGAAGCCCGTCCCTTCTTCCGGCGGATGAGGTCGATTCGGGACGCGGTCCGGGACGTCTCTCCCTCCGTTGAGGGCCTTTCCATGGGCATGACGGAGGACTTCGAGGTTGCCATTGAGGAGGGAGCCTCCGCAATACGTCTCGGACGGGCTATCTTTAGGGGACCAAGTGCAACCCAGGGATAGGGATATGTCCTCGCTGTTCTCCAAAGCTCTCATATATCTCGGTCTGGTCGATGAGGATCAGCCACACGGAAACACCGAACACTCCAGCGGTGGTCCGGGGCCGGTCGACTCGTCCCAACCGCAGCGACGGGTCATAGAGGCGCCCGCCGGTGTGGAGGGTCGCCGCGTCGACCCGCCATCGGCCCCTCGCCCTCAACCCCTCGATGGTGGGTCCGGGCAGGTTCGACCCATCCTCCCTGTGGAGGCGCCCACGTCGATCGTGATCGTGGAGGAGTTCGGTGACGCCAAAGTCCTCGCCGACCGTGTCCGCGACCGCACACCCGTCGTCCTCGATATGAGGGAGACGGAATCCGATCTCGTCCGGAGAGTCGTCGACTTCTCCTCCGGTCTGATCTATGCCCTTGACGGCACGATGCGACGGGTGGGGACGGGACTCGTGCTGGTTCTCCCACCCCGGGTGAGCCTGAGTCGCGACGAGAAGCGACGTCTCGCCTCCGCCGGCGTCTACGAACTCGACGACGTCGACTAGTGGAATGCCTTTGTGCAGATCGGCGGCCAGACGCGTCGCTCGCCAGGCCGCAGGCCGACACCTTGTTAGCAGCGCAAAGGCGTGACCGACCGTTGCCATCCGCTGGTTTTTCGGGGAGACCGGTGAGGAACGAAGACCGGGAGATCGGTCTCCTCGGGTGACCCTGGTCTGTGGAGTCCTCCAGATACTCCAACTCCTCATCCTCGCCTGGGTGGTCCTAAGCTGGATCCCGGTGTCGCCGGATCATCCCATCGGGCGGATCCAGATCACGATCGATCGTCTGGTGGCACCGGTGGTGGGGCCTATTCGACGGGTGATCCCGCCTCTCCGTCTCGGGGGCGGCTACCTCGATCTCTCCCCACTGGTCCTGATCCTCGGGATCGCCCTGCTCTCCCGGCTCGTCTGCTAGGTTCGATCCTTGGTTGAGTGACGAGAGGGTCGTATCCTGTTGCCAGACCGATCAAGGTGGTTTTTCCCATGGTGCTCACTCCAAGCGACGTCCAGCAGAAGACCTTCGGTCCTGAGCTGCGGGGCTACAACATGGACGAGGTCGACGACTTCCTCGATGAGATCGTCGCCACGCTCACCGAGTATGAGCGGCGTCTCGCCGCCGCGTCCGACAAGGCACGACGCTCAGGCGCACAGGGTGTGCCCCCGACCGGTGCCGACGCACCCGCAGGCACACCGACGGTGCCGGGTGTGAAGGACGAGTCGATCATCTCCCGCACCCTGGTGACGGCTCAGCAGACGGCCGATTCACTGCTCGAGAAGGCTCAGGTCGAGGCCGATTCCCTGCTCGCCCGGGCAAGTGCCGATGCCGACGACCTCAAGGCCGGCGCCCTCGCCGAGCGGGAGCGGACCATTGGTGAGATCGAGCGGATCCGTAGCTCCGTGGGCGATCTCCGCACCCGTCTCTCCGGCCTGACCCGCTCTGTCGATGAGGACCTCCTCGCCATGGAAAAGGCCATCGACGACGGCACAGCGGACTTCGACACCGGTTCCCGGACCGACGAGGAGGACGTAGCGGATGCTCCCCCTCCCGTGGCCACCGAACCGGTCGAACCCGTCGAATCCGTCGAGACCACCGAGGAGACCACCGAGGAGACCACCGATGAGCCCGGATCTGGTGGTGACGAGTGGGGCGACCTCGCCGATGACGACGCCGAGGATGACGACGCCGAGGATGACGACGCCGAGGAAGATCTTCTCACCGAGGAGCCCGAGGAGACGATGGTCATCGATCCCGAGGAAGAACGTCCCCACAACTCCGAGCTGGCGCCGGGCGACGACGACGCCTTCGGCGAGTTCGACCCCTGGGGTGACACCGCCGAGCAGGAGCAGATGGACCTCGAAATCGACGAGGACTCCGACCCCCGTCGCCCCTGGGAGCGCTGAGCTCTGTGGGGGACGGCTCGCTTCTATCGCCGTTTGTCCCCCCACCTGCCCTACTTCATCTTGAGGGCCACCGCCATGGTGCGACCGTCTACCTTGACCTCGACCCCGTCGGTGGGGGAGGTGTCGGACCGGGTCATCGTCGCCAGGGTCTCGGCGGCGATCCGGGACTCATGGGCGCCCACCGCCTCGATGAGGGTGGGATCGTCTGACCACCAGGTGAGCTCGATCCGATCGGAAACGTCGAGATCGGCGTCGCGGCGCAGCTGCTGGATCCGGCTGACGACGTCCCGGGCGAGACCATCGGCGATGAGATCCTCATCGAGGACGATGTCGCAGGCCACGGCGAGGGATCCCGCCGCCTCGACGATCGTTCCCTCGTTGGGTTTGCGTTCGATGATCAGATCGGAGAGACCGAGTGTCTCCCCGGCGACCTCGACCGTGCCTCCTTCGACGACCGAGTCCACGGCGGTGTGATCGAGCCCGGCTATGCCCTCGGCCACCTCTCTCATCTTCTGACCCAGGCGCGGGCCGAGCTTGCGGAAGTCGGGCTTGGCGGTGAGGGACACCAACTCGCCCTCGTCACCGGTGACGTGGATGCGTCGGACGTTGAGCTCCTCGGTGAGTAGCGCGACGTGGTCGCGCACGGCACGTTCCACCTTGGGGTCACGGCTGATCACGGTGGCCGAACGGAGTGGTTGGCGCACCCTCAGCTCCTGACGCTTCCGGAGGGAGTGACCCAAGCCGATGATGGAGCGCACCGTCGTCATGGAATCCTCCAGGTCGGTGTCGATGACGGCGGTGTCGGCCAGGGGGAAGTCGCTGAGATGGACACTGGGGACGGAGGCGGGGTCGAGAGCGACGACCAGCTCCTGGTGGAGCTTCTCGGTGACGAAGGGCATCACGGGGGCGAGCACCCTGATGAAGACGGACAACACCTCGTACAGGGTGGCGAAGGCCGCCATCTTGTCGGTGTCGTCGTCGGTGCGCTCCTTCCAGAACCGGCGCCGCGACCGTCGGACATACCAGTTGGTGAGATGGTCGATGAACCCCAGGGTGGGTGTCACCACCGCCGAGAGCTCGTAGTCCTCCATGTGCCGGTTGACATCGGCCACCAGGCTCTGCAGCACGGAGATGATCCATCGGTCGATCTCGGGGCGCTGGTCAACCGGAGGCGCCGCGGCGAGATCGGCGAGGGTGATCCCATCGGCCTCGGCGTACGTGGTGAAGAACGACGCGGTGTGCCACAACGGGAGCATGACCGTGCGAACGACATTGCGGACACCCGACGAGCTGAACCTGATGGGCTCGGCCCGGAGCAGCGGCGAGTCGAGCAGATAGCCACGGAGGGCATCGGCACCGAACTCGTTGATGACATCCATCGGATCGGGATAGTTCCGGAGACTCTTCGACATCTTCCGTCCGTCCTCGGCCAGGATCATCCCCGACACGACACAGTTCCGGAACGACGTGCTGTCGAAGAGGGCCGTGGAGAGCACATGGAGTGTGTAGAACCAGCCCCGGGTCTGGTCCAGACCCTCGGAGATGAACTGGGCAGGGAACGAGGACTCGAACCGTTCCTTGTTCTCGAAGGGGTAGTGAAGCTGTCCATAGGGCATCGAGCCCGAGTCGAACCAAACGTCGAGCACCTCGGGAACCCGGGTCATGGTCCCTTCCCCACATGCGGTGCAGTCGAAGGTGATCAGGTCGACTATGTGCTTGTGGAGATCGTCCGGTCGCTCACCGGCATGCCGCTCCAGGTCGTCGATCGACCCCATGCAGACCTCGTGGTCGCAAACGTCGCATTGCCAGATGGGTATGCACGAGCCCCAGAACCGGTTGCGGCTGATGGCCCAGTCGCGGGCCCCGGCCAGCCAATTGCCGAACCGGGCCCTCCCCACCGACCGAGGCACCCAATGGATGGTGTCGTTGAGCTCCACCAGACGCTGCGACATCGAGGACACCTCGACGAACCAGGTGGGGACCGCCTTGAACATCAACGGGGTTCCCGTCCGGTAACAGAAGGGGTAGGAGTGAACCATCCGCCCCTCGGAGACGAGGGATCCGTTCTCACGGAGAAGACGGATGAGGTCGGTGTCGGCATCCTTGATGTTCATCCCGGCCACATCGGGCACGGCCTCGGTGAAGTTTCCCTGGGCGTCGACGGGATCGACCAGGACATCGAAACCGGTGGCCCGAAGGGCGTAGAAGTCGGCCTCACCGTAGGCCGGCGCCATGTGGACCAACCCGGTGCCCTCGTCGGTGACGACGTCCGGTGAGGTGATGACACGGAAGGCGCCCCGCTCGCGCTCCTCGGCGAAGTAATCGAAGACGGGCCGGTACTGGGCGCCAACCAGGTCGGAACCGGGTGCGGTCGCCACCACCTCGGCGTCGTCGTCGAAGACCGATGCGACCAGCTCGGACGCCACCCAGGCGAAGCCGTCGGCGGTGCGGACCCGGGCGTAGGGGACGTCGGCACCGACGGCCACCCCGAGGTTGGAGGGGAGGGTCCACGGTGTGGTCGTCCACAGATAGAGATGGTCGTCCCCGGCCATGGGCCCGTGAGCGGCGATGACGGGGACCCGGACCGTGATGGAGGGATCGTCCACGTCGCGATAGTCGAGACCGGCCTCGAAGTTGGAGAGGGGGGTGGTCGCTCCCCACGAGTAGGGGAGGACCTTGACCGACTGGTAGACGAGACCCTTCTGGTAGATCTGGTTGAACACCCACCACACACTCTCCATGAAGGACGTGTCCATGGTGCTGTAGTCGTTCTCCATGTCGACCCAGCGACCCATGCGACGGATGATCTCGTCCCACTCGTCGGCGGTGTCCGACACCAGGGCCCGGCACGCCTCGTTGAACCGGTCGACACCGTACTCAAGGATATCGGCCGGGCCGTTGAGCCCGAGCTGTTTCTGCACATTCATCTCGGCGGGGAGACCGTGGGTGTCCCATCCCCAGCGACGCTCCACCCGGTATCCCCGCATCGTCCAGTAGCGGGGGACGACGTCCTTGGTGGTGGAGGCGAGAAGATGCCCGTAGTGGGGTCTCCCATTGGCGAAGGGGGGGCCGTCGTAGAACGCGTACTCGTTGTCCTCGGGTCGCCGACGCACCGACTCCCCGAAGGCGTCGATGTCATCCCAAAGATCTAGCATCTCGCGGTCGGTTCCGGAGAAGTCGGGGGATGGCGTTAGTCGAACGAAGTGTTCCGTGGTCATGACTTTCGATGGTCGAGGATATCTTCGCCCATGGTATCGGCACCCCGATAACCGGGTGGGCGAGCCGTCTTTTCCTAAGGATGTGGGCCTTGTTAGTGTTTCGGCCCACTGAGGAGGTATAGCGCGATGACGCGTGAACTTGCAGAATCGACCCTCGATCGGTTTCGTGTCCGTCTTGAGGACGAGCATGATCGTCTCACCGAGATCCTCGAGGAGCTTGAAGAGGACCTGGAGACCTCGCGCATGACCGAGACTGCGGCCGAGCGCAGCCCGGACCCGGGCAACGCCGAGGCCGGCTCGATGAAGTTCGAGTATGAGAAGGAGCGCTCCCTCGGGGAGAACACCCGGGATCTGCTTCGCAAGGTGGAGCGCGCCCAGGAGAGGATGGACGAGGGGAAGTACGGTATCTGCGAGAGATGTGGCAAGGCCATCCCGGTGGCACGTCTCGAGGCGATCCCGTACGCCACGTTCTGTGTGGAAGACGCCGCAAAACGTTGACCCGCCGCGCCGCCCCCTGGGTGGGTCTGATGACGGTGATCGTCATCATCGATCAGATCACCAAGAACTGGGCGGGGGATCATTTCCGTGAGACCCCCTTCGAGGCCATCCCCAATCTCGTCGAATTCACCTACGGGGAGAACACCGGGGCGGCCTGGTCCATGTTCAGAGACGGCGGGTCGTTGATCGCCATTCTGGCCATTCTCGTGGTGACGACGATCGTGGTGCTTCTCACCAGGGAGCGACCGAGGGCGGAGGCGGTGGCATTGTCCCTCATCGGTGCTGGTGCCGGTGGCAACCTCGTCGACAGGGTCACCCGTGGACC
>WHUC01000169.1 GCA_009377435.1 Acidimicrobiia bacterium
TTCACACCGAGGTCGTCGAGGAGCCGCATCAAGCCCGGCTCGGGGTTCACGGGAATCCAGGCCACCGGCGCCGAGGTGGTGGGTCGCATACCCCCGGCCGGTGACACCTCCTCCCCGGCGAGGGCGTTGACAAGACTCGACTTTCCGCTTCCCGTTCCGCCGGCGAGGGCCACGAGCACGGTGTCGCCCAGATATCCGGCCCGCTTCCGCACTCGTCTCACGACCTCGGCGATGGGCTCGATGCGCTCCCTCCCGATGAGGGGCGCCGCCGAGGCCACGGCGCGGTCGTATGCGTCGACGGCGGCCAACAGCTCAGCTCGCATGGAACACCCCCGAAGACCTCTCCACCTTGGTAGCCCCCTCGTGGAGCGCTGCGGCGGTCGTCTCCGTCTCTGACACGCCATCGAGAATGGCATGGAAACGGGACGAGTCACCACCGAGCGCCGAGGCGACCTCGTCCTCGAGACCGGACCGTGCCCGCGACACCAGGCTGGTGGCTGCCGCCCTACCCAGGACGTTCTCGAGGATGCTCTGCTGGGCCGCGGCGGCCCCGGCTGCCACCCCGACCTCGGCACCGGTGAGACCACCGGTTGCGGCAAACACCGCCACCAGACCAACCACGGCGGCGGCATTCACCCCCGCCGAGGCGAGGCGTGCCTGGCGGAACTTGCCCGGTCCCTCCGCATCGATCATCCGCGTGATCGAGCCCAACCAGTCGTCGACCCGTCTCCGGATCTCCACCGAGGTCTTGGGGTCGGCGGTGCGGAGCTCCTCGTCGAGGATGGTTCTCCCGGCATCATCCACCGCCCAACCGGTCGACACCGCGGCGGCGGCCCGATCCACACGGGTTTCGATCGCCGAGGCAAGTTCTGCCCTTGCCTCCCGTTCGATCTGGTGGACGACCGCCACCGAGGCCCCACTGAACCGGTCGATCATCGACCGCAGCCAAGTGGCACCCCCACTCAGCAGCTTGGCGATGTCACCGACACCAACCCGACGACCCCATCGTTCCAGGACCTCACCACGAATCAGACCACCCGAGGCGAGCTCCTGGCGGATCTCCTCACCCGCCGAGGTATAGGCCTCGGTGACAACCGTGCGGAGCCGCTCGATGTGAGCGTGCTGTTGCTCGACCTCCTCGGCGAGCCGGCGGGCCCGCTCGGTCACGTCCTCCACCGACCCCGAGGTCACATCCTCGAGTACCTCGTCGTGGCGGTTCCCGAGATCGGATAGCGCATCGCGCAGACCCGCCACCGCCTGCGGGGGAAGCCGGATCCCCTGGTCGCGGATCCGCTGCTCCTGGATGGTCAAGACCGGATTCGGATCGATCCCACGACGTCGTAGAAGAGACTGGAGGTCGGCCACGGTTCCCGATGTCCGACGACCGGACCGGTTCATCACGTGGATCACCGGGATCCCACGCTCCTTCACCCGTTCGAGGAGCTCCCAGGGGGTGGCATCGGCATATCTCTGCGGGGTGGTCACGAAGACGGCGACATCGGAGATCTCGACGAGCCGCTCGGCGATCCTACGGTGCTCGATCTCATAGGAGTCGACGTCGGGACTGTCGACGACCGTGATCGATTGGAGGAGTGGGTTGTCATCGGGGGCAACCTCGGGCTCGACGAAACCGCCGACGGGGTTGGATTGGACATTGTCGGTGTGGATCCACACCACCGGCCTGCGGGTCGTCGGCCGGATCACCCCCGTTCGGGTGACGGCACGCTCGGCGAGTGAATTGACCACCGTGGACTTCCCCGATCCCGTCGGGCCCACCACCACCACGGTGAGCGGAGCGGTCCGGTCGCCGAGACGCTCGATGAGGTAGGAGCGCAACGAGATCGCCAGATCGTCCCGGTCCCGTCCTCTCCGGGCCTGCTCCGGCGATGCCAGCCGAAAGCCCACGGCCGACACCCGTTCGGCAAGGAGATCGAGATCGGCGCGGAGACGCGCCACGGGGGCTATCGGTGTGGGCATAAGCCCAGATTGTGGCACAACGTTCCCCCATTACCGACGAACCCGAAGCAGATCCCCACCCCAACGGTCACCCCCGACCCCGGGCCCACCAGACTCCGGCGGGGCCGGGTCGATTAAGAAAATCACCTCAAGATTCCTACACTTTGACGGTTGTAGAACGTGCGCATGAAAGATGGGTGGGTACAGAGGTTCGTCATGACGAATAGAGCGCGCGCCGTGTTGGCAACGATCCCGTTCATCCTGTTCATTGCCGTCATGATCGCGTTCGGTGTATCTCGGGTGCTGCAACGCGGCGACGTGCTGGGAAATGTCGCCGTCCTGGGGACCGACATCGGTGGGATGAACACCGAACAGGCCACGAATGCACTGACCGAGGCGGCGGCACGGTTCGAGTCACGACCCCTGGAGTTCATCGTCGACGGGGTGAGCACCAATCTCGACGCTACCAGCATCAACTTTCAGGTGGACGTTCCCGCTACCGTGACCAGGGCACTGGAGAGGGGACGTACCGGTAACCCACTCGCCCAGATGGGATGGTGGCTGCAGCATCTCGGTGGTGTCGACGAGATGCCACCGATATCCAACATCGATCCCGAGGCCCTCCGTCAGACCCTCGGGACCTGGGATGCCAGCCTTGTCGGAGATCCACCCGATCCCGGAGGGGTGTTCGTCGAGGAGGGGGAACTGGTGGCCCGCTATCCATCCAAGGGTCGACAGGTCGACCGACAACAGGCGACCCAGCTCATAACCGCGGCGTTCGGTGACCCCGATTCAGGTCCCACGGTCCTTCCGGTGGTTGAAAGGTCCCCCCTGGTGACCAGGGACGACATCGACCGCGCCCTCAACAAGGCCGAGTTGATGGTGTCCGCTGCGGTCACGCTCACCAATGGGGAGAACACGGTCCGATTCGAGACGTCCGATCTGACCGCGGCGTTGATGACGCGGACGACACCCGGGGAGCAAGAGGTGATCCAGGTGGGGTTCAATACCGAGGTCCTCGCCGACATGCTGACCAGGTTCCGGATCGGGACCGAGAATCCCGCCCTCGACGCCTACTTCGAACCGCAGGGCTATGACCTGGTCATCCGCAATGGTCGTCCCGGCACCCGGGTCGACATCGACCAACTTGCCGCCAACCTCCTCGCCGAGAGTCAGACGGCCTCCCGCCGCGGCGATCTCCCCTACGACGAGTACGCACCGCCGAGAGTGACCGTCGGGGTTCTCGAGGAGCTCGGCATCGAGCATCTCGTCTCGGAGTTCACCACCGGATTCGACTGTTGCCAAGGTCGTGTCCGGAACATCCAACTCATCGCCGACGAGATCGACGGGACCATCGTCGGCCCCGGTGAGACCTTCTCACTCAACGATGCCGCCGGACCGAGAACGGCCGAGAAGGGTTATGTCGAGGGGGGCACCATCGTCGCCGGGGAGATAACCGACACCGTCGGCGGTGGTGTCAGCCAGTTCGCCACCACCCTCTTCAACACCGCCTTCTGGGGCGGATTCGAGATCGTGTCCCACAAACCCCATTCCTTCTATTTCGGCCGTTACCCCGAGGGGATCGAGGCCACCATCTCGTGGCCGAGCCCCGATCTGGTCATCCGCAACGATGACGACACCGCCATCTACATCGACACCTCCTACGGCGAGACCACCATCACCGTGCGCATCTACGGTGACAACCAGGGTCGGGCGGTGACCGGCTATCAGTCGGAGGAAGGCCCGGCGGTGACGGTCCTGGACGAGGGGGCGCCTGGCGCTCGGATCGTCGAGGGTGGGCGCACCGACCGTTTTGCCTTTACCGAGCCGCCGGAGCCGGAGTACCGGGGGAACCCCGAACTATCCGAGACCTCGGAGGTGATCACCCAGTACCCGCGTGAGGGATGGTCGGTGACGGTACACCGGACGACAACGGTGAACGGCGAGTCCACCACCGAGGAATGGCCCGTCACCTACATCCCCCAACAGCAGATCTTCGAGGTCCACCCGTGCAAGGTCCCGGCGAGCTCGGTCCCCTGTGATTCGGAGACCACCACCACGACCACCACGACCCCGCCGGACACGACCACACCCCCGGACACGACGGCCCCACCCGACACCACGGCGCCACCCCCAGACACGACCGAGCCGCCACCCGAGACGACGGAGCCCCCGCCGGAGACGAACCCATCCACCACCACGGTCCCGGTCACCACTTCTCCAGCCT
>WHUC01000014.1 GCA_009377435.1 Acidimicrobiia bacterium
CGACCGGGCGAAGCGGTGGAAGAACGCCGCCTCCTGGCCGCGGGTGGTGTTGTCCTCGGGGCAGTACAGGGTGTTCTCCGGGGGATTGCACCCGAAGGTGATCTTGTTGTCGCTCATCCATTGGACATCATCAACGAAAAGATGATCGTCGGGGACGTCGTCGAAGGGTCCCTGGGCCGAAGCGGTCACGGCAAGGCACAAAAAGAGTGTCGTAAGCCCGGCCAGCAGTCGAACGCGTTTCCTCATCATTGCCTCTCCGACCAGTCCCATGGGCTGGTCTATTTTGTTGGCACCACCGTCCCGGCAAGGGCCGCCTCCAGCAGGATGTTACAGACCCCGCCACCCAGATGTCGTCCCAGATCGAGGCTCGCGCCGACCCCCGCCATGTCGTGGCACACCTACGCGACACGCTCGCCCCCAGAGATAACAGTGCCCGGAGTGGGATTCGAACTCCAACATCCTGGGTGCCGGCCGGTGTCGGCCAGTGTCACACAGGTGCCCTGACCAGGGCAAACGCGAACACGCTTAGTCGCCGAGTGACGTGCTGGACCGGGCTGTTACACAGTGTTTGTGACCAAGGCGTGACCAGACGGGCATGCGTGCGCAACTGATGGCACCCGCCCCTGGTCCGCTCCGCTTTGGCTCCCAAGCCGACTTGGAGAGTCGGTTCCTCCGCCGAACGAAGCCCCACCGTCGAGTTTGGCACTCTCATTGCGTTGGCGACTCGGGATCCAGGCCGAGATCGACAGCAGACTCCTGACGATCCGATTGTGTCCGACGCAACCCTTAACCTCGGGTCAACCACAAAGCGGTGTGGAGGTAGCTCTTGACCGAATCCGAGGCGAGCACCCAAACGACTGGCACTCCGCTAGGCGACTCTTACAGCAGACTGAGCGGTGAACACCTCCTGAGCCGCCTACTTGAGGATGGGCGTCTGCACACCCTCGAAGCCTTCTGGCGCTTCGGCGATGCTCAACTTGCCTCTCAAGTCGCAAACCAAATGGGTGAAGCAGCCGACGAGGGTTTGGCGAACCTCCTACTCATCGAGGTTCTCGAAGGCGACTACGCCCAGCCGGTTCCCGCTCAGTTGATCAGGGTGATCGACCGCTTTACGCCTCCGCTTGCTCCTAACGATACGGACGTTCTTATTGACCGATTGAACGGTTCGGAGCCTCTCCGAGGACCGCGCTCTTGAGCCGCGAGCCCCGGTCAGGATGAAGAGACCAAGGCGCTCTGACCGCGGGACCGATCCTGCTCATAAGGACTCATACGGCCGACGAACGCGTCTCGAGTCGGTGACAGCCGATCCGCATGGTCCATTCGTCTCGTGGGCCTGGCTCGCCTGGTGTCCCATGTGGGTCGGACTTCGCCGCTGGGGGCGTAATGGTCATATCGATCCTGCGCATTGTCCCACAGGGATCAATGGCCACGTTGTCCCAGATCTTCGGGAGGAGGGTCGCCAAGGCGGCCTCTTCCAGCCTCAATGTATAGCTCACGAGAATCCCGAGTGCAGCTTACTTCAAGAAAGTTGAAGTTTTGTGCAATACTGGAACGCCAACCTTCAACTGACTGGACCCATGTCAACCGATCGCCGGGAACTCGATCATCAACTTCGTCGTCTGGCGGCGATCCAGGGCGGCTACTTCTCGGCTGCCCAGGCACGTGACATCGGATATTCATACCCTACCCAGACCTATCACACCCAGAACGGCAACTGGCAGCGGGTCGCCCGGGGCATCTATCGGTTCCCCGAATGGCCGGTGGGAGAACACGACGATCTCGTCAAGTGGACGCTCTGGAGCCGCGGTCTCGGTGTGGTCTCACACGACACGGCTATATCGGTCCACAACCTCGCCGATGTCAACCCCAGCCAGGTTCACCTCACCGTCCCGCTCGGTTTCCGAGCCAAGGCCACTCGGGTGGTTCTCCACCACGAGGACCTTCCCGAAGGCGACATCTGGGAGCGAGAGGGATATCGGATAACGACGCCGTTCCGCACTGCACTCGACGCCGCCCGAAGCGAGCTCAGCATGGAACAGCTCACGATCGTGGTGAAGGAGGTCTGCGCGCTCGCCCCGTACACCGCTCCTCAGGGGCTCCGGCAGGCGGCTGAACGGATCGGCCACCGAGAGGCCCTTCGGATGGAGCGGGCCCTTCGGGGAGCGGATCTCCTGTGACGTACGAATCCCCGGCCGCACGGCGTCAGGCGCTCGAGCAGCGACTCCTCAATCAGGCCCGTGAAACCGGCACAGACCTCAACCGTCTGCGGAGGCGAGTCGTCTTCGAACGCATCCTGATCCGCCTGACAACCAGCCAACCGCAGATGTGGATCGTCAAGGGCGGTATGGCAATCGAACTCCGGATCGGAGACACGGCCCGGATGACGAAGGACCTCGACCTCAACTTCCGTCCCGAAACCGAACAGGCGAGCGAAGCTCACGAGCATCTCGTTGCCGCTCTATCGACCGACCCCACGGGCGACAGTTTCCTCTTCGTGGTATCGGAGCCCACCGACCTGGAACCTGACGAGGCCGGGCGACCGGGTTGGCGATTCAGCGTTCAGGCTGACCTGGCAGGACGCAACTTCGCCACCGTGCGCATCGACGTAGTGGCACGCACCGACGAGGTGTTCGGCACCGAGATGCTGCCGGTAGCGTCTCAATTGTCCTTCGCCGGTTTCAGCGACTTCGCAGTCGAGGCGACCGACATCCCTCAACAGTTCGCCGAGAAGGTCCACGCCATCACACGACCCCGGCATGGCCGTGACAACACACGAGTCAAGGACCTGGCCGACGTCGTCGCGTTCATCCACGAAGGCCTCGACCCGGCGTCCGCCATGAGGTCGACGAGACACGTCTTTTCGATACGCGATACCCATCCCCTACCCGATCAGCTTCCCGACCCGCCCGGATTCTGGAACGAGGACTATCCCAGCTATGCCCGAGAGCTCGGGCTACTTGAGAGTGACCTGGAGGCCGCAATGCAGACACTTCGGAACTTCTGGGCGAACGCCTGGGATGCCACGACCTGACGCGACCCGTGGCGCTACAAACCTATCGGAATCAGATAGTTTCTGTAGCTGGCCCCGTCTATACCTCACAACTTCGTGAGGTATCCGGATAACGTGAGGATTGAGATCAGCGCAGCATGTGATGGAGGCCGTAGGATGCTGGGTGGCGGCGATCGTGACCGAATTCGCCCCTGCAGCGGTGGGAGAGCTACGAGCGGAACGTCCGCAACCACCTGCTCCCTGCCCTTGGCGACGTCCGACTGCAAGCCCTCACACCAGCCGACTTGTCGGATCTCTACGCCGCGCTCACCGAGTCGGGCCGTCGCGACGGACGGGGTGGCCTGAGCGCCCGAACCGTCCAGTACTGCCACGTGATACTGCATCGAGCCCTGAGGGATGCGGTTCGCCGGGGTTACGTGGTGCGAAACGTGTCTGACTACGCGCTCGTGCCTGCCCCCAAGCGAACACGTCGCTCCGCTGAGATGGCCACCTGGACTGCCCATGAGGTGGCGACGTTCCTGGACGTAACCCGTCACGATCGTCTCTACGTCGTCTGGTACGTGGCGCTCATGACCGGAATGCGCCGAGGCGAAGTGCTCAGGCTGCGCTGGCGAGACTGTGACCTCGAAGCCGGGCGGGTCCGCCTGGTGCGGCAGCTGAGAATCGTCCGCCATGTGCCGGAGTTCTCCGATCTCAAGACCGACCGGAGCCGTCGCCAAGTGGGACTCGATCCGCGAACGGCCACGCTGCTCCGTCAGCACCGGACGACCCAGCTCGAGGAACGCCTCATGGTGGGTGACGGATATCTGGACGGCGACCTGGTGTTCGCCATGCCGGACGGCGTCCACTACCACCCGGAAGCCGTCTCCAAGGTGTTCGATCGCCGGGTCGCCAGATGGGGCATGCCTCATATTACCTTCCATCACACCCGCCACACCTGGGCAACGCTGGCCCTGCAAGCGGGTGTCCACCCCAAGATGGTGTCCGATCGACTGGGCCATGCGTCTGTCGCCTTCACCCTCGACGTCTACAGCCACGCCATACAGGGACTCGACGACGATGCCGCTGCCCGGGTGGCCGAGTTGGTGCATCGAGGAACGGGTGTTCGACCCGGCTCGTGACAATTCTGTGACCAGAGGCCGCTCTGCAAAACCGGTCTAACCCCGCTACCTGGTACTTTCTTGTGCCCGGAGTGGGATTCGAACCCACACGTCCCTTGGGACAGAGGTTTTTAAGACCTCAGCGTCTGCCATTCCGCCATCCGGGCAGGTTGCGGTACATACCGAGGAGGGATGCCGCCAGACCGTCGAGCAGGTCGTGCTCGGAGACGATGATCTCCTCGACGTCCAGTAATCGCATGACCCGCCGAGCGATAACGGTACCCCCGAGAATGACCGGGGCGCGCCCCGGATCGAGCGAGGGTATGGCTTCGACCTCCTCGAGAGGCATGACGGCGAGGCGCTCTGCTTGCGCTCGGAGCTGCACCTCACCGAGAACCGACATGTGGACACGTTTCCGGTCGTAGTGGGGAAGGTCGAGAGCGATCGCCGACAGGGATGTCCAGGTTGCTGCCACTCCGACCACCGTTCTCGGGAAACTCTCGGGACGGGCGGGCGCCAGGATCTCGTCCACCAACGACTCCGCCTCTGCCATCACCGATTCAGGCACGGGTCGGTCGATTCCGAGGACACGGTCGGTGAGACGAACCGACCCGATGTCCACCGACACCCCACCCGAGGCGGTCACGATCTCGGTGCTCCCTCCCCCGATGTCGACCACCGCGATCGGCTCGGAAAGCTCCACTCCGGCGGTGGCACCCCGAAATGCCAGACCGGCCTCGACCTCGCCGGCGATGGTCTCGGGGCGGACCCCAAGAGCGGCCTCGGCTTGGTCGAGGAACTCCTCGCGGTTGGTTGCGTCCCTCGTGGCCGACGTCGCCACGGCCCGTCGACCCACGACATCGAGACGGTCCATGTCCTCCCCATAGTCCCGCAGAACCTCCACCGTCCGGCCAAGCCGGTCGTCGTCGAGTCGGCTGGTGGCATCGACACCCCGACCCAGACCGGTAACCGTCACCCGACGAATCACCTCGGTGCCGTCGTCGGACACGAGCAGCCGCATCGAATTGGTGCCGATGTCCACCACACCGACCCTCACGGCCGGTCGGTCCATTCGGGGTTGCGCTCTCCATCGATGACACAGGGCACGACGCAGTCGAGTGGCTCGACCCACTCCCCGACGAGGTCCCCCACCGGGTTGTCGTTGCCGGCCGCGGTGTCGGCGTAGTGGGCGTGGAGACACTTGACCCGATGCTCTCCTCGAGGGCTCCCGGCTACGCCACCGCCGGGGGTGGGCCCGTCGTGATCCTGGGGGATCAACTCCTCCCGGTTCAGGGCATACCTGTCGTGGGCGTCCTCCAACGCCCTACCGAAGACCGGGTCGTTCTCCGCCTTTGCTTCGAGACGTTTGACGCCGCCGCTGGATTCCAGTCTCCCGATCCGGGTCCTGGCGAGGGGACAGGTCAACCAGTAGGTGGTGGGGAACGGGGTGCCGTCGTCGAGGAGGGGCGGAACCCCGATCACCACCGGAACAGCAAGATGACATCGGGCCAGCACCTTCGACTCGGCCCGGGGCGGTCTACCGATCTGGGCTTCGATGTCCGCCAGTGATGGCTCGGTCACATCATCATGAAAGCAGGTCGCCGCCCGTTACGAACTTCCAAACCTGGTCGAGCAGACCTTCGGGGGTCTCGGTGGCACCAGCATCGGGATGAACACGGGTGTCGGGGAGATCGGGAGGGTCGACGACGACGTAGGCGATCTCGCCGGGGCGGACATAGCCGAGCTTCTCCCGGGCGAGCCGTTCCAGCTCCTCGGGGGTGTCGAGTACCAGCAGATGCTCCTGGAGACGCCGGTTCTCCGCCTCGAGGGTCTCCAATGTCTCTTGGGCCTCCTCGACCGCCCTGGTCTGCTCGACGATCTGGCGGTAGGGGACGATATTGGTGAGGAAGGCCGCACCCACGACGAGGATCGTCACCACCGAGATGAGGACACCGAGGCGGGGGATCCTCATCCGGTTGCTCCCCCGAATGTTGCCCAGCCGGCGTAACGGGCCTGGTCTCCCAAACGCTCCTCGATACGGAGAAGCTGGTTGTACTTGGCTGTCCGTTCGCCACGTGCCGGGGCGCCGCTCTTGATCTGGCCGGCATTGGTGGCGACGACCAGGTGGGAAATGAAGGTGTCCTCGGTCTCACCGGAGCGGTGCGAGACCATGCGCCCGTATCCCGCCTCCTGTGCGGTTTCCATGGTGTGAAGGGTCTCCGAGAGCGACCCGATCTGGTTGACCTTGATGAGGATGGCGTTGGCGGCGCCCTGCTCGATCCCCCGGCGGAGGACCTCCTCGTTGGTCACGAAGAGGTCGTCGCCAACGAGTTGGACCTGGTCCCCCATCTTGGAGGTGAGGAGACGCCAACCGTCCCAGTCGTTCTCATCCATCCCGTCCTCGATCGAGACCAGGGGAAAGGCCTCAACCAGCCCGGCGAGGTAGTCGACCATCTCTCCCGATGTCAGCTCACCACCGTCGAGTCGGTAGACACCCTCGTGGTGGATCTCGGATGCGGCGACATCGAGGGCCAGCGCCACCTCGTCTCTGGGCTCGTATCCGGCTGTCTCTATCGCCTCGGTGAGGAGCTCGAGTGCCTCACGGTTTGTGGCGAGGTCCGGTGCGAAACCGCCCTCATCCCCGACGTTGGTGGCCAGACCGCGGCCCTCGAGAACCTTCTTGAGACCGTGGTAGACCTCGACGCCGGCCCGAAGCGCCTCCGAATATGTGGAGAAGCCACCCGGAACGATCATGAACTCCTGGATGTCCACCGAGTTGGCTGCGTGCACTCCCCCATTGAGGACGTTGAGACAGGGAACGGGGAGGAGACGTGCCGCCGGTCCGCCGAGATAGCGAAACAGGGGCAGATCGAGCGAGGCGGCCGCCGCCCGGGCGACGGCGAGGGACACCCCGAGGATCGCATTCGCCCCCAGCTCCGACTTGTCGGGGGTGCCGTCCATGTCGAGCATGACCCGATCTATCTCTTCCTGATCGGTGGCGTCGCGACCGACGATCTGATCGGCGATGGTGTCGTTGACGTTGACCACGGCGTCGGCGACCCCCTTACCCATATAGCGGGAGTCGCCATCGCGCAGCTCGATGGCCTCGCCTTCTCCGGTGGACGCACCCGAGGGCACGGCGGCCCGCCCAAATCCCCCGCCGGTGCAGAAGACCTCGGCCTCCACGGTCGGGTTGCCTCTGGAATCGAGCACCTGGCGCGCTCGGACGGCTTCGATGGTGGTCAGGGGCATCGTTGCGGTTCCTCGTTGCTTCTCGTCCCCAGCAAGCTACCACACGGGGGGCGCCAGTTCGCGAATTACATCCTTGTCATCAGGGGTGGAGGGGACCGACCGCCCCTCCCTATCCATGGATCTTGGAGGCCTCCCAGCGTCGGTCGAGCTCGGCGGAGTCGAGACCGTCCAACGGCCCCTCCTCCTCCATCGCCCTCACCCTGGTGGAGAATCTACTCACCGCCCGGCGCAGGGCAAGGTCGGGATCGATCCCAAGATGTCTGGAGAGGTTGACCACCGAGAAGAGGACGTCGCCCAGCTCGTCGACACGATCGGCGTCCGTCTCGGCCCGGTCGAGCTCGCCCAGCTCCTCATCCACCTTGGCGCGGACACCGCCGATCTCGGACCAGTCGAATCCGACCCCGGCCATGCGCTTCTGGATGCGGTACGCCGCCGCCAACGCCGAGACGTCGGGAGGTAACCCGTCCACAATCGAGCCCCCGGAACCGCCCCGTTCGTCGTCCTTGATCTTCCTCCAGTTGGCTCTGACGTCGTCGGCCCCCTCCACCCTGACGTCACCGAAGACATGGGGGTGGCGGCGGACCAGCTTCTGACGGAGGCCCTCGGCGACGTCGTCGAGATCGAACTGGCCGTGGTCGGAGGCGATGACCGAATGGAACAGGACCTGGAGCAGCACGTCGCCGAGCTCGTCGGCTACGTGCCCGATGCCGACCCAATCGTCGTCTCCTTCCAGACCGGACACCGCATCGGCGAACTCGGCGACCTCCTCGAACAGATATGGCACCAGGGATTCGCGGGTCTGGTCCCGGTCCCAGGGACACTCCCTCCGCAGCTCGGCCATCGTCCGGATTGCGCCCACGAGACCACCGGGGGTGGCATCGATGAACATCGACGTGGCCACCGACGCCAACCCGGGATCGATGGCGGCAACGTGGGTCTCGACCACCCTCTGCTCGTCGGTGCCGAGACCAATCAGGATCTTCACCCGTGTGTCCTCTGGCATCATCCTGGTAAGACGACCGGAGAGGTCGGCGACCACGACGGGAAGGTCGAGCTGCCCGATGATGGTCGGCGTGGTGAGGATGAGAGGATCTGGTAGATCGTGGGCGTTGAGGATGGTGAGACCACGTTGGAGGGGGTCGTAACCCACCTCATCGAGGATGGCGTCGACAAACGACTTCCCCGCGACGACCTCGACATCGGCGCCGGAGTCGAGCAGGTGCCTTACGACGAACTCCCCAACGGTGGCACTACCCGGCACCGCATAGATGACGTCGCCGTGATAGGACCGGAGACGGTCGACGATGGCGTCGTAGACATCCCCGAAACTGTCACCGTCCCGATAGAGATCGTCACAGGACACCACTTCCCGGAGCTCGGCGAGCTCCTGGGCCGCCGGATGCTCGAGGGTCCTGACGACGACCGCCGTCCGGGGATTCTGCAGTACCGCCCGGACCGGGCCCGGGATCCGGTCGAGATGACCGGGTCCCAGACCGACAACGGTGATCACTCGGGAACGGCTCCCCCGCCGGCGGGAACGAGTCCCCCCGCCGCAGGATTCCAGGTCCCGAGGGAATCGAGGTGCACCTCGACCTCGGCATTGTTGAACGCTCCCTCGAGGAACTGCTGCGACTGGGTGGTGGCATTCTGCTCGGCGAGGAGTTGTTTGGCTTCCCCGAGGTTGGGAACGGTGCGGTCGGTGACCTTGATGACGTGGAACCCGAACTGGGTCTCAACGGGATCGGTCAGCTCGTCGATCTCCGCGGAGAGGGTCGCCTCGGCGAACTCGGGAACATAGGTGGAGGGGTTGGTGCACCCGAGATCCCCGCCGTTGGCGCCACTGCCGGTGTCGGTCGACAACTCGGTGGCCACGACGGCGAAGTCCTCACCGCCGTTGATCCTCCCGATGGCATCGTTGGCCTCTTCCTCTGTTGGCACCAGGATGTGGGACGCACAGATCTCCGTCAGCGACCCGGCGTCGAGGGCCGTCTGCGCCGCCTCATCGGTGATGGCGCCGGGGTCGGCCAGCTTCGCCTCGAAGTCCTCGATCATCAGGGTCACCTCGACCGCCTCGGTGACGGCGGCGGGGCTGGGGAACCCGGCCGACATCGCCACGTCCTCGATGGCCTGGCCGGGGAAGTTCTCTTCGAGGAACCCGTCGATTCGATCCGAGGAGGGGAGTTCGATCTGGTGTTGCTCCGCCGCCGCCGACTTGATCAGCCGGAATTGGATGAGTTGGGAGAGGGCGTTGGAGAAGGTCGCCTTCTCGATGGTGGCGGCACCTCCTTCGCCCAGGATCGTCAGGACGTCGCCGGTGGCGATGTCCTCGCCGTTGAGCGTGACGAGGACGTCGTCCTCGGCCGGCATGGCGAACGGCTCGATGGTGGTCGATGGCGCCGATGATTCGCCCGGGGCCCGGGTCGTTGTGTCCCCGCCACCTGCCACGGTGGTCGCCGTTGTCCCCTCGGCGCCTGCGGTCGTCTCCGTCGCCGGGTCGTCGACCCCGGTTGTGGTCGTTGTCGACGTGTCGCCACCACACGCCGCTACGGCCATCATGACAAGCACGAGCGACAGATATCGCTTCTTCACGGATCAACCTTCCGAGTGGGAGTTTGGGGTCGTCATGGTAGGGATCCACCTGGCCCAATCGGAAGGTCAGTCGACGTCATCGGGCGGCCACAAGGTGTCGAGAAACCCGATCAGACCGTCGACCAGCGACGTTGGTGCCGGGATGAAGAGGACCCCCTCGGTGGCCCGCAGGATGGCCTTTCTCTGCACACGTTCGAGGCGAACCTCCTGGACGGGTGTCAGATCCACGGGTGCCAACCGCACCTCATGGCGGAGAAGAACGATCTCGGTGAGGCCGACCCGTTGGGCGGCCACCCGAAGACGGGCGACGTCGCACAAGACAACGGCTTCGGGCGGAAGGGGACCAAAGCGATCCTCCCACTCCGACCGCACATCGTCGATCTCATCCACGCTTTCCGTGGAAGCAAGACGTTGGTAGCCCTCGAGACGGAGGGATGGTTCCGTGATGTAGTCGGGGGGAAGATGGGCGTCGATGGGGAGATCGATGCGCACCTCCTTGCGCTGGGGTTCGGGCTCGCCACCCGACAGCTCGGTGACCGCCTCGGCGACGAGCTCCGAGTACAGATCGAATCCGACAGCCGCGATGTGACCCGATTGGACCTCACCGAGGATCGATCCGGCGCCGCGTATCTCGAGATCACGCCGGGCGAGGTGAAACCCCGAACCGAGATCGGTGGCCTCACCAACGGCCTCGAGTCTGCGATGGGCTTCCTCGGTGAGCCTCTCGTCACGGGGATGGAAGAGATAGGCGTACGCCCTCCGGTCGCTCCTTCCGACCCGGCCACGGAGCTGGTAGAGCTGGCCGAGGCCCAACAGATCGGCCCGGTCCACGATGAGGGTGTTGACCTGGGGAAGATCCAGACCCGACTCGATGATCGTCGTGGCGACCATCACGTCGTACTCACCGTTCCAGAAGTTGAGCATCACCTGTTCGAGCTGGCCCTCGGACATCTGGCCGTGGGCGACGACGTATCGGGCATCGGGAACCAACTGACGCAATCTCTCCACAGCCATGCCGATCGAACGGACCCGGTTGTGGACGTAGAAGACCTGGCCCTCGCGCAACAGCTCCCGTCGGATCGCCGCGGCCGCGGCCTGGTCGTCGTAGGGACCGACATAGGTGAGGATGGGATGACGGTCCTCGGGAGGTGTCCGGATGTGAGACACGTCGCGAATCCCGGTGAGGACCATCTCCAGCGTGCGAGGAATGGGCGTGGCGGTGAGGGTCAACACATCGACCCCGACCCGCAGCCGCTTCATTGCGTCCTTGGCGCCGACACCGAATCGCTGCTCCTCATCGATGACCAGGACGCCGAGATCCTTGAAGACCACGTCGTCGGAGAGCAACCGGTGCGTCCCCACGACCAAATCCACCTCCCCGGTGGCAAGACCGGCCACCACCTTCCTCTGCTGGGCCGGGGTGAGGAATCGGGACAGCACCTCGACGCGTACCGGGAACGAACCGAGACGTTCCGAGAACGTCTGATGATGCTGCTGGGCGAGGAGGGTTGTGGGGGCGAGGACGGCCACCTGTTTGCCCGACTGCACCGCCTTGAACGCGGCCCGGATGGCCACCTCGGTCTTTCCGTACCCGACGTCCCCGAAAATGAGACGGTCCATTGGCTTGCGCCGCTCCAGGTCGGCGGTGACATCGGCGATCGCGGTCAGTTGATCGGGGGTCTCCTCGAATGGGAACGACGTCTCCAACTCCCGCTGCCAGGGTGTGTCCTCGCTGTGGGCGAAGCCGGTGGCGAGCGCCCTCTGACGGTGCAGCTCGACCACCTGTTGGGCCACCGCGGTCACGGCCCGGCGCACCCTCTGCCTCTGGTCGGACCAGTCCTTGCCCCCCATGCGGGACACCCGGGGGGTCTCACCTCCGGTATATCGGGTCACCGCGGCCAACTGATCGGTAGGAACGTACAACCTGTCGTTGGCGGCGTAGGCGACGACGAGGTACTCCCGCTCCACCCCCGCCATCGCCCGGGAGACCAGACCCTCGAAACGCCCGATCCCATGTCGATAGTGCACCACGTAATCGCCTTCGACGAGTTCCCCGTACTGACGAGGCGCCGTGGCGGCATGAGCCCTCCCCCGCCGATGGGAACGGAGGCGACCGGCGATCTCCTGCTCCCCGAGCACGGCGACCGCGGGTCCGGTCGCTATGAAACCATGGTGGATCCCGGTCGCGATGATCCCCGAGCGGTCGCCCTCGCCGAGTGCGACGCCGTGTTCGGCGATGATCCCTCTGACGCGTTCCGCGGCGGGTTCCCCGTCCATGGCGACCACGACGGTGTTACCCGCCGAGATGAGTCGCCCCAATGCGGCCGCCACCGAATCGGGGTCACCGGGGGTGGCGTCGAGACGTCGAATTTCCAGGACCTCGTCACCCGGGGATGTCGGTGTTGCCGGCATCTCCAGGGCACCGCCGATGCGGGATTTCAGATCGAGGAAGAGGTTGGGGTGCTCGCCCGCCCGAGGCGCCCGGTCGCCCCAGGTCGGCGCCAGGGCCTCGGCGAGATCGGCCTCCTCCCGGGTCAACTCCTCGCTGCGGGAGACCGCCCTCGCCGGGTCCACCACGAGTAGTGGGCCATGGTGGACGTCGAGAAGACTCATCTCGGGTGCCAGCCAGGGAAGCCAGGACTCCATCCCCGAGAAAATATGACCCTCGGCGATCCGGTCCCATGTCGACGCCGCCCATGACTCTTCGACCGAGAGCCTCTCCGCGGCGGCCCGCACTTTGTCGTCGGGCCGCAGCTCTCGGGCCGGATAGAGTTCCACAACCTCGATGGCTTCGGCCGATCGCTGCGAGGCCGGCGAGAAAACCCGGAGCTCCTCGATTTCGTCCCCGAAGAAGTCGGCACGCACCGGCTGGTCCCCACCGGCGGGGAAGACATCGACGATCCCACCGCGGACGGCGAACTCGCCGCGGGATTCGACCCGGTCGGTGCGTGTGTACCCGGCCTGGGCAAGTTGGCGGGTGAGGTCGTCGAGGTCGAAGGAGTCTCCCGACCGGAGGCCGATTGCATGTGGCGACGAGGGGCTGAGCCGTTGGATGGCGCCCCTCACCGAAGACACCACGATTGTGCCCGGTTCGCCCTTCTCCAACTCGGACCTGGCCTGACAGCGCAATGCCATCGTGGCCACGTTCGGGGACACGTGCTCGAATGGGAGCACCTCCCAGGCGGGACAGTAAGACACCTCGGAGGTGAACAGCCGCAGGTCATCGGCCAGGTCCTCGGCGATGCGCTGACCGGGGACAACGACAAGCAGCGGAGCTTCCATCGTTTGGGCGAGCCCGGCGATGGCGAAGGCGCGGCCACCTTGGGCGACGGCCCACCGGCCGGGGATAGTCGGTAGCAGGTCGTCGCGCCAGCGGTCGAGGAGGTGGTCGAGGGGTGCGATCATCGGTGGTCGATGCTAGGAGGCTGGTGTGGAATGCCCATCACGGGGAGGCGCATAGGTTCCCGTGGCGTGTGCCACCGGGCGGTCCTCGTCGCCGTCGACCCAGAGGATGATCTCACCGACCAGCCGATTCCGACCGACATGGATGAGATGGGCCCTCCCCAGAAGATCCCCACCGGAGGCCGGTCTGAGAAAGCGGATCGCCATATCGGCGGTGACCGCCATCGCCTCCACTCCGAGGACGGTGAACGTGGCGAACCAGAGGGCGAGGTCACAGAGGGTGAACTGGGTTACCCCCGAGATCAGGCCACCCGGACGAAGTTCGTCGCGGTCGTAACGCCATCGTGCCACCGCCACCCCCGCCTCGAGATCCTCACAGGTGTATCCCGCCGCCGCTACCGCGGGGTACTCGGCGCGGACGAACCGATCGATCTCATCCGGAGTCGTCAAGAAGTCCCTCCGACCGAGCCCAGTCGATGATCCGGCGCAGCGTGTCCTCGACAGGTGTGTAGTGGAGGCCGAGCTCACGGGTCGCCCTGGAGCCGTCGTAGGTTGGTCCGTGGGCCATCACCCGTATCATCTCGGGGCAGACACGGGGGTGGCGCCGGGTCAACCGGGCGACACCTGCAACGACCCGCGACGCCGCCGACGCAACCGGTATGGGGAGGAACCGAACGTCGACCGCCTCGCCGGTGACCCGGTGGACGACCCCGAGCGCGTCATGTATCGACCCATACCATCCCGCCAGGAGATATCGCTTCCCGGAGAGTCCATGCTCGGCGGCGAGAAGATGTCCCCGTGCCGTGTCGTCGATATCGACGAGCGACAGGGTGGTGTCGATGAGGGCGGGCAGCTTCCCGGCGAGAAGGTCGATGATGATCTTTCCCGTTCCCGTGGCACGGCCCGGACCCTGGACCGAGGCGGGATTGACCACGATCACCGTCGTCTCGGCGGCGGCCTCGAGCACGGCGCGCTCCGACTCGGTCTTGGAGCGTTCGTACCTGCTGAGATAGTGGCCCCTGTGGGGCATGGACTCGACCGCGACCGATCCCCGGGGCTCGCCGATGGTGACCGCCGACGAGGTGTGGATCATACGCTCCACCCCGAGTTGGCGCACCGCCTCAAGAACATTGAGCGAGCCCTGGGTGTTCACCTGGTACATGTGGGATGGGTCACGCACGCACATCTCGTTGACACCCGCGATGTGGAACAGCCACTCGACGCCGGCGAAGCCTCGGAGAAGGGAGTCGCGGTCCAACACATCGCCGGCGACGGGCTCGGCACCGAGTCCTGCCAGCACAGCCGACGACGATTCACTCCGGGATAAGGCGAGGACGCGATGTCCCTCGTCGATCAGATGCCCGACCACGGATCGCCCCACCACCCCGCTCCCACCCGTTACCCCGACCAACCGGCTCACTGCGCGGCCCGATCGGCCCTCATGGTCTCGGCGAAGGCGCTGACATATCCCCAGAATGAGGCGATCGTCACCACAACGGCGATCCACATCACCCACTCGTCGAGGTAGAGGGGGCCCCACGGCCGGGTGAGACGCATGAAGGCAAGGAAGATCGCAAGAAACTGAACAGCGGCCTTGATCTTGCCCCAGGTCGACGGTCGGATCAAGCCGCCCCTGATGGCAACGACCCCCCGCAGTGCCATCACCGCGAACTCACGCACGATGATGATCAACGCCGCCCAGATAGAGGCCCGGTCGATGGCGATGAGGGCGAGGAGTGATCCCGTGACCAACACCTTGTCGGCCGTCGTGTCGAGGAACGCCCCGAGAGTCGATTCGACCTTCCAGCGCCGGGCGAGATAGCCATCGAAGAAATCTGTCGCAGCGGCGAAGGCGAAGACGCCCGCGGCGATCCCGAGGTGGTGGGGCGTGTTCTCAGCCAGGGCAAATGCCATGATCGCCGGGACGATGACCACTCGGGCGAGGGCAAGATAATCGGGTACAGAGATTGTCGCGTTCCTAGGTGGCTGGTGTGGAATGCCGTTGTGCAGATCGGCGGCCAGGCGCGCCGGTCGCAAGGACGCACGACGAAAGCGCACCCGGTGCGGTGCTCCGAGGAGGAGGACGCCGCGAACGGCGATGACTGGCCGTCGAGATGTGGGACATGTGTTTCACACCAGCCTCCTAGGGGAAGTTGCCGAACTTTTCGTGTTCAACCCTACCCAGTATGGCTGCGAACCCAGGGTTCGGGGCTAAACCTCTCCGGCGCGTTGGCGGGCATCTTCGGGGTCGGTGATCCAGCGTTCGGCGATGGCGGCGGCATCCGAGACCAGGATATCCATTTCGTCCCGCTCCGTGGGGGTGAAGCGTCTCAGGACGTAGTCGGCGGGATCCATCGGGCCGGGGGGTCGGCCCACCCCGATCTTGAGGCGATGGAACTGGCGATGGCCGAGATGCTGCTCCAGGGAGCTAAGTCCGTTGTGACCACCGGTACCACCCCCGAAAGCGACCTTGATGCGTCCGAAGGGAAGGTCGATGTCGTCGTGTATGACCAGGAGATTCGAGTCGTCGATGGAGTGGTAGTCGAGCAGCCGCCGGACGGGCCCACCCGACTCATTCATGTAGGACTGGGGTGCCGCCAGCATCACGGCTCTCTCACCGATCCGCATCTGCGCCGTGTCACAGCGGACCCCGCGGGGTCCACTGCGTAGATCGGTTTGGTAGTCGTGGGCGATGACCTCGACCACCTCGAACCCGACGTTGTGACGCGTGCCCACATAGTCGAGACCGGGGTTCCGGAGTCCCACCAGGACCCGTTGGGCGGTCACTCGGAGGGAGAGTCTTCCTCGGTCGCCTCGGTGTCGGCACCCTCGGGTTCTTCGCCCTCTTCGTCGGCCTCGACTTCCTCGCCGTCGACGAGCTCCACCTCGGCTTCCTCGAGCACGCCCTCGACAGCCTCCACAGCCGCCTCGAGCTCCTCCTCGGAGATGGGCACTGTCACCGCGCACACCACCGTGTCGGGATCATCGAGATAGGAGACACCGGCGACCGCGGAGAGATCCTCGATCCGGAGGGCGTCCCCGATCTCCAGGGCACTGACATCCACCGTGATGGAGTTGGGGATGTTGCTGGCCAGGGCCTCGATTCGCACCGTCGAGCGTGACGGGCTGAAGACACCACCCTCGATGGAACCGGCGGGCTCGCCCTCGAAGATCAGATGGACCTCGGCTTCGAGGGTGTCGGTGAGTGAGACCTCGACAAAGTCGACGTGGTGGTATTCGTTGCGGAAAGGGTGGCGATCGACGACGCGAGCCATGGTCGTCACCTTCTCATCACCCAGATGGAGAGAGATGATGGCGTTGCTGCCAGCATCGGTGTGGAGGGCGCGACGCAATTCGACGGCGTCGACCGTTACTGCGACAGGGTCGCGCCCATGGCCATAGACGATGGCGGGAACACCGCCACCACGGCGGATTCTCCGGGCTTCTCTTGACCCCGTGCTACGACCCGTGCGAGCGGCGAGATTGACTTCGGACATGCACGGACTCCTTCGGAAAAAGTGCGGTATCCATGATTATGGCCGATCTGGGTCGCCAGGACAAAGACGAGAGACCCCGATCTCCTCCAGCCAGATTCGGGGTGCACGGCCCACGGGATGGGGAGGGGATGGGGAGGGGATGGGGAATTGACATGCCTCGGGTACCGTTGGCGCATGGAACTCATCGTCCACAGGGACACCACCAGCCGCGACATCGCGGTATGTGGGCAGATCGCCGCACTTATCGCCCGATCAGAGCGCTTCTCCTTCGGTCTCGCCGGGGGCTCGACACCCGAGGGCATCTACAAACGCCTCCGGGGGCGCGTCACGGGATGGCACAAGGTCGATGCCTTCCTCGGGGACGAGCGGTGGGTGCCGCCCGACGACCAACGGTCAAACGGTCGGATGGCAGAGCATGCCCTCTTCTCCCACGTCGATGCCCGCTTCCATCGGCCCCGATACGGTCCGTATCTGGGACCCGACGACGCCGCGGTCCACTATGAGGCGGTCCTCCGGTCCTTCATCACCGACGGCGCAGACCTGGTACTGCTCGGAATGGGCGAGGACGGCCACACCGCCTCATTGTTTCCCGACACCCCTGCCCTCGACGAGGAACGGCGGTGGTTCGTGGCCAACCCGTCGAGTGACGACGATGAAGTACGGCTCACCACAACCATCCCATTCCTCCATTCCGCCCGCCGACTCTTCTTCGTCGCCAACGGCGAATCGAAGGCAGAGGCCCTCGCCGACGCCTTCCGCCCCGACTCCGATGCCCCCAGTGCCGTCGTGGGCAGATGCGACGCCATCGTCGAATGGCATGTCGATGAGGCCGCGGCGAGTCTGATCGAACGTTGAAGCGTTGGCGGCGGATCGCCGCGATCGCCATGGTGATCGCTCTCGGTGCCTGTTCCGCACCACCGGGACGGTCGACACCGACCTCGATGGGGACAACCACCACTGGGGCGACCACAACATCGACCACCACATCGACCACGACGACAACGACGACCCCACCGCCGACTACCACCATCGTCCCGCTCGATTCGACGGATGCGCCCGGCCCCAGCGGAGTCGACATCATCCTTCCTCCCGGGGACATCGAAGCCGAAGCACCAGTGGTGGTGATGGCCCACGGGGGCGCCTGGCTGGCCGGCTTCCCCGGACTGCTCGATCGCTGGGCGGCCGCCCTCGCCGCCGAAGGCGCCGTGGTATTCAACGCCTCCTACCGGTTGGCGGGTGTCGCAGGTGGTGGTTATCCGGGTGCGGTCGACGACATCGCCTGTGCGGTTCGCTACGCCCGCTTCCGCGCCCCGGAGTTCACCGACTCCGAAGAGGTCGTCATCATGGGCCACTCCGTCGGAGGCCAGCTCGCCGCGGTGGTTGCCCTCGCCGGTGACGATTTCGGAGAGGATTGCCCCTTCCCGGAGGCACCGCTCCCCGATCGCCTCGTCGGTCTCGCCGCGATTTACGACCTCGACGCGGTACCCCTCCTCTCGGTGGTATTCATGGGGGCACGACGTGGAGACATCCCCGAGGCATGGTCGTCGGTCAACCCTATCGAGCTTGTCGACCGTCGTGACGACCTCGAAATCGATGCGGTCGTAGGCGGTGACGACCGACTGGTTCCTGGTGGCATGGCGGTCGACTTCGTCGATGAGTTCGCCGAACGTGGGCGGATCCACGTCCTTCCCGGCGTGGACCACAACGGGTTACAGAATCCCGATCGTGTCGGAGTCGAAGTGGTTCTATCCGGCGGCCGACCCTAACGATCCCGAATATCGCCCACCGGCCGACGGGGACCGCGGGCGGGATAGTGCGGCAAGGTCTCCAACATCCTCGCCACCCGGCCCCGTTGCGGTCGGAAGGGCTCCAGCAACTCCATCATCTCCTCATCACTCCCCCTGATCCGTCCGGTGAGGTGATAGACGACCTGGTGTTTGAGATGGAAGTCACCGACCGACACCGCATCCGGATCCCCGTGGGACACGGCCACAGTTTCCGCCGACGACCACCGCCCTACACCCCGGAAGCGCTCCAGACGAGCGCGAGTCTCATCAGGACCCCTCTCGGCGAGGCGGTCGATCCGGCGGGATTCCCTACCCACCCGGCGCAGGGTGTCCGATCGGCCCTTGTCGATCCCCGAGCGGTGCAGTTCGTAGTAGGGAAGACCGGCGATCCGGGCCGGGTCGGGGGGCAGATAGGCACGAACCGGGCCCGGCGCGGGGTTGGAATACCGCCGACGCAGCGCACCCCCTGAGCGATGGGCCTCAGCGCCGGTGACCCGCTGGGCGAGAATCGCCGAGATCAACGCCTCGGTGACGAGACGGGTCCGCCCAAGACGAACTCCACGGAGACGTCGCACCAGCGCAGCGACCACCGGGTCCTCGGTCTCCAAATCCCAACGATCCGAAAGACCGACCAGCCCGGGGAGGTCCTCGAGGCACCACTCGGCGCCCCCACCCCATGCGGTGGCCTCGATCGCACCGGATGTCCTCCTCACAAGGAGGGTGGCAGGCCCGTTTGGCGTCCGCATGGTCCGCCACCACCCCGAGCCATCGATCCACCCACCCAACGGCCGCAACGTCCGCTTCAGATCGAACGGCCCATCAGGAACGATGCTCCGGGTCTCACACCCGTTTTCGCGCGGGTAGGCCGTCATATACGACGCTCCGCCCGCGCGAAAACGAATGGGGTGAAGTCCCCCGTCATCTCCCCTTGGGGTGCCACACCGTTTTGGTCTCGGTGAACGCGCCGATGAGCTGGGGAGAGCGGTCGACCACGGAACCTCGCAACCCCACGATTCTCTTGATATCGAGGGCACCCCCCTCCTGGAGACGCTTCCGCTGCTGGGGCGAGGCCCCCATGACGTCGATCCCGTCGACATCACCGTGGTCGGCGAGCCACGGCACCAACTCCTCGGTCGAGCCGGTGAGCATGTTGACCACACCGGGGGGGACATCGGAGGTGGCCAGGATCTCGGTGAAGGTGATCGCCGGCATCGGGCTGGGCTCGGAGGCGAGCACCACGGCGGTGTTACCGGAGACGATCACCGGCGCCAAACGGGCAACCAGCCCGAGGAGCGCAGGGGCATCGGGGGCAACGATTCCGAAAACACCGGTGGGTTCGGGTGCGGAGATGTTGAAGTAGGGGCCGGCGACGGGGTTGAGGTTGCCGTGGACCTGGGCGAACTTGTCGGCCCATCCGGCGTACCAGACGAGGGCGTCGATCGCAGCGCTCACCTCATCGGTCGCCGCCCGGGGTTTGGCCCCGGCGGCAACGATCTGGCCGACGAAAGTGTCGTGGCGGTCCTCGAGCATCTCGGCGATCCGATACAGGATCTGGCCCCGGTTGTAACCGGTGAGCCCGGCCCAACCCGCCTGGGCCTGGCGTGCCGCCTCGACGGCCATGCGGAGGTCCTTGCGGGAGGCGAGCGACACCCGGGCGAGTACCTCCCCGTCGGTCGACTTCGCCGGGTAGGAGCGACCAGACTCCGAACGGGGGAACTTCCCCCCGATGTAGAGCTTGTAGGTCTTGCGGACATCGAGACGGTTCATATGCCGGTGTCCATGTAGGCGAGGAGTCCGTGACGTCCCCCTTCACGACCGAAGCCCGACTCCTTGTATCCGCCGAAGGGCGAGGCGGGGTCGAACTGGTTGAAGGTGTTGGCCCAGACGACGCCGGCGTCGAGACGGTCCGCCATCCACAGTATGCGGGATCCCTTCTGGGTCCACACCCCCGCCGACAGACCATACGGCGTGTTGTTGGCCTTGGTGACGGCCTCCTCGGGGTCGCGGAAGGTGAGGATCGACAGCACCGGCCCGAAGATCTCCTCCTGGGCGATGCGGTGGCTCTGGGACACATCGGTGAACAGGGTGGGCACAAACCAGAAACCCCGCTCGGGCAGGTCACACCGGGGCTGGAAGATCTCCGCGCCGTCGGCGACGCCGGACTCGACCAGGTCGGTGATCTTGTCGAGTTGCGCCCTGGAGTTGATCGCCCCCACGTCGGTGTTCTTGTCGAGGGGGTCGCCCACCCTCAGGGTGGCGAGCCGTCGTTTCAGCTTGTCGACGAACCGGTCGTGAATGGTCTCCTGGACGAGAAGACGGCTTCCGGCACAGCAGACGTGTCCCTGGTTGAAAAAGATTCCGTTGACGACACCCTCGACGGCATCATCGAGGGCGGCATCGTCGAAGACGATGTGGGCCCCCTTGCCCCCAAGCTCCAGGGTGAGCTTCTTGGAGGTCCCGGCGAGATCGGCCTGGATCCGTTTGCCCACGGCCGTCGATCCGGTGAATGCCACCTTGTCGACGTCGGGATGGGACACCAGACCAGCCCCGGTCTCGCCGGCACCGGTCACCAGGTTGACCACCCCGGGGGGCAGACCCGCCTCATCGCATATCGAGGCGAAGAACAGGGCGGTGAGGGAGGTGGTCTCGGCGGGTTTGAGAACAACGGTGTTACCCGTGGCCAGGGCCGGGGCGATCTTCCACGCCAGCATGAGGAAGGGGAAGTTCCAAGGGATCACCTGGGCGGCCACACCCAGGGGCTTGGGATCGATGCCGGGGAAGGCGTACTCCAGCTTGTCGGCCCACCCGGCGTGATAGAAGAAGTGGGCCGCAGCCTGGGGGATGTCGAAATCACGTGACTCCCGGATGGGCTTTCCCCCATCCATGGTCTCGAGGACGGCGATCTCCCGGGCCCGCTCCTGGATCATGCGGGCGATGCGGAACAGGTACTTGGCCCGTTCCGTCCCCGACATCGGGCCCCAGACCTCCTCATAGGCATTCCGAGCCGCCTTCACGGCCCGTCCCACATCGGCGCCGTCGGCGACTGCGATCTCAGACAGGGTCTCCTCGGTACTGGGATTGATGGTGGGGAACCACTCCCCCGAGGCCGGCCTCTGCCAACCGCCGTTGATGAACAACCCGTAGCGGTCGGCGATGGTCACGGGAGCGCTGGATTGGCGTGAAGGGGCGTACCGCCAGTCTCCGGGGAGGTCGATGGTGGCCCCAGTGGTCTTGGCGGGTGTGGTGTCGGTCACTTTGGAGGTGTCTTGCACACCAGTCTCCTAGGCCTCGGTGAAATGGTCGGGATCCTGATAGCGGCCGGTGTCGAGCCATCGGATCTGCATGAGAACGTCGTTGAGCAGTGACGAGGCGCCGAACCGGAACCACTCCGGGGTCATCCATCCCGCGCCGAGGGTCTCATTGAGGATGACCAGGTAGCGAATGGCGTCCTTGGCGGTCCGGATGCCCCCGGCCGGCTTCATCCCCACCTGGACCCCGGTGGCGTCGGCGAAGTCGGCGATCGCCTTGAGCATCACCAGGGTCACCTCTCGGGTGGCGGCCGGGGAGATCTTCCCCGTGGAGGTCTTGATGAAGTCGCCCCCCGCCGCCATCGCCAACATCGAGGCGCGGCGAACGTCGTCGTAGGAGGCGAGCTCCCCCGTCTCCAGGATCACCTTGAGATGGAGGTCCCCGCAGGCGTCCTTGATCCGTCGGATCTCGTCGAACACGGCCAGGTAGTCGCCCCGAAGGAACGCACCCCGGTCGATGACCATGTCGATCTCGTCGGCGCCGAGCGACACGACATGCTCTACCTCGGCCACCTTCTCGGGGGTGCCCAGCTGACCGGAGGGGAAGTAGGTGGCCACCGAGGCGACGCGTACCCCGGTCCCGGCGACCGCCTCGGCGGCGACGGGGACGAGGTTGGGATAGACACATACGGCTGCGGTCGAGGGGATGGTCGGGTCACCGGGTATCGGTCGTATCGCCTTGGCAGCCAGTTGGCGGACCTTCCCCGGTGTGTCCCTGCCCTCCAGGGTGGTGAGATCCATCATCCGGACGGCGGTTAGGAGGGCGGCCCGTTTCGAGTCCTTCTTGATGGATCTCGTTGCGAGTTCGGCCACCCGTCTGTGGGTCATCACCTCGTCGACCGTCCCCACCCCACCGAGGAAGGAGCGGAGACTCGCGTTGGTGATCCGATCGGGGAGAACGGAGTCTCGTGAGGGCGCGAGTGTCACTGGACGGATGGTAGGAACATCGCCGTCGCCTCGTCGACGTCGGCAAGGACGCACGACGAAGGCGCACTTGGCCCGGGCGTCAAGGAGGAGGACGCAGCTGGGGGCGTCGATGGCCGCTCTGAACCCGTCGAACGCTGTGGGGCGGGGACTAGCGTTACCGAAATGTCAACCCGTCACATCCTCGTCGCCGTGGCGTGGCCCTATGCCTCGGGATCACGTCA
Source organism: Acidimicrobiia bacterium (assembly GCA_009377435.1). Classification (GTDB taxonomy): domain Bacteria; phylum Actinomycetota; class Acidimicrobiia; order Spongiisociales; family ZC4RG35; genus WHTL01. Next base: position 23,094 of record WHUC01000014.1, read on the forward strand.
TCTCGGACATCTCGCCGGCGCCTACCTACCCGCCGACATCTTCGCTCGCTTCCACCGGCTTCGTGGCAACAGGGTGCTCATGGTCTCCGGTTCCGATGTCCACGGGACACCAATCACCGTCCGTGCCGACGCCGAGGGCGTGGAGCCGCAGGTGATCGTTGACCGTTATCACGCCGAGATCGTGGCGGCCTGGGAGGCAGTGGGGATCTCCTGGGATCTGTACACGTCCACCGGTACCGAGAACCACCATCGGGTCACCCAGGAGATGTTTCTCCGACTCCTTGAGAACGGACTCCTCGAGAAGCGAACGACGGAGCAGCTCTTCGACCCCAAGGCGGAACGCTTCCTCGCCGATCGCTACGTCGAGGGAACATGCCCCCACTGCAGGTATGAGAACGCCCGGGGCGACCAGTGCGACAACTGTGGCCGCACACTCGATCCCACCGATCTCATCGATCCCAGAAGCAAGATATCGGGCGCGACACCACAGCTCCGGTCAACCGAGCACTACTTCCTGTTGCTCTCCAAGCAGGCCGATGCCCTCAGGGAATGGCTGGAGACCAAGACGACATGGCGACGGCACGTCCGCAACTGGGCATTGGGAATGATCGAGGAGGGTCTCCCCGACCGCGCCATCACACGTGACATCGAGTGGGGGGTGGAGGTCCCGGTGGATGACCTCGGACCCGGGAAGCGCATCTACGTGTGGTTCGACGCCGTCATCGGGTACCTCTCGGCCTCCAAGGAGTGGGCGGGTTCCACGGACGATCCCGGAGCCTGGGAGGCCTGGTGGACCGACCCCGAGGCGGAGTCCTACTATTTCGTCGGCAAGGACAACATACCGTTTCACACGGTAATCTGGCCGGCGATGCTGCTTGGCCACGGCGATCTCAACCTCCCCACCGACGTACCGGCCAACCAGTTTGTGACGTTCGGTTCCGAGAAGGCATCCGCCAGCCGCGGGGTGGGCCGGAGCATCGGCTGGTATGGCGATCGCCTCCAACCCGACTCCCTCCGCTACGCGCTCGGCGCCGTCCTCCCCGAGCAGAACGACACCGACCTATCCGACGGCGAGATCATCCGTCGGGTCAACGAGGAGTTGGTGGCGACATGGGGCAATCTCGTCAACAGGGTCCTCAGCCTGACCCTTCGCCACTTCGACGGGAGGACGCCATCTTCCTTCTCCCCCACCGACGAGGACTCCGCCCTCCTCGCCTCCGTGGACCAGGCGTTCATCACCGCGGGTGACCTGATCGAACGCCGCGAACTCAAGGCTGGCTTGAGGACGGTCATGGAGACTGCGGCCACAGTCAACGTCTACCTCAACGCCCACGAGCCGTGGAAGGTGATCAAGGAAGACCAGCGGCGCGCCGGCACGATTTTGACCACCGCACTGCGCGCCATCGCCGGTCTGTCGGTGCTCTTCGAGCCCTATCTCCCGTTCACCTCACCAGATGTCAGGGAGATGCTGGGCATAGGAGGCGAGGTCTCCTGGACCCGCCCCGACCTCCCTGGATCTACAGAGCTGGGCACCATCAAGCCCCTCTTCGAGAAGCTCGAAGGTGATGAGCTGGATTATTAGTCCGACCTAACCAAGACCCTTACCGGCTAATCACCCGGTAGTCGACGAAGGTGGCGAACGGTGACTGCCGCACCCCGAGGTGCTCGAGTTCCAGGATCTCGTCGAAGCCCTCGAATAGGCGCTTCCCTCGGCCCATCACCA
>WHUC01000015.1:0-8545 GCA_009377435.1 Acidimicrobiia bacterium
GTCCAGACCCGGACACGGGCATCTGATCTTGTCCTCGCTGAACGGGATGTCGAGAGCTGAACCTGTACCTGGATACCAGCGCGCTGGTCAAGCGATACGTCGCCGAACCGGAAGCGACCAGATAATCGAGGTGATGGGTGACGCCGACGCCGGGTTCATGTGCCGCGTCGGGCTCGTGGAAACGGCCCGAGCGGTCGGTTTGGCCGCAGGTGTCACCGCCACCGAGATCGTCCTTGCCCTCATGGGCTTCAGCGGTCTGTACCTGGGTGAGCACTGCCCGAGCGACGTCGTCGGCGACTATTGCCTAGGCCCCCTCCTGGTGATGGGGGTCGATCGGCTCGTCCGGGACCGGTCCGGCGGGATGATCGGGGGCCGTGACTCGACTGGCCGGTGTCGACGAAGGGTGACGACGTTGTTAAGGGTGCCACCGCGCAGCGGATTGGACTAAGCTTAGTCTATGACTCGGCTGACGATGGTGAACGTGCACGAGGCGAAGACGCACCTGTCCCGGCTTCTGGATCGGGCAGCCGCCGGGGAGGAGATCGTGATCGGCCGGGCCGGTACACCCGTCGCCCGGCTGGTGGCCCTCGAGCCGGGCCGTTCGGTGGAGTTCGGACGGTTGGCCGGGCGCATCGACATGTCGGGCTTCGACGAGGCCGACGACGAGATCGAGCGTATGTTCTACGGCGTCGACGGCTCGACGCTCCGGTGACCACCCTCCTCCTGGACACCAACGTGGCCCTCTGGGTGCTCCTCGACAGCCCCCGCCTGGCCCCGGAGGCGAAGACGACGATCGCCGAGGCCCCCGGACAGATCCTGGTCAGTGTGGCCAGTGTGTGGGAGGTCGCCATCAAGGCGTCGATAGGAAAGCTGAAGGTGCCGGACACCCTCTGGGACGAAGCCGAGAGCAGCGGGCTTGGCCTGGTCGACGTCTCCCGTGCGGATGCGGAAGGAGTTCGGCACCTGCCGTTCCACCACCGCGACCCGTTTGACCGCCTCCTCATCTCCCAGGCGCAGCGGCTGGGAGTCCCCCTCGTGACGACCGATCGGCGGTTCCGGGACTACGACGTGGAGTGGATACCCGCCGACAGGTAGGGGAAGTTGGCGAAGCCCGTCCGGGCACCGGGAGCGAGGTCTGGTGTGCGACCGAGCGAGCCGGTACATCCGGTAGTGGTTCCTCGATGCCGCGATCCGAGCCAATCTTCAGTGGGCACTCGCCGAGCGAAGGTCCTCGTGATCCCACGGTGCCGGTTCGATCAGCAGCTCCGGATCGCCGGTCAGCAGGGTGCCGTCGAATGCCATGGCCGTGGCCGCCGCGAAGGCATCCGCGTAGGACAGCGGATGGTCGGCCTTCACGCGGGCGGCCTCCATCACCCGCTCCTCCGACGGCAGATCGAGACGCAGTAGGGCCTGCAGGTCACGGACGGCCTCGTAGGCCTCGCTCTCACCCCGGTCCCGCCGCAAGATGTAATACACTTCACCAAGGTTGATCCAGCTCATGACCGGACTGCCCTGGTCCAGCGCCTGCTGGACGCGGGATGCGGCCGGTTCGCTGCCCTCCAGAAGGAGCAGCACCGCCCATGAGTCGAGGACGATCGTCACCCCTCGCGGGCGCGATCGGCCGCTCGTTCCTGCTCCAAGAGCTGAGCCAGAGGTCGCCCTGCAAACCGGCCCTTCAAGGGACGGGATGACCGTAGGGAACGAACGGCCAGATGGTCGCCGTCGCGCCAGAAGGCGACCTCGTCGCCAGGCTCTATACCCATCTCGTCGCGGAGATGCTTGGGGATCACCACCTGCCCCTTGGGACCGACCTTGTAAGTCATACCCTCAAGTATAACCGGCTGTGGAACCCCAGCCAAGGCAGGTGGCCAGCCGGTCAAGCAACGGCGGTGTTAGCGCCGCTCAGTGAACTTCAGCTGATTTTGTACTTCCAGGAACAGCCGAACCTCAGGTACGCCGGTTGGGGTGGGGGGCCGGCTTTCAACCGGTGCTGAGGAGGGTGTCGAGAAGTCGTTCTTGGTGGATGATGGCACGGGTGGTTTCGAACAGATCGCGGAGGGGAGGCCGGGCGGTGTGCTATCTTGTAGAACATGTCCGAGGTTGGTATCCGTGCACTGAAGCAGAACGCCTCGGCGGTGGTGGCTGAGGCCGCAGCCGGTGAGGTGGTGACAATCACGGATCGTGGACGTCCGGTGGCCCAGATCGGCCCGGTGTCGTCGACCCGACTCGAAGACCTGATCGCGGCCGACCGTGCTCGACCAGCTCGCCGTGTCTTGGGCGATGTACCGCCGCCGGGGAGGCGTCGTCGCGGCCGGAGGGCATTGACGACCGAGCTGGATGAGATGCGTGTGGCCGAACGCTTCTGATGGCGTTCTACCTGGACACGTCGGCGACGGTGAAGCTGGTGGTCGCCGAGCAGGGGTCGAAGGCGCTGCGTGTCTGGCTGGAGTCGAGGCCCGGGCGGATCGTCTCAAGCGATCTTCTGCGTACGGAGCTGTTGCGGACCGTGCGACGAGCCGCCCCTGAGCAGATGGTGCAGGCCAGGGCGGTGCTCGACGCCGTGATTCTCATGACGCTTCCGACCTCGGTGTTCGAACGGGCGGCGACGCTCGAGCCCGACCTGGTTCGGAGTCTGGATGCCCTGCATCTGGCTTCGGCGTTGGAGCTTGGTGATGACCTTGAGGGCGTTGTCACCTACGACGACCGGATGGCCGGGGCCGCCGGCGCCCTCGGAATCACCGTGTTCAGCCCGCGATGAGCCAACCCAGAAGGCGCGAGGGGCGATCCAACAGGCCAACGACGGGACCCGTGAGGCCGGTGGTGTCGCCACGAGTGGGGTGCTGAGAGGTGGCCGAGATCAGCTTCGAGGAGTCCGCCCGACAGGTCGGACGTCTCGATCGCGAGGCGAGGCAGTCCTACCTGGCCGGGGAATGGGACGAGGCTATCGAGGCCTATGGGAAGGTGCTGGCCCATCCCTGCGCTCATCACCAGGTGGTGAAGTCCGAGGTGTGGGACGAGATCCACCGCGCCCTGGTGGGGGCGGGTCGCTTCGACGAGGCCATCGAGGCCAAGCGCACCGCCATCGCAGCCGGGTACCGGTCGGTCCCCGACCCTGAAGCCGACATCGCCGCGTGCCACCTGCTGGCCGGTCGACGGGACGAGGCCGATCGACTGTTGGCCCAGCTCCGTGACCGTGATCCCGACGATGTCTGGCTGTACAACGCCGCAGGTTTCGCCTACCTCGGGGCAGGTGACCATGACACGGCTCAGAGATGGGCCCGGCTGGGGATCGAGGTGGGGATACGCACCGGCGATCCCGACGGGGTTGTGGAACAACTCCTGGAGCTGGTCGAAGAGGCGCGGGCGGAGCTGGGTGAGGCGCCGGACGACGAGATGGAGGACCGGGTGTGGACATTCCTCGAGTCGTGGGCGCCGTTCCACCGGGCATCGGATCGAGACGCCGTCCCCGAAGAGGAGCTGCGGGCATGCGGGTACTGCGGGTTCGACCCCGACCGCAGCCACGTCGAGATGGAGGAGCGAAATCGGAGGAACCGACGTCGGATCCTCGCCGAGGAGTCGCCGGAGCTCCTGGCCCGTCTCGACGTCATCGACAATTCCGACTACGAACCCGAGCCGGTGTCCATCGGGCAGGCGGGGCGTCTGGGCGTGGGCTGGTTCCCGCCCGGGGAGTGGGCGACGGCGGTCCAACGCTGGCCCGACCTGCTGGAGGACAACCCGGTCGACTATGGCGCCTACGCCCGCGGCGTCGAGGCTCGGACCAAGCAAATCGCCCGGGCGGTGGCAGGCAGGCCGCTCCATCTGGTTCCCCTGAGCGTGGAGGGTCTCGTCGAGTACGCCGAGACCGAGGGCGTCGACCCCGGCGCCGCCGAGACGCGGGCCACATTGGGCGCCCAGCTGGTCGAGACGGAGGGTGTGGCCTGGCCCCCGGGTCGTAACGAGAGGTGCTGGTGCGGATCCGGGTCCAAATACAAACGGTGCTGCGGACCGATGCCCCCCGACCCGTGATCGGACACAGCCGTTGTGACGGCCGGCTCGGCGAGTCCCCTCACGGGATTCACGGTGGAGGAGGCTCGCCTGCTGTTAGCCCTCTCGTCCGGACCGGGTGGAGCGATGACGATGGTGGATGGCATGGATGAATCGGTGCGGGGCGTGTTCGGGCGCAGGCTCATGAGCCTGGCCGAATCGGGTTCGCTTCTGCGGGGCTCGGCGTATCACCACGACGGGCGGGTGGAGCTGGGCGACGTCGGCGAGCAGCGGGCCGAGGCGACGGTGCGTGGGTCGATGCCTTATGCGGTGGCGTTGTGGGTCGACGGTGGGGATCCGGTGTGGTCGTGTTCGTGTCCCGCCGCCGAGGACGGCTCGTTCTGCAAACACGCCGTGGCCGTGGCGTTGCATCTCGACGCCTCGGCGGTGGGGCCGATGTTCGACGGTGAGGGTGACGACTCTGGAGAGGACGCCGAGCTGGCGGGTTACGTGGCTGGGCTCACCCACGACCGCCTCGTCGACCTGGTGATGGAACAGGTGATGGGGGATTGGCGGCTGGGCCAACGTTTGGCGGCCGAGGCGCGTGCCGACACCGGCCAGGGTCTCGACAGCGACCAGTGGCGACGGCGTGTCGACGCCGCGTTCGACCACTACGGCGACTTCGTTCCCTACGCCGAGGCGGCCGGCTGGGCCGGCGAACGTCATCGACGTCATCGACGCCCTCGAGGATCTGGTCGATGCCGGCCACCCGGATGCGGTGATCGGATTGGCCGAGCACGCCCACCGTCGGGCCGACGAAGCGGTCCAGTACGTCGACGACTCCGACGGGTGGCTGACCGACATCTCCTACCGGCTGGGCGAGATCCACCGGCGGGCCTGCGCCGAGGGGTCGCCCGACCCGACCGCCCTGGCCCGGTGTCTCGTCGATCTTGAGCTCACCTCTGAGCTGGACACGTTCCATCGGGCCGCCCTCGGGTGGGCCGCGGTTCTCGGTCGCGACGGGATCGACGAGTACCGACGCCTCGTAGCGCCGAGATGGGCCAAGCTCGACCCCGAGGCCGACCGGACGACCGGGGGGTTCGCCGTCCGGGAGGCGAGGATCGGTGTGGCGCTGGCCGCCGCCGACCCTGACGAGCTGATCGAGGTCCGGGGCCAATATCTCCGGCTGCCTGACCACTATCTGGAGGTGGCCGAGTCGTTGGCGGCGGCGGGGAGGGTCGGGGAGGCGATCGACTGGGCGCGCCGCGGCCTGGCCACCTTCGCCGACCGGGCATGGCAGACGCCCCCGCTGCGGGAGTACCTGGCCGGGTTGCTGCTGGGACGGGGCGATGCAGAAGGGGCCGTCGAGTTGTTCTGGATCGCCTTCGAGCGGCACCCGTCCCTCGACAGCTATCGCCGGCTGTTGGCCGAGGTCGACACCACCGGGATGGAGGGGGACTGGGGCCGACGGGCAATCGAGGCTCTCCGGGAGCGACTGGGCACCACCCCGGTCGAGGAGCCCGGCCGCTCCCTCAGGGGACCAACCCGGGCCGGGGCGTTGGTCGAGATCCTGCTCTATGAGGGCGACGTCGGCCCCGCCTGGGACGCGGCCAAACGGCACGGCTGCGACCAGCGTCTGTGGCTCACCCTGGCCCGTGCCCGGGAGGACGGCCATCCCCTCGACGCGGTGGGGGTGTACGAGCCCGAGGTTCGCGCCCAGATCGATACCAAGAAGAACCGTGGCTATCGAGCCGCCGTCGACCTGTTGGGGCGGATCCGTCGCCTGACCGACGCCGCCGGTCGACCGGAGCGTTTCGAAGATCTGGTGGCGGCGGTGCGCGACGAGCATGGCCGCAAACGCAACCTTATGGGCCTCATGGACAAGCAGGGCTGGTGACTCCGAACCGGTCGGTCACGACGGCCGGGCCCGATCGTCAGGCCGAGATGGAAGGGTTGTCGATGCGCTCCCCTTGGATCTTCGAGCGGGCGTAGTCCCGGTACAGGCCGGTGGGGGCTTCGAGGGCACGGGAGGTGGGGTCAGGTTCTCAACGTTGCGGCAGTGCTCCTCGAGGTCCTCGAGGGGTTGGGCGGCATCGTCGATGGCGGTGTTGGCGGCTGGACCTCGCCGCGGCCCGACAGCATCCTCGAGCGGAGGTCGCCCGGTCTGCTCGCCGGCGATATCGATACGGCGGGGGCATCAAGGAAGCCGAAGCAGCGGCACGAGGAGAACGACCATGACCTATCACGTCACCGTCGAACGCGACGGACGGTTCTGGCTTGTCACCATCGATGGTGTGGGCATGACCCAGACCAGAAACCTCGATGAGGTCGAGGAGATGGCTCGCGATTACATCTCCCTGGCCGAAGAGGTCGACGAGGGCTCCATCATATTCACTTTGGGCACCCGGGAACCACGGCGGGGAGGCGGACGATCATCGGTCGGTGGCTCGAGGCGCGGGGGAATCGTGACGAGGTGGTGGTCGCCACCAAGGTGAGCCAGCACCCCGATTTCAAACGCTTGGCGCGCCGTCGACCATCAATGCTGGTGTGAATGCCTCGTTGGATCGACTGGGGATCGATGTCATCGACCTCTACTACGCCCATTTCGACGACCCCCGACACCCCGCTCGAGGAGAGCATCGGCGTCCTCTCGGCGCTGGTGGACGAGGGGAAGGTGCGCTACCTCGGCATCTCCAACTTCTCGGCCGAACGGATCGAGGAGTGGCTTCGGATCACTGAGGCGAACGGGTTTCACCGTCCGGTGGCCTTCCAACAGATGTACAGCCTGGTGGAGAGGGGAGTGGAGGAGACGACCCCGCCGATAGCCCGGAGGAGCGGGATCGGCTTCATTCCCCATTACGTCCTCGCCCGGGGGTTTCTCACCGGCAAGTATCGTGCCGGGGCCACGCTGGAGAGCCCTCGCGCCGGGGCGGCGTCGGCCTACTTTGGACGAGAGGGGACACCGGGTTCTCGGCGCGATGGAGGAGGTCGCCGAGACCCATGGCGTGGTGATGGCCACGGTCGCATTGGCCTGGGTCGCCGCCCAGCCCGGAATCGTTGCGCCAATCTCCAGTCCTCGGAACCCCGACCAACTCAAGGCCCTGGTTGCCTACCCGCCCCTCGATCTCAGCGATGCCGAGCTGACAGCCCTCACCGAGGAGTCGGCCTAGCCGGGGTTCCCTCGTCCGGCGTCACCGGAGGGCAGGCAGCACCTCTTTGCCGAGCAGGTCGATGCTGTCGTACCAGCGGTCGAAGCTGAGGCGGGTGTCGTATACCAGGTGGTCCACGCCAACCTCCTCAAACCGGCGTGTCTGCTCGATGACCTGGTCGGGGGTGCCGGCGATGAGGGAACCCTCGATGTCCTCGACAGTCTCGAACCGTCCCGAGTCCGGCTTGACCCACCATTTGCCCCGCTCGTTCGCCCACATGAGCAATCCCTCGACACTGGTCCCTTCCCAAGCCTCCTCTTCCGTCTTTGCGATGGTTGTGGGAGGGACAACGGCCACGGTCGGCATGTGCCGCCCGTTTCCCTGCACGATCCCTTGCATGGCGTCGACGCGTTTTTCGATGGTCTTCAGGGTGATCCGGCCGGGGATCCAGCCATCGCAGTACTCTGCCGCACGACGCGCCGAGGCCGGTGTTGCACCGCCGTACCAGAACGGGATCTGGCCAAGGGGCTTGGGGTGGAGCGAGACATTCTCGAACGAGTAATGCTCGTCGGCATAGGTGACGTCGTCTCTCTCGAAGACCTGATGAAGGATTCGGGCGTTCGACTCGACCAACTCGGGACGGAAGACACCGCCCATGCCTACCGCCTCGAACTCGTGGTCGAACGTGCCGGCGCCCCATCCGGCGATAATGCGGGATCCCACCACATGGGTCATCGAGGCAAGGGTGAATGCGGTGACGAGCGGGTGGCGATAGGGAATGAGAGTGGCGGTCCCCAACGTGATCGAACTGGTGGCGGCGCCGATGGCGGTCAACACGGTGAGGGGCTCGTAGAAGTCCCGGTTGGGGTTCTCGAACTCGCCGTGTGGCTCGAAAAGCAGATGGTCGCGCACCCATACCGAATCAAAGCCGATGGCTTCGGCCCTTTTCGCACCCTCCAGGATCAGCTCCCTATCGGCATGCTCACCGAAGTGGGGGAGCAGCAGACCGAATTTCATTGCCATTATGCCTCCAATGCCGGAACGACCTGATTGCCGTGCCCAGGGGCTCCGACCACCCTTCCGTCTATCCACACATCCGACCCCCTGACCATCGTCCGGATCACTGCGCCCACCACTTCCCGTCCGTCATAGGGAGTCCACCCGATCCGGGAGAGGACGGAGTCGTTGCTAATGGTCCATCTCCGCTCCAGGTCGAGCAGGACCACATCCGCATCCGAGCCCGGAGCCAGACTCCCCTTCCGGGGGAGGGCGAATACGCGGGCGGGCGCCGTGCTCACCAGATCGACCAGACGGGGGAACGAGAGCCGACCCCGGTGCCAGGCATCGATCATAAGGGGCAGCTGATACTGGATCCCCGGGGTGCCGGTGTGGGCCGCCCAGGCGTCGGTCCA
>WHUC01000015.1:8993-24724 GCA_009377435.1 Acidimicrobiia bacterium
CCGGTGGGGGCGATGGCACGCATTGCCCGGTATAGGTCACCGTGGTCGTGGATTCCGATTGCCGATGGATGGGGATAGGACCGCCCGGTATCCACCACCATGTAGATCTTGTAGGCGGCGATACCGAGCTCGGCCATCGGAGCTATCTGATCGACCAGTGTCGCCGCCGGGTTGTGGTTGTAGTCCACCAGGCTGCGTTGCGCGTAGAGCCCGAGAACGGAGTGGAGATCCTCCACCCGCATCGTCGGCGGGTCGAGGTTGGGCATCCCGAAGATGGTCGTGTACCCACCCGCCGCCGCCGCTTGGGTGCAGGTAATCAGGTCCTCCTTGTGGGTATAACCGGGCTCCCGGGTATGGACGTGGACGTCGATCCCGCCGGGGATGGCGGTTAGCCCCTCGCCCTCGATCACCTCTGCGTCCGATGGGCCATCCCCTCGAGCTACCAGATCGGCGATGGTCTCTCCCTCGATCACGACGTCGAAGGGGTGGAGGTCGTCATCGACGAAGACGTTGGCACCCCGGATGACACGGGTCATGGCCTCACCTCAACGATCTCGCTTCCTGACGGAGTGATCGACTCGACCGCCCGGCTCCCGAGATGAGCGTCGAACCAGGACACGATCTCGGGGATGACCACCGGTCCGTACTGCTCGTAGGCGGCGTAATGACTGGTCTGGTGCTGGAGGATCAGCTTCTTGGGCTCCCCCGCCGCCTCGTAGAGGGCGACGGCGTGATCGGTGGGGGTGACGTCATCTCCGTCGACGGCGATCACGAGGAGGTTCCGGACTCGGGGGGCCACCTCGATCGGCTTGTACGCGATGATCTCCTCCGCGGCCGCCAGCGGGACCGATGAGGGGACGCGGTCGTCGACATCCTTTTTGACCTGCGTCGCCCGGCGCTCGGGAGTGGGGACCATGATGTCCTCCCGGGGGTGGACCCATTCACCCTTGCCCGTCAGAACCCTCTCGCGGCGGTCGGCGTCGAGACGCTCCAGGAACTCGGACCACTCATACCCACGCCGCATCCTCCGGAGCCAGTCCTCGCCGTCGGCCACCGGTACCTGACTCACCGTGCAGCAGACCCGGGGGTCGAGGCCCGCCAGCATCACGGCGTTCCCACCCCCGGTGCCACCCGACCCGAAAACGCCAATCCGATCCGCGATGATGTCGTCGCGGGTGTGCAGATAGGTGACCGCATTCTTCAGGTCCTCGAGCTGGAGGCGGGGCGAGAGCGAGCCGCCGTCACCATCGGAGTCTCCGAATCCCCGGTAGTCGAAGATGAGCACGGCGTAACCGGCGGCGGTGAGGGCCTGGTGATAGGGCACATAGAGTTGGGAGTCCTTGAGACCGAGCCATCCCGGGCCCTGGACGATGGCGGGGGAGGGATCGTCGCGGTCGGGTCGGCGGAGGATCCCTGACACCCTGACACCTTCCGAGAACAGTTCAACCGATTTCTCACGCATGCCCTGATTGTATATTGGATGCAATCGAGCGTGACCGATAGAGTTATTGTCTTCAATTCAAACCCGGGATCGGTCTAGTCTACGCCTCGTCGGGTGGGTTGAGCAGTTCCCACACGGCCGAAGAGTTCAGGGGCAGACGTGTCGGCCATCGACCGGTCGCTCGAGCGATCGCCGACGCTACCGCCCCGCCCACCGGGTTGAGGCTTCCTTCACCGCCGCCTTTGGCGCCGAAGGGCCCCACTCCATCTCCCCGCTCCGCGATGAAGGTGTCGATCCGCGCGGGCATATCGCCCATGCGGGGCACCCGGTACTCGACCATGTTCGGGTTGACGAGTTGGGGTCCGTCGTAGATCAGCTCCTCAGACAATGCCGCGCCCAGCCCCTGTGTCGCCGCCCCCAGGTCCTGCCCCTCCACCATTGCCGGATTGATGGCATATCCCACGTCGCCGACAGTCACGAGGTGATGGACGGTGACCACCCCGGTCTGGGGATCCACCTCGACATCCACCCCCACCATCCCGATCTCCCAGAACGGGGGTAGCTCGGCCAACTCGCCTGCCCGGCGTACGATCCCCACCCCGGTGACCTCGCCCTGGCGACCCCCGAACCATGCCTGTACCACCTCCTCGTAGCTCGCCCTGCTGTCGGGTCCCGCCACCACGTCGCCTTCGGCCGTCTTCACTTCCTCGACGTCGCGGTCGAGGACCTCGGCTCCCATTTCCACCAGCTTGGCAAGGGCGTCGCGGCAGGCTCGCTGCACCGCAAGGCCGGTCAGGGTGGTGGTACGGGAGGCACCGGTTGTCCGCTCGTATGGGGTGAGGGATGTGTCTGACTGTTTGACCCGGATCCGGTCGACAGAGATCCCCAACTCGGTGGCCGCGATCTGGCCGAGTACAGTACGGCTCCCCTGGCCCATCTCGGTCGAGCCGGTCAGGACGAGCGCAGAGCCATCGGCGAAGAGGCGGACCTGGGCGGTGGAGACGGGGAAGGCCCCGGCATCGGAGGCAGAACAACCGAAACCTATTCCGTGGTTCGCTGTCGGCCGCCCGCCCCAACCCAGCCCCTTGACAACCATTTCCAGATCGGCGCGAAGATCGGCGTCCATCGCCCGTTTCCCCGGTATGTGCCGCTCGCCGGGCCCGACCAGGTTTCTTCTGCGTAACTCGGCCGCGTCGATGCCGAGGCGTTCCGCCGCCTGGTCCATGTTGACCTCACCGGCCAGGTTGCCCTGCGGGGCGCCGAAGCCCCGATAGGATGAGGAGGGCACGGTGTTGGTGTAAACGGCCCGGCCGGATGCCCGCAGGTTGGGAATGTTGTAAGGGCCGAAGCAGCGATGGACGCACTTCGTCAGGACCAGCGTGCCATTGTCGGCGTACGCCCCCGTGTTGAGGGTGATGTCGAACTCCCGGGCCACGATCGTGCCCTTGTCGTCGAAGCCCGACCGAACCCATATCAGCGCCGAGTCGGCCCGGGTGGTGTGGATCGCCCCCTCAACATCCAGGGCCACCTTGACCGGGCGCCCCGAGATCCAAGCCCCCACCGCGGCCAAGGGCTCCACCTTGGTGTACGACTTGGATCCGTATCCTCCGCCGAGCAAGGGCGACCTCACTCTCACGCCGTTGAGCGGCAGGGAAAAGATCCGAGCCAGGTCCTCCCGCACCTGGAACGGGTGCTGAGCAGTTGAGATGACGTCCAGCTCGCCCTCGTCATAGGAGGCGATGGCGTTGTACGGCTCCATGGCGTACGCATAGAGCATCGGGTACCGGGTGGTTGTCTCGACCACGACATGTGCACCCTCAAGGGCTGACTCGACGTCGCCCCATTGCAGCATTGCCTCGTGTGCCACGTTGGTGGCTGGCCTTGCCGACTGCGCCTCCGAGAAGGACCGATCGCCCAGGCTGTAGTCCTCGTCGTGAAGGAGGGGAGCTTCGGCGGCAAGCGCCTCCTCCGGCTCGATAACGACTGGCAGGTCCGCATACCGCACTCGGACCAAATCGGCGGCGTCGGCGGCGGCGTATCGGTTGTCGGCCAGGACGAGTGCCACGGGTTCGCCGTAATAGCGCACACGATCGATGGCGAGAATGGGATGGTCGGCAATGATGTGGCCGAACCGAGGAAACAGGCCGTCCAGGTCTGCCGCGGTGATGACGGCAGAAACGCCGGGTGTCGTCAGGGCCTCGGAGGGGTCGATGTCGAGGATGGTGGCGTGTGCTCGGGTGGAGCGGACGATATCGGCGAATAGCATCCCAGGGACGGCGGCGTCGAGGGCGTAGCGTGCCTCGCCGGTGGTCTTGACCCTGGCATCGACGCTCGGGACGGAGTTTCCGACGCTCACGGTGACGCCCTTTCCAGTCGGTCGGCGGCGTCGAGGACCGCCTCCAGGATCGACCGATATCCCGTGCAGCGGCATATGTTGCCCTCCAGGTACGACACGACCTGTTCCGGGGTGGGTTGGGGGACCTCCTCCAGCAGAGCCACCGCCATCATCACGAATCCGGGGGTGCAGAAACCGCATTGGAGGGCGAAGTGGTCGATAAAGGCCTGTTGGATCGGATGAAGCTTGCCGTCAGAGGCGACGCCCTCGATGGTTGTGACTTCGCGGCCGTCGATGTCGACTGCGAGGAAGGCGCATGAGCTGACTGGCTTTCTGTCGACGAGCACGGTGCACACCCCGCATACCTGTAGCTCACAGCTCACCTTCGTCCCTGTGAGCCCCAACTCGTCTCGAAGGAACTCCACCAGGGTCATCCGGGCCGGGACCGAGCGTGCGATCTCCCTCCCGTTGACCTGTGTCACCACACCGACAGGGTTCACGCCAATCCCTCGAGTTGTGCCAGCGTCCTTCCCAGCACCACTCGGGTCACATGGCGCTTGTAACGCTCGGAGCCGGTCAGATCGGGGATCACTTCCACCCGGTCGGCGATGTGTCCACTATTGACCTCGTGGACGGACGAGAAGTCGAAGGGCTCGGGTGCGCCACCGACCGCTCCTACGACCACTCGCAAGGAACCGTCTTCTAAAAGCCGTGCCGCCACTCCCACCGTCGGTCGTTCCATCGTCTGGAACTTCTCGTACACCATGGGGTCCGCCGTGGGTGGGATAAGGATCGATACCAGGATCTCGCCTTCGTTCCGGGCCGTAGTGTATGGCCCGATGATGAAGTCCTCCACCGGTAGACGTCGTCGCCCGTTCTTCGAGGCGAGCTCGACGTCGGCCGACAGGGAGATCAGGATCGTGGCGACATCCGATTTCGGTTCGGCGAAGCAGAGATTCCCTCCCAGTGTCCCGAACGCCCGAACCCTCGGGTTGCCGACGTGGGCCAGGACCTTGGGCAGTACGGGGGCGGCCGAGAGAACAACCGGATCAGCGGTTGCGGCGGCGTGGCTAACCGTTCCCCCGATGACCACGTCGTCATCTTCCTGTCCGATCCGGTCCAGCTCGGGGATCCGCTTGATGTCGATCAGTGAGGAGGGCCGGAGCAGTCCCGACCGCATGGCCAGGAGCAGCTCGGTGCCACCGGCGTAGACGGGATCGTCAAAGGAAATGGCGTCGAGGGCCTCATGGAGGTCTGCGGGACGGAGATGCTCGAAGGAGGGGAGGACGCTCATCTCAGCTCCTCCTCAGCCGACGCGAAGAATTCGTCGAGGATCGTGTCGCCCTTGGAGCGGATCATCGAGGCTCCCAGGGTCGCGACCCTGCCGGTCACCTCATAATGGCCGCGGACATCGATGTGGGTGCCGGTGGGCGCCGCCTCCAACTCGAGTGCCGCTTCTATGCGGATCCGTGACGCCACCTGGCGATCCTCGCCGTCCGCGACCAGGCGCAGGCGAGAGGGAGCCGCTACCTCTACCACCTCCACGTCGAGGTCGGCGGCGAGCTTGAACGGTCCCAGCCTGTCCTCCAGGATCGCGCCATACCGTGCGAGGTGCTCGAACTCACGAACGTCTCCCAGTACCGAGACCCACCCGACGACGCGGCCGATGTCGGTGAGTACGTCCCATACGACCGAAGGCGGGGCGGGTACCGAGATGCTGCGCCGGAAGTCGACGGTGGGCACGGTCAGGTTGGCAGGTAGAAGGTCATTGGATATTGGATCCTATTTGGAGTTCGCCTGGTGTGTCGAGTTAAGGGTCCTGATCGTAGGGCTTACGCACTCTGGAAGAACCAAGTCGGGCGGTGGCGATTGGACTCCACATTCCCAAGGCACCAGCGGCGGTGATCGAGGATGGACGAAATTGGATCCAATCGCTATCGTCGAGGGAGATCGCCACCAGGACGAACCCAATGACCGAGACCCGAACTACCACCTCGCATTACGAGGTGCAGAAAAAGCGGCGCGGAGACGTGCTCGACTACTGGAAGCAGAATCAGCGGTCCATCGTCCGCGCCGAGGAAGTCCGTCTCGAGGACACCCCTCGGCGGATGCGCCGAGGCGTCATGGTCAGCGCCGACGGAGACAGACCCAGCCTGGTCCTGGACGCCAATGTCCACCAGATAGATCCGGGCGAGGTTTCGACCATTCACCGCCACTCCTGGGACGCCATCCTCTTCGTCGTTGATGGGTCGGGTTGGTCGGAGGTGGACGGACGACGCCATGAGTGGAGGCCGTGGGACACCATCTACCTCCCCGGCTGGGCGTGGCACCGCCATGGCAATGAGGGGGGGAAACCAGCCAAGTTCGCGTCCTTCAGCGTGCAGCCGATGGTTGAGCTGCTGGGACTCGCGGTGGTGGAGGACGGCGGAGACACCGACTTTGACCAGCTACCGTCGCGCCCGGCCACGACGGAAAGCGGTCTCGGTGCAGACCCCTACTCGAACCGTCTGCGACGTCTCGAGCAGGCCAGTAAGGAGTTTGCCGAGTCACGGGTTCTCACCTCCTATGACGACGTCATTTTTCGCGTCAGCCCCCGGGGGGCCCGCAGCGGATTTCTCGTGGACTCCTCCATAGGCCACCGGACACAAGGCCTCACGGCGGTCATACATCAGCTGGCACCTGGGCTCTTCCAATCTCGACACCGCCACGGTGGGGAGGCTTGGTTGTTCGGGGTGACCGGTCGTGGCTACAGCATCATCGACGACGTCCGCCACGACTGGGGCCCTGGTGACCTCGTTATCGTCGACCATTGGACGTGGCACCAACATTTCAACGCGTCCGACAGCGACATCGCCTCGCTCATCCGGGTGCACAATTTCGACACCCTCTATATGGGGATGAGCGCCCTGCTCGCCCCCATGAGCTTGTTCGAAGAACCCCCCAAGCTGGACGCTCCCGATCTGACCGGCGTCGAGTGGCCCGACCCGGCGGCGGGCCGTCCCGATGCCTGAGGAGGCCCCTCGACGCGATTGGAGAGAGGACCGCTACGGCTTCCTCCGATGGCTCGTCCTTCCCCGTGAGGGCTGGCGCGAGTGGTGGGATCGAATCTACGTCGATCCCGACTTGAAACGGCGTCTCCTCTCCTACGCCAGCTTCTGTCTACGTCATCGTTCCCGGTTCTCCCAGGTCGGGTTGCCTGTTCACGGCATAGCCCTTCTGTATGGCCCACCGGGGACGGGCAAGTCCTCGCTGGCCCGAGGGCTAGCCCAGATCGTGGCCGAAGACCTGTCCCAATCGGGGTTTTCGGCCCAGACGATCTTTGCCGAAGTCGACCCTCATGCCCTCCCCAGTCAGATGCTGGGCGAGAGTCAACGCAACACGATCGACCTCCTGGAGAAATCCCTGCCAGAGCTAGCAGAGAAAGGCCACCCAGTGGTCGTGGTGATCGACGAGATCAACAGCTTGGCGATGAGCCGGTCCCTGGCAGCGGGGGGGCGAGACCCAGTGGACGTCCTTCGTGCCACCGAGGCGGTGCTGCGGGGGGTCGACTACCTGGCGTCGGTCGCCCCCAACATGCTCGTGATCGCCACCTCAAACTTCACGCGCACCATCGACGAGGCGATGATGGATCGGCTCGATCTTGCGGTCGAGATCGGGTTGCCTGGACCCGATGGGATAGCTCTCATTCTTCGGGACACCCTCGACGAACTTCCCGAGGTGTCCATCGGTGACGAGGACGTCACCGAGCTAGCGGCCGCCATGACCGGTCGCTCCGGACGCGATGTCCGCAAGGTGATCCTCCAGGCGCTCGTGACCCGCGACAATAATGACTTCCCACGCCCCCTCACACCCAAGGACGTGTGGCGGATCGTGGAGCAGGAGAGGAGGGTCGAGCAGTGAACGGACTGGTCGAGGAGATCCTGGGTCGGATCGAGTCGGCACGAGAAGATCTGGCAGAACTGGCCCTCTCCCTGGGCAACACCTATGGCCCGCTCGGGAACGAGGAGCCGACCGCCCGACGTGTCCACGAGTGGTACCAGGACAATGGCATGGAGTCGGACCTGGTCCCGATGATCGAGGGCCGGGCCAATGTGGTGGGACGGGTGCGGGGGGACGGCAAGGGCAAGTCCCTCATCTTCAACGCCCACCTCGACACCGAGTCGTCCGGTCCTGACTACGACAACCTGATGAACGCCCCCGACCCCAACCGCACCGGAGCCCGCCGCGAAGGTGACCACATCATCGGCCACACGGTGCAGAACGATCGGGGCTGTATGGCGGTCCAGATGGTGGCGGGGCGAGCGATTCACCAGTCCGGGGCCCGATTGGACGGCGACGTCCTGTTGAAGTCGGCCGCCGGGGAGACGGGCGCCGCTCCTGTCGACGAGTACCAGGGCATGAGGTATGAGTCGAAGGGTCTCGGGACCAACTGGCTGCTGGAACACGGCTATACGGCCGACTATGCCGTCATCGCCGAGACAACGGACTTCTCGGCGTCGTGGATCCAGTGCGGTGCCACCTACTTCAAGGTGACGCTGCGGGGGCGCAACATGTACACCCCCCGCCTGGAGAGGCCCGGGTCGATTGCCGAGCACCCCAACGCCCTGGTAAGGGCGGGCGCGGTCGTCACCGCTATCGAGGAGTGGGCCATTGGCTTCGAGCGACGAAGAACACAGGACACGCCGTGTGGGACCATGACGCCAAAGGCGCAGGTGGGAGCGATGCGGGGTGGGATTCCCTGGAGACCGAACCGCTCCTCTCCATACGCCGCACTCTACGTCGATGTGCGCACCCTTCCCGGCGAGACCATAGGCCCGATCCAGCGGGAATTGGAGGAGGTGGTCCGGTCGGTCGATCCCCATGCCGAGGTGGACGTCTTCATGTCCAAGGCGGGATACGGAGCGGACGAGGAGGAGATCCGACCGCTCCTAGACGCCATCGCGACCTCACATCTCCAGGTGCGTGGTGAGGAGATGCCGGTGAGGGCCGAGCCCGCAGTCGTCTCGATGTGGCGCGACACGAACGTGTACAACCGGGTCGGCATCCCCGCCCTCACCTTCGGTCCCAGCCGGGGCAAGGCGGCAGTCCAGGGGACGGGCTCCATGGAACTGGGCAACATGATCGAGGGGGCGAAAATCTATGCGCTCACCGCCCTGAGGATGTGTGGGTCCGAGGCATGATGAGATGACCTCTGACCAGCGGCCCTCGGGGCGCCAGGCGAGTTCGAATGCCTGGCTCGCCTACGCGGGCTCGGCCATCGCCCTGACCGGGGTTCAGCTGATCGCCCCGTCGCTCCCGGTGATGAGGGACGCTCTCGGCCTGAGTGATGCCCAGTTGGCGATGGTGATGAGCGTCTATCTGCTCCCCTCGGCTCTTGCCGCCATCCCCCTCGGGATTCTGGCGGATCGGGTGGGACGGAGGCTGGTGATGGGAGCGGCCCTGATCGGGTTTGGCGTTTGTGGTGCCCTGGTGCCCCTCGTTGGCGGATCCTATCTTGCCGTCCTCGGTGTGAGACTCGTCCAGGGCGTTATGTTTGCCGGTATCCTCCCCCTGAGCATGACCGTTCTCGGTGACAGCTTCAGCGGTCCTCGCTTGGTGGGAGCGATGGGGCGACGCTCGGTGGCGATGAGCCTGGGGGATGGGACATTGCCGGTCATCGGGGGGCTCCTGGCGGGAATCGCCTGGTTCGCGCCCTGGCTGGGGCAGATGGTCAGCATCCCCATCGGGGCCGTGGTTCTCGCCAAGCTGGTTGATCCCCCCCTGGACATCCCCAGAACTGGAGGCAGCGTAGGTGTGGCGGGCTTCCTGGGACTATTCCGGACCCTCCCCATCATCGGGCTTCAATACGCCGGGTTTCTTCGGATGTTTCTGAAGTTCTCGATTCTCACGTTTCTTCCGCTGCTCTTGGTTGACGTCCGGGGCCTGACGCCCGTCTTCGCCGGTGTTGTGATCGGCTCCGCCGCCATCACCGGGACATTGGTGGCCGCCATATCGGAGAGCTTGTCCCGACTCGGCAGACCAACCGTCTGGATCGGGATGGGGATCGCGGCGATGGCGGTGGCTCTGGTGGGGATGGTTCTCATCCCGGTACCGTGGGCAATCTTGATTTGCTCGCTGGTCTATGGAGCGGCCGACGGCCTGATGGGCGTCTTCACCAACGCCTTGGTGGCGGCGGCCACCGACGTCGAACAGCGTGCGAGCTTCGTAGCGGCGACCGGGGCCGTCCGTAACTTCGCCAAGTTCATGGCCCCGACGGCCTTCGGGGCTCTCACCCTTGTCGTGCCCGTCACCTCGGCTTTCGTGCTTGTCAGTGCGGTCACCGCGACATCGGCGACCGCCAGCCTGCTTCTCCGCCCCCTTGAGGACCGCCTCCAGCCGGCAAGCGAGGTCTCGGGCCCATGAGTTCGCCCGAGACCGGCGAGGCCTTGGAGGGCGCCGGCGATATCAGCCTGGAGAGGCTGGTGGCCTCGTCGCGTCAGCGCTTCCGGACGGTGGAGGATATGGTGACATCGGTGATACGGAATGCGATCGTGTCGGGCATCTTCAAACCGGGGGAGCGTCTCCCCCAGGATCGCCTCGCCGGCCTTCTCGAGGTGAGTAGGATGCCGATCCGCGCCGCTCTGCGACAATTAGAGTCGGAAGGTCTCGTCGAGCTTCATCCTCACCGGGGGGCCACGGTGCGCTCCCTCGGTAGCGACGAGATCTCCGATCTGTACGAGATGCGGATCTTGATCGAGACGTTCGCCCTCCGGAAGACGGCCTCGGCGGCGACTGAGGAGGAGCTTGGGGAGCTGAAGGTGCTCGCAAGCGATCTGGAAGCGGCCCGCGGGGCGGATGAACGGCTCGACCGCCGGCACCGCTTCTACCGAGTCCTCTACTCGATCGGGAACACCCCCCGGGTGGTGAGCACGATCATGCAGTTCCGAGCGGAGGTGAGTGCCTACACCATCGACCTCCAGGACAACAGGTCACGAACCCACCGGGAGTTACTCGAGCGGATCAGTACTAGAAACCCCGACCTGGCGGCGGCCTGGCTGGAAACACATCTGCGCTCCGTTGCCCAGGGCATGCGCAGCCGGCTCTCGGATCCGGGGCCCGAATCTGTCGACGAATGAGGAAGGGGACGACACTTTGACGGCCAGCGAAGCAAATGAGTTAGTGGCACGATCCATCGAGCAGATCGTCGACAGTGTCCAATCTCAGTATCGGACCGTGGAGGAGATGGTGGTGTCGGCCGTCCGACAGGCGATCCTCTCGGGGATATTCGCGCCTGGCGCCAAACTGCCCCAGGAGAGACTGGCCCAGCTCCTGGGGGTGTCGCGGATCCCGGTCCGCTCTGCGCTGCGCAAGTTGGAGGCCGAGGGTCTGGTCGTGTTCTCACCCCACAAGGGCGCGGCGGTGCGCACGCTCGAGCCCGAGGAGGTGGAGGAGATCTACGAGCTGCGAATCCTGCTCGAGACCTATGCGCTTCGGGCTGCGATCGGGAAGATAACACAGGAGCAGATCGACGAGCTGACCGAGATGGCGGATGAGTTGGATGCGAAGGGCGAGGGCGACGACTGGTTGGAACTGAGACAGCGCTTCTACAGCCGGCTGTACGCTATCGCCGGGCTGTCCCGTACCGAGGGTCTCATCGCCTCGCTGCGCGCTGACGTCGGTCGCTACTGGCTGAGCCTAAGAGTCGTTAACCATGATGCCGCCGGCCACCGTGTGATCGTCGACGCGATTCGTGCAGGAAACACCGATAGGGCTGAGCGATGGCTAGCCGAGCATCTCGGTCGGGTATCGAGAGAGCTGCAACGTCGGGTGCGCGACCAGCAGGAGTCCGCCCGCCGCTCCTGATCGCTCGAACCACGGTCACGGACCCGGGACCCCGGTTTTGAGGCGCGCGCTCTTGAGCCGATGGCTAGGGTCAAAACACATAATGTATGCAAAATGGGATCCGGTTCGTATCTAGGCCGTTTGATCCCCGGAATTCTCGATCACTTTCTCACCCAAGGAATTGCGTTCGAGATGTAGGTGACGCAATGGAAATATTCGAGACCATGTTCACCGGTCTGGGCGAGCTTCTCACCTGGCCCCTCCCGCTTTGGTTCGCGGTGGGCGTGCTCAATGGGATGCTCTTCGGGCTGTTGCCCGGTCTAAGCGGATCCGTTGGAATAGCCCTCATGATCCCGTTGACTTTCGGGTTCGGCGCCGGTGAAGCCATGGCCCTTTTCGTTGGCGCCCTGGGGGGTCAGACGTTCTCGGGATCGATAACCGCCATCCTTCTCAATACTCCCGGAACCTCACCAAACGCAGCCACCACCCTCGACGGTTATCCGCTCGCCCGCCAAGGGCGCGGCGGTTTCGCCATCGGTATTTCGGCGACGGCATCGGCCATGGGATCGGTCATCGGTCTGGTCGTTCTGCTGATCCTCCTTCCAATTGTCCGCGAGATCATCCTCGCCTTCAGCTTTCCGGAGTTCATGATGTTGGCGGTGATGGGGTTGGCGGCCATTGCGGCGGCCTCGACGGGCTCCCTCTTCAAGGGGCTGATCTCGGGGGGGATCGGCCTCATACTCTCCTTCGTCGGCTTCTCCCCGATCGCTGGGGAGCTGCGGTACGTTTTCGGTTTGTCCCCCCTCTTCTCGGGTGTCGACCTCATCGCAGCCCTGATCGGCCTGTTCGCCCTCTCGGAGGTGATGCGGCTCCTGGTTACCCGAGAGAAGGTGGCCCCCCACATCGATGCCTCGGGCCTGTCCCGTCGGGACGTGTGGGAGGGCGTGAGGTTCGTCTTCGCCCATCCCTGGCTGCTGATCCGAAGCTCCATCCTGGGCACGGGGGTGGGCATCGTTCCGGGAGTGGGGGGAACGGTGGCCTCCTTCCTCGCCTACTTCCAGGCAGTGCACAGCTCTAACGACCCGGAAGCGTTCGGGAAGGGCGATCCCCGCGGGGTCCTGGCACCGGAGGCAGCCAACGACGCCAAGGATGCCGGGTCCGCCCTTCCTTCGCTCGCCTTCGGGTTGCCCGGTAGCTCGGACTGGGCGATCATCCTCGGCGCCCTGGTCCTTCATGGGGTCAACCCTGGTCCCAACCTCATCCGAGAGGCCCCCGAGGTGGTGTGGATCGCCTTCTGGGTGCTCTTCTTCGCCAGTTTTGTCGATTCGATCATCGGGCTCTTCGCCGCCCCCTATCTGGTGAAGATCACGCGGGTCCCCCCGTCGATCCTGGCACCCGTGGTGGGTGTCCTCGCCGTGGTCGGGGCATTTGCTCTCCAACGCCAGTTCGTTGATGTGATCTTCGCCCTTGGGTTTGGCGTGCTTGGCTACTACATGCGACGGCACAACGTCCCCCTCGTCCCCCTCATTCTCGGGCTACTCCTTGGCGCGACTGCCGAACGGGCCTTCTTCCAATCGCTCCAGGTGTTCGACCAGGGACTGTCGATCTTTGTCACGCGCCCCATCTCGTTGGTGCTCGTGATCATCACGGTCCTCATCCTGATCGCGCCCATCCTGAGCCTGGCGCGCAGGAGACGTCGGCAGGTTGACACGGAGAAGGAGATGAGCCATGGCCCCCGGTGAGCGCAATCTCATGTTGCTATTCCTGGTCATGTCCGTCGGAGCCGGGCTGTTCGCCCTCGACCTCGTTCTTCCCGAAGCCCGTCTCTTTCCCTTGATCACCGGGATTACCACCGCCGGATTGATACTCCTCTACTTCGTCGTGAGCACCGTCCCTTGGCTCCGCCAACATCTCGCCATCTACGTAGAGGACGACGTGTTCCTCAAGATCAGTGGGGTGGTTGACGCCCTGGAGGAGGAGGCCGAGGACGCGGCGGAGGTCACCCACGCCGAGAACGGACTTCCCGACGAGATCCGTCACCAACGTGAATTCGCCATCATCGCTCTGCTGGTTGGGCTGGGAATGCTGGCCCTTCTGGTGGGACTAACCATCGCCACTCCGGTCTTCATGCTCGCGGTGATGATCGGCTACTCCCGCCGACCCTGGTGGCTGGCGCTGACGGTGACCGCGGTCACGACCTTGTTCATCTATTTC
This sequence comes from Acidimicrobiia bacterium, assembly GCA_009377435.1. Taxonomy (GTDB): domain Bacteria; phylum Actinomycetota; class Acidimicrobiia; order Spongiisociales; family ZC4RG35; genus WHTL01. The sequence continues at coordinate 22,805 of WHUC01000015.1, forward strand.
GTTTTCTCGGTCGTCCTGCGACTGCCCCCTCATTTTGGGCTGCTGGAGGCCCTGCTGTGAGGTGGAACCTGATCATCGTGACTGCGAGAACGCACCAGAAGAACCACGAAGAAGGGGACTCTCCGCCCGGAGACCCCCGAGCAAGAGGAAGGAACGAGATGAGAGCACGTCCAAGACGCCGACTCGCCCTGATAGGGGCATTACTGACGGTGGCGGTACTTGTCGCTTCCTGTGGAGGCGACACCACCGCCGATTACCCGACCGAGAACTACACCTGGGTTGTGCCTTATAGTCCGGGTGGCGGATTCGACACCTATGCCAGGGGCTTCGCCGAGGTGATGGCGGCGAACCATCTCCCCGATGGTGTCAACATCGCGGTGGAGAACATCACGCCCATTACCGAGGCGTTGACGCAGTTCTACGCCTCCGAGGATCCCTACGAGCTGACAATCCTGCCAATGCCGGCGGCATCCGCCCAGGAAATCCAGTTCGAGGACATCGCCCAGTGGGACACCGCGAACTTCACCATCCTCGGTTCGATGGAGGAGAACGCCTACGTGGTGTACGTGGCCGCCGATTCGCCGTATCAGACCTACGAGGACCTGGTGAACGCGTCCGACCTCACCGCGTTGACGGTGGAACGAGGGTCCTCGTCGGGCCTTGCCACCGCTGTTGCGATCCGCTCGTTGGGTCTCGACGCCGAGCTGACCTTCGGTGCGGAGGGATCCCAGGAGGTTGCGACCGCCCTGATCAGAGGTGATGTCGACTTCATCGTCTACGGCACCAGCGACCTGGTTGGGTTCATCGAATCGGGTGATGTCAGACCTCTCCTGTTCTTGGGCACGGAGGAGCAACGTCCCGAGCAGTACGACTGGCTGGCGGAGGTCCCCAGCGCCGAGGACATCGGGAATCCGGATCTGGCCGGCGCCGTGACGGAGATGCGGATAATCGCCGCGCCCCCCAACCTGTCGGATGAGGAGGTTGAGTTCCTGCGGGAGGCGGTGAGCGCCACCTTGGAGGATCCCGACTTCGCCGCCTGGGCCGAGGAGGCGGAACGGCCTCTCGTCCCGAGGGACGCCGACTCCGCTCGGGAGGCGATGGAGAACCAGATCGACACCATGCAGGAGCTGGTCCCCCAGCTCGTCGAGGAAGGGTTGCTCTGACCGATCCGGGGAGGGGCGGCCTTACCCCGCCCCTCCCTGCCCGAGGTACTTGACGTGACGGTGGACGACGTCGGGGCCTGGCGGGAGGTCATGAACGAGGAGGATCGGCGGGCCCTGGATGGCTATGCCCGCCCGCGGGGTCAGCTTCGAATGGAGAAAGTGGTCCTGCTCGTGATCGACGTCATCGAGGCCTTCGTGGGGCCCGATCTGCCCGTGGTCGATGCCCAGAGAGTGTCACGACAGGCCTGCGGTGAGAGGGCCTGGCGGGCTTTGCCCCATATCGCCCGGCTGCTTGAGCGGTTTCGCGAGACAGATCGGACGGTGGTCTTCACCAAACCGGACCCGGCGCAATCCTGGGTGGGGCCGGCCACCCGTGGTGAGACCTCACCAGAGGATCGGGGAGGGAGCGCCATCGTGGAGGGGGTGCGTCCCCGCGAAGACGAGAGCGTCGTGGTCAAGACCAAGGCAAGCGCCTTCTTCGGGACCCCGCTCGTCAGCGGTCTGGTTCGTGACAGCATCGAGACGTTGGTCCTGGTCGGCGGAACCACCTCGGGTTGCGTCCGTGCCACCGCAGTCGACGGCACCTCCTATGGCTTCGAGGTGGTTGTGGCCGAGGACGCCTGCTTCGATCGCTCGCGTCTCAGCCATCTGGTGGCCCTTGCCGACCTCGACGTCAAGTATGGCCGGGTGATGATGACCTCTTCTGTGCTGGAGGCTCTGAAACCTCGCTAGCTGAGAGGTGGTGCACCGGGTGAGG
>WHUC01000016.1 GCA_009377435.1 Acidimicrobiia bacterium
GGGAGAGATGGCCCCCCGTCTTCGATACCTTCTCCAGGATGAAGGACCGGATCTCGGAGGCAAGGGTCTCGAGCTGGGACTCATCGAGGTCACGAAGATCGGCGGGCCCCCTGATCCCGTCCAGCAAGGGACGTTCGGACCCGCCCTGGGACATATTCACAAACGTGATCGTACCGTCCGCAACCCGTTAGGGCAGAACTGATGCGGTTTTGGCGCGGGTAGGCCGCCATATGGGCCCGCCCACCCGCGCCAGAACGGGAGTTCACTGGCGGATCTGGCGGACTCCACCCTCGGCACCCCGGGTTTTGTCGGCGGTCCAGACCTCGGCGTCGAGACGATCGCCCAGGTCCAGACAGAGCCGATCGCCCAACGACATGCCCTCCCCCCGTTCCCAGCGCCGTGCGGCCCATTCGGCGTCGCCACGGGCGGGTTTGGCCCTACACGAGTGGCTTCCGACCGCAACACTACAACCAGAGAAACCGCTGCCAACCGACCCAAAAACGCAGGTCAACGCCATAACCCCGCCCACAACGAAACCACCGCCTCAACCGGCCACCACCTACGCCGAATCCCTGCGGAAAAACGGGGCTAGGCTGCTATCAAAGTTGCAGCAACAGCGTGTCCGCCATCTTCTGCTGCGAAACGGAGTAGCCATGGCGCGCTGGCGAGCGACAGTATCAGACAAGAAGGCGAACAGAGAACACATGATCACTCCTAGAACCACACCTATCCACGAGCGGGCTCAAGCGGAGGAAGACTGGCTTACAGTCGCTGCGAACAACGTCCTAATAACCCGCTTAGACAAGACAGAACTCTCTGGCCCCGTGCTCGCTCGTGCCCAGGGCTCCCTCGTCTGGGATGTGCACGGCAAAGAATATTTGGACTTCAATTCCGGTCAGATGTGCTCGGCACTCGGTCACTCGCATCCAAGGATCGTGGCTGCCATAAAAGAGGCAGCCGGCGAGTTCATTCACGCGAGCAGCAGCTTCTTCAACACACAAGAGCTTGAGCTTGCTGAGAAGCTCGCGGGATTCCTGCCGGACAACCTGAACCGGTGTCTATTTCTTGAGTCGGGCAGCGATGCCAACGAGGTTGCAATCCAGATCGCCAAGCGGTACACCGGTCGATACGAGGTGGCGAGTCCGCACATCGGTTTCCACGGGTTGTCCGACGCATCCCGGGCAGTGACCTTTGGTACCGGGTGGAACAAAGGTTATGGCCCATACGCCCCGGGCGCGTACGCCTTCATGGGTCCATATTGCTTTCGGTGCCCAATCCGTTTGCGATTCCCAGAATGTCAGATGGTGTGTGTCGACGGTGCGACGCAGGTATTGGATTCACAGGTTGAGGGTGGCCTGGCTGCAATCATCACAGAACCGTTGTTCAGCGCGGGCGGTGTCATCGAACCACCTCCTGGGTGGCTAGCCGCGGTACGAGCGGCCGCGGACGAACGGGGTGCTCTATTGATCCTGGACGAAGCACAGACTGGCCTCGGAAAACTCGGCGACATGTGGGGTTTTGAGCGCGACGGGGTGGTTCCAGACATTGTGACCATTTCGAAGCATTTTGGAGGGGGTATTTCCATCAGCGCAATTGTTACCACCGATGAGATAGCGGACGCCGTACAAGCAACCGGGTTCACTCACGGTCATTCCCATACATCGGATCCCCTCGCATGCGCCGCTGCGAGTGCGACCCTGGATGTCATCCGAGAGGAAGACCTCCCCACGAAGGCTAAAGAGATCGGAAACTCGCTACGTCGCCGTCTCGTGGAGGTTCAGCAGTCGCACCCGTCCATAGCTGACCTGCGAGGACGCGGCCTCATACAGGGCCTTGAGTTCTCAGACAGTCCATCGATGGGCGTCCCTCCACCAGGGTACCGCGTGGAGGCAGCAGCGGTGTCCCTCGGCCTTCTGATGAGTGTTAGACGAGGCGGATCAGTGTTGCGGTTCGTGCCGCCGTGGAGTACCACGGAGGAACAGCTAGATCGTGCGACATCCATGCTCGACGACGCCTTAACGACGTGCGGTCTTTGAGGCCGTCGCTTCGTAAGAGTGGAGGCTCCTTTTCTGGGCCCTCCTGCCTGTCAGTGGGCTGTGACGGTGGCGGAGTAGATTCCCGGTGAGGTCCTCGGCGGGTTAGTTCTTCTGAACCCTTCCTTGTGCGAGGCTTGGTTGGTCTCGGTGAGAGCGGGGGTGACGGTCGTTCGACCACGTCGACACCGGCCTCACCCTGGAGAAACGCCAGAAGAGCAGAGGAGTCGAATACGTTCAGGCCGCATCCTCGGCGCTCGACCGGCGACGTCTCTCGGCGAGAAGTTCGCCGACAAGGTCAAGACCCTCCAGATCCCCCCGCACCTGATCCTTCACCTGATCCCGTGTGACGAGCACCACACGCTAGGTGTCTCCACCAGGATTACAACACCATCCGGAAGATGGAGCCGACGCCCAGTTCGGATTCGACTTCGACGGTCCCTCCATGATTCTCGACGACATGACGGACGATGGCCAGACCCAGCCCGGTTCCCCGTCTCGCCGCGTCGCGGGACTCGTCGACCCGGTAGAAGCGTTCGAAGATGCGGTCGAGATGACGTTGGGCGATACCGGAACCGGTGTCGGCCACCGACACCACCACCTTCCCCGCGCCCGATCCGGCGGTGACACTGACCGAACCGCCGGGGTCGGTGTAACGGATGGCGTTGTCGAGGAGGTTGCGGACGGCGAGACGAAGATCGGCCTCGTTCCCCTCGATGTCGATGACCTCGGTGTCGACCTCCATGACCACATCTTTCTCCCCTGCCCAGGCCTTCGACCTCTGCACCTCCTCGTCGATGACCTCGTGGAGGGCGACCGAGTCGATCACGGGATCGGTGCTCTCCAGCCTGGAGAGATCGAGGAGGTCGGACACCATACGGGACAACTGCCGAGCCGATCGCTCGATGAGGTCGGTGAAGTGCTCGGCGCGGTCGGGATCCCGCTGTGAGGCGATCCGAAGTGCGTCGAGGGATGCCAGGATCGATGCGACCGGAGTCTTCAGCTCGTGGGACGCATTGGCCACGAAGTCGCTCCGCATGGATTCGACCCGCCGCTTCTGGGTGACGTCCTCCACCACGACGAGTACCTGACCGACCTCCCCGACCGGTGTCGCCAGGGTCTGCAATATCCGGGTGGGGCGGCCGTGTTCGAGATCGGCGCGGATGCCCGCTCCCCTCAACCTCGCCTCGCGGACCGCCGTTTGGATCCGGTAGGGGGCGACATCGTGGAGACTCTCGGGAACCACCGAGAGGACGTCGCCGATGGCCGGGTTGGCGTACACCACCTCATCCGCCCCCGAGATGAGAAGGGTCCCCTGGGGCAGCGCATCCAGCAGTCCTTCCAACATACGGCGCTCCGTCTCCACGGCGTCGAGACGGGTGGCGAGCTCGTTCTTCATGGCACCTATCGACCTGGCCAGCTCATCGATCTCGGTAATGGGCGAGCCCGAGGGCGCCCGATCGAGATCCCCGGCGGCGATGGCCGCGGCCGTTTCGGAGAGACCGCGCAGGGGACGGGCGAGACGTCGGGCAACAAAGGCGACGGCGGTCACCCCGACCAGCCCGAGAAGACCCATTATCGCGAGCATGCGGCGACGCAGATCGCCGAGTGGGCCGATCAACTCCCTCTCCGGAATCGATACCCGCAGCGCCCCGTCGTCGACGGGCACGGCCACATAGACCTGCTCGAAACCGGTCGACACCGAGTTACGGGTCGCCCGGCCCACCTCACCGGAGAGCGCCCTGGCGATCTCGGGGCGGTCGGCGTGGTTTTCCATCTCACCGGCGTCGGCATCGGAGTCGGCGACGACCCTGCCATCCGAGGCGATGACGGTCACCCTCAACCCACCCTCGTCGGCGGCGGCGTCTACCCAGACGGCGACGTCGTCCTCGGGTAGGAGGGCGGCCAGCGTCACCGCCTGTCTCTCCAGACCCGTCGATAGCTCGTCGCGGAGCGCCTGGCGGGCGATGAGGTCACCCAGATAGCCGAACAACCCGATGAGAGCGACGAAGGTAATCGCATAGAAAACGAGTAGTCGGGATGCGAGACGCCGGCTTCGGAACATCGTGCTCCCCACCGCAATTACGCTGACGTTTCGACGGCCAGATGACGCCGCTCGCGGCGTCCTCGTCCTCGAAGCACCGCACCGGGTGCGCCTTCGTCCTGCGTCCTGGCGAGCGACGCCCCTGGCTCGCCGAAACATGCGACCGTACTTACGGCGGGGAGCACTTAGCCATCCACGAATTTGTAGCCGAGACCCCGGACGGTGACGATTTGGACGGGGTTGGAGGGATCGGTCTCCAGCTTCTGGCGGAGCCGTTTGATGTGGACGTCGAGGGTCTTGGTGTCGCCGAAGTAGGACGACCCCCACACCTCGTCGATGATGACATCCCTGCCCGAGAGACGGTTGGTCCGTCGCATCAGCGTCTCGAGGAGCTCGAACTCCTTGGGGCGGAGCTCAACGACCTCACCGTCCACCCGAACCTCGTGGGCGTCGATGTCGAGGGTGATCCTCCCCCCACGGAGAACCTCGTTGCTCTCGATGAACTGTCCGCTCCGACTCGATCTCCTTATCTGCGAGCGAACCCGGGCCATCAGCTCCCGCATCGAGAAGGGCTTGGTGACGTAATCGTCCGCTCCCAATTCCAGTCCGGCCACCTTGTCGGCCTCGGTGTCCCGGGCCGTGAGCATGATGATGGGAACATCGGAGTCCCGTCTGATCTGGCGACAAACGTCCAGACCCGTCATGCCGGGCAACATGACGTCGAGCAGGACAAGAGCCGGCCGGTGCTTGCGGACAGTGGCGACACCGTCTACCCCGTCGACAGCGCCGACGGTGTCGAATCCCTCGGTCTCCAGAGCGAAACGGACCGACTCGGCCAGGGCCGGCTCATCCTCGATCACCACCACCAGCGGGCCGCGCCGGCCGGTCTCGTTCAAATGCCCGACTCGTCGAATTCGCCCATCTCCCCGGTGATCAGGAAGGCAACGTGCTCGGCGATATCGACTACCTGATCGCCCACCCGTTCCAGCGCCCGGGACACCATCAGCCCCTTTGTGGCGTACTCGAGCCGTTCCCGATCGGGTCCCGCCTCGACAACCTGGCGGTACATGTTGCGATTGAGACGATCCACCGGCTCATCCATGGCGGGAAGGAGTCTCGCCTCGTCGATATCGCGACGGACGAAGGAGTCGATACCAGCCTGGATCATGTTCCTGACGAGGTCACCCATCTCGCGGATCCGATCCACCATGGGCTCGACCGGGGGCAGACTCTCGGCGGCCTGTGCCATCTTGGCGATGTTGACCGCCTGGTCCCCGGTCCGTTCCAGGGTGATAGCCATCTGGAGGAGGACGGCCATCATGCGGAGGTCTCCGCCCATGGGCTGTTGGCGCGCCATGAGCTGGAGCCATCTCTCCCGTGTCGCCAGATAGGTGTCGTCTATCCCGGAATCGAGTTCGACGACGCGGTTGGCCAGCTCGAGGTCGAGCTCACAGAACGCCTCAACCGCCATGCCCACCATCTGCTCGGCGCGGTCGGCGACGTCGATCAAGGTCTGCTCGAGTTGATCGAGTTCCTGATGAAAGTGTGATCGGGTGTCTGTCATTGGATCCCCGGGCCGATCCATCAGCCGAACCGGCCGGTGATGTAATCCTCGGTCTCGGTCTTGCTCGGCGACGTGAACAGCCGGTTGGTCACATCGAATTCTACGAGCTTCCCGGTGCGTTGGCCGTCGTCGCTCACATCCACCGTGAAAAAGGCGGTCCGGTCGGAGACCCGGGCGGCCTGTTGCATGTTGTGGGTGACGATGACGATGGTGTAGTCCTGTTTCAGCTCCAGCATGAGCTCCTCGATCCGGAGCGTGGCGATGGGATCGAGCGACGAACAGGGCTCGTCCATCAGGAGCACATCGGGGCTGGTCGCAATCGCCCGGGCGATGCATAACCTCTGCTGTTGGCCACCGGAGAGGGCCAGCCCGCTTTCATCGAGCTTGTCCTTGACCTCGTCCCACAACACCGCCTTGCGCAGACTTTCCTCCACGATGTCGTCCAGGTTCCCCTTCATCCCGCCGATCTTGGGACCATAGACGACGTTCTCATAGATCGACTTCGGAAAAGGATTGGGCTTCTGAAAGACCATCCCGATCCTGCGGCGGACCTCCACCGGGTCGACGTTCTTCCCATACAGGTCAACACCGTGATAGGTGAGCGAGCCATCGACGCGTGCCGTCTCGATGAGATCGTTCATGCGGTTGAAGCAACGGAGCACCGTCGACTTTCCACATCCCGACGGGCCGATGAGGGCGGTGATCTCATTCTCACGGATGTCGGCGGTGACCTCCTTCACGGCGCGGAAGTCGGCGTAGTAGACGGTCAGGCCGCGCAACCCGAAGATGGTGCTGTTACCGGTGGGCCCCTCCGTCTCCCGGTCGGCCACAACATCACGCAACTTATCGGCTGCGGCGTCGGTCGCTGACGGTGTCGGGTCTGCATTCACGGTTCGATGCTCCTCGGTCACGGGCTCCTGGGTCATGTGCTTTTTCTCTCGAAATGGTCACGGGCGACGATGGCGGCGGCGTTGACGATCAAGAGCATGGCCAGGAGGACGATGATCGCCGCCGAGGTCAGGGCAACAAATTCCTCCTGGGGTTGTCGGGCCCAGTTGTAGATGATCATCGGCAAAGCCGTGTAGGACTGCTCCGTCATGAGACTCACGAAACCGGCCTCGGGGGGGACGGCGAAGTAGAGGGAGAGCACCGCCCCCGAAAGCAGGAGTGGTGCCGTCTCGCCGAAGGCCCTGGCGACGGTGAGCACCGACCCCGTCAGGATGGCGGGCAGGGCGACGGGGAGGACGTGGTGGCGAATGGTCTCCCAGCGGGTCGCCCCCACCCCCATGGATGCTTCCCGGAGCGCCGTGGGCACGGCCCGCAGGGCCTCCGATGTCGTGATGATCATGATGGGAAGCACCAGCAGGGCGAGGGTGAGCCCACCGGTGATCACGGTCCTGCCACCGGTTGCCCCCGAGAAGAGGTTGACGAACACCGAGAACCCGAGGAGCCCGTAGACGATCGAGGGCACACCGGCGAGGTTGCGGATGTTGGTGGTGATGAACTGGGTGAGCCGGTTGGTGGGGGCATACTCCTCGAGATACACCGCCGCGGCGACGCCCAGGGGGAATGCCACCACGATGACGATGGCGGTGAGGGCGATCGAGCCCATCACCCCCTGGAAGATGCCGGCGTCGACGGCGTTGGGTGAGAGGGGAGTGGTGAGAAAATCGGCACCCCGCTCGGTGAGCAGTCCCCACCCCTTGCCGAAGACATCGGCCAGGAGCACCGCCAGCACCAGCAGGGAGCTGAGCAGGGCGATGAGAAGAAGACCGCTCACCAAGGTGTTGACCGGGTTCACCCGTCTGCCCTCGAGGGTTCCCCTCACCAGGTCGGTGGTCGTCGGTGCGGTGGATGTGGTCTCCGCCATCAGTATTTCTGCCTGTAGCGACGGACGACTCGTTCGGAGAGCACGTTGAGGACCAATGTGATCACAAACAGCATGAGCCCGACAAAGAACAGACTCTGGAACGGGTTGACCTGGACAGCGGTGGCGCTGGTTACCTGGTCGGACCCGATGGCAAGGTCGGCCATGGCGCCGGTCATGGTGAGTCCACTGCTGTCGGGGAGCCAGGTGAGGATCCCCGATGTCCCGGCGGCCAGGGCCACCACCATGGTCTCGCCGATGGCCCGGGAGAGGGCAAGGATGAGGGCGGCGACGATACCCGAGATGGCGGCGGGGAAAACGACACGCAGACTGGTGTGCCACTTCTTGGCCCCGAGACCGTAGGAGGCCTCACGCAACGCCCTGGGCACGGCCCTCATGGCGTCCTCGGAGACGGAAGCGACGAGGGGGACGATGAGGATTCCCACCCCGATCCCGGCGGCAAGGAGATTGGACCGGTCCGCCGCGTAGAGAGGTTGGATGACGTTGGGGGTTATGAAGTTGAGGGCGAAGAAACCGAGGACCACCGAGGGGACACCGGCGAGGATCTCCAGGGTGGGTTTGAGAAACCGCCGCACGTTCCGTCGGGCGTACTCGGAGAGGTAGATGGCGGCACCCAATCCCAGGGGGGTGGCGACGACCATGGCGATCCCACTCACCATGAGGGTGTGCCAGACGATGGTGAGGATGCTGTAGCGGCCACGTCGGGGGAGCCAGCCGTTCTCGAAGTATGAGGCCGGGTCGACGGCTGTGACAAAACCCCAGGCTTCCCCGGCCAGGGAGAGCACGATGGCAGCCGAGATGATGATGGAGAGGGCGGCTGCAACGAAGAAGAGCGACCGCACCCGGCGTTCCCGACGTTGTCGCCTCGGGTCACCGGAGAGATCCATGGGAACTTGTGGTGCGGTCACACTCATTGCTCTCAACCTCTGGTCACGCCCCGCCGGACTAACCGGCGGGGCGGACGATAGCGGTGGTCAACCTGCGGTTGCCTCTTCCCAGGCGGCCCTGGTCGCGGCGATCTGGTCATCGGGCAGCGGGACGTAACCGGCCTCGGTCACGAACACCAGACCCTCGTCGGACAGGTAGTAGTCGACGAACGCCCCGGTGGCGTCACTCATGTCGGTGGTCTTGGCATAGATGAACAGGGGACGGGACAACGGATAACTGCCGTCTGCGATCGTCTCCTCGGTTGGGGCGACACATCCCGACTCGCCGTTGTCGACCTCGATGGCCTTGACGGCGTCGCTGTTCTCGACGTAGAAGGCGTAACCGACCCAACCGAGGGAGGTGTCGTTACCCGCCAGGTTGTTGATGATCACGTTGTCGTTCGCCTCCGCGCTGTAGTCGGCTCTGGTGAAGATCGAGTCCTCACCCACCCGCTCCTCGGCAAGACCCTCGATGACGATCTCGACAAAGCTGTCGTAGGTGCCCGACTCCTCACCGGGGGCGGTGATTGTCAACGGGGCATCGGGGTACGGGGTGTTGGGGGCGCCCAGCTCGGAAGCCAGGTCGTTGGCGTCGCTCCAGGTCTGGAAGCCCTCCGACTCCGGGCCCAGGAGGGCGTAGAGATCGGTGAAGGCGAGACAGCTCACGGTTTCGTTGGCGGGCGAGGTGAGCACGGCCATGCCGTCGAAGGCGACCTTGAGCTCGACATACTCGATACCCGCCTCGGCGCAGATGGCGGCTTCGTCGTCTGCGATGGGTCGGGAGGCGTCGGAGATATCGGTCTCCCCGGCGCAGAACCGGGCGAAACCGTCACCGGTCCCCGGGCCCTCCACCGTGCTGGCGGTTCCGTTGGCGTCGTCGAAGGCCTGGGCCACGAGAGCCGAGATGGGCTCGACTGTGGAGGATCCGGAAATGATGATGGTGCCGCCACCGGCGTCACCCTCGGCGTCGCCGTTCTCCGATGTGGTGGTATCACCGCCGCAAGCGGCGAGGACCATGGCCAGTGCCGCCAGCGATGCGACCAGACGTAGCAAACGTGCGATCATTCGGTATCTCTCCTTGTCAGATCGAGTTGGTCGACGCCGGGGCGTCACCTTGGTCAAACCCGCGGCTCGGGCGTGGCCCAACCCAACGGAACGATCTCCAAGATATCGGTCGTCGGTGACCGGTCAGGCTCCCACGGGTAAACGGGAGATGAACGTTTCACACTGAGTGCACTCAGTCGAAATGGCCCCGGGCGTCGGCAAGTCCCTGGAGGGTTAGGTGGGCGTTGATCCCCACCTCGTTGCGAACCCGACTCCAGGTACCGTCGCTGGTCAGCTCCCAGGCGAGCTCGTCGTCGGTGAGAAGGACATCGAGTGTCTCGTCGATCCGAGAACGAAGATCGGGATCGGTGACGGGGACTAGGGCCTCCACCCTGTGATCGAGGTTGCGTGGCATCAGATCGGCGGAGCCGATCAGATATGTCCGATCCGATCCTTTGCGCCCGAAACGATAGATCCGGGAGTGCTCCAGATAGCGACCCACTATCGACCGTACCGTGATGTGCTCCGAGTATCCGGGAACACCGGGTCGGAGACAGCAGATACCGCGAACGATCAGGTCGATCTCGGTGCCGGCCTGTGATGCCTCATAGAGCGCTTCGATCATCCCGGCGTCCACCAGGGAGTTCATCTTCATGGTGATCTGGCCGTGTCCGGTCTCGGCCTCTGCCCGGATGAGATCGAGGATCCGCCGACGAATCCCGTTGGGAGACACGGCCAGCTCGCGGTAGTGGGTCTGGCGGCTGTATCCCGTCAGGTAGTTGAACAGATCGCTGAGGTCCGCCCCGGTACGCGGGTTGGCCGTCAGCAGACCCATGTCCTCATAGGTCCGGGCCGTGGCATCATTGAAGTTGCCGGTGCCGACGTAGCCATACCTGCGAATGGCGCCTCTCTCCTCGCGAACGACCAGTGCGATCTTGGTGTGGGTCTTGAGACCGACCACACCGTAGAGCACATGCACCCCTACCTCCTCCAGACGTTGCGCCCAAGCGATGTTCCGCTCCTCGTCGAAGCGGGCCTTCAGCTCGACGAGTACCACCACCTGCTTGCCGGCCTCGGCGGCGGCGATCAGCGATTTCATGATGGGGCTGTCCTTGGAGGTGCGGTACAGGGTCAACTTGATCGCAAGAACCGAGGGGTCCCGCGCCGCCCTCGCCACGAAATCCTCGACGGTGGCGGAGAAGGAGTCGTATGGGAAGTGAACCAACATGTCCCCCTCCCCGATCACCGAGAGGATGTCGGGTCTTTCACCCTCGATCTTGTGGAGTCGGGGGGGGACCGTCCAGTTCCAATCCGGGTAACGGAGATCGTCGCGATCGATCGAGCCCAGTGTGAACAAGCCGGACAGATCGAGTGGCCCTTCGACGGTGACGACATCGTCGGGTCCGATCCCCATCTCCCGTTGCAGGAGCTCGAGCACCTCATCGGACATCTCGGGATGGATCTCGAGACGAACCACCGCACCGAACCGTCGTCTGGTGAGCTCGGACTCGATCGCCACCAGGAGGTCGGCGCCCTCGTCCTCCTCGATCTCGAAGTCGGCGTTGCGGGTCACCCGAAAGGCGTCGTGACCCAGGATCTCCATCCCCGGGAAGAGCACGTCGAGATGCTCGGCTATGACCTGTTCGAGTGGGACGAAGCGTTGCCGGTCGGGCAGCACCACGAAACGATCGAGGATCGGGGGGACCTTGACCCGGGCGAACTTGGATACACCGGTATCGGGGTCGCGCACCAACACGGCGAGGTTGAGCGACAGGTTGGAGATGTAGGGGAAGGGATGCGCCGGATCGACGGCGAGGGGTGTGACCACCGGGAACACCCTCTCGTGGAACTGCTCATCGAGATAGGTGCGATCGGTGGCGTCCAGCGATCGGTAGTCGACAAGGGCGATCCCCTCGTCGGCCAGAGCCGGGGCGATGTCATCGGTGAAGATCCGGGAGACCTCGAGATACTGCTGATCGACGAGCTTTTTTATCTCGGTCAGTTGTTCGGAGGGGGTGAGCCCGTCGGGTGGGGTGCGACGGACACCGGCGGAGACCTGCTTCTTGAGACCGGCCACCCGAACCTGGAAGAACTCATCGAGGTTGGACGCCCAGATGGCGAGGAACTTGACACGGTCGAGCAGGGGGACGCTGTTGCTTGCCGCCAGCGCCCTCACCCGGTCGTTGAACTCCAACCAGGTCAGTTCTCGATTGATGTAATGATCCGGATCCACGCCGCTCTCGTTCGCCAATGAGTAGAGCGTACCGCCCGACCACCCATGAAGAACCGATCCGCCGACCGGCTTCGGACGTGAAGCGTCAGTTCTTATCGGGGTTCGGTCGCCCGCCCCGCCAGTCCCGTCATGAGGAAGCTCCGCAAAACGGGAAGGACACGCTCCAGCTCGGACCGGGCCTCCTCGGCCTGGAACACCATCTTGGCCGCCGACATCGTGACGTCCTGTACAAACGTGCCGAGTAGATCGGGTGGCATCGGTGTGAACACACCCTTCTCGACACCGGCGAGATAGGTATCTCCCATAGCCGTGATGAGGGCACCGTGGGCGTGGGCAATCCTCTCCTGGGCATGAGGGGACAATGAGCTTCCCGCCCGATGGAGGATCAGACCGAGCACGGGATCGTCGACCACGAAGCTGACGATACCCGCGGTGATGGTGAAGAACCTCTCGGCGGGATCGTTCTCGGCCTCCGCCCGGACGATGACGGTGTCGACCACATCGGGCAGAGCCTCCTCGACCAGGGTCGCCACAACGTCGTCGAGATCGGTGAAGTATTCATAGACGGTGGTGCGGCCGATCCCAGCCACCGAGGCGATGTCACCTAGTCCCAGACCCTCCAAACCCCCGGTCTCGGCGAGCAGTGTCTGCAGGGCATCGAGGATCTTCTGACGGGTCAGCGCCTTGTGTTCCTCGATTGTGGCGGCACTGATTCTGGGCATGACACGCCGATGGTAGGGCGACGCCCACCCGTTCACGCTGGTTTGGAACATCAGTGGATGGGAACGGTCGGCCCGGTGCGCCCGCCTAGCGGGCGCCGAGTTCGCCGAGTCGATCCACGAACTCCTCGGGGAGATGGGCGAGGGTGGAAATATAGATGTCGGCCCCGAGGTCGAGGGCCTCGGCCTCGTCATCGAAGGCGAGCCCGCCCAGGGCCACCCGTACCGTTGGCTCGGCCTCCCGTACCGCCTTGATCAGGTCGGGGACACCATCGACCCGTTCCGGTTCTGTGACTGTGATGACGACGGCCCTGAGGCGATGGGCCCTCTCCATGGCACCGACCAAGGCACCGGCGTCTACATCGGTCCCCAACTCGAGGACCTCGAAGCCCTCACCACGGAGGATGTCTGTGGTCATGGAGGCCGCCAGGCCCCTGTGGTCACGGGGAGGCGTCAGCGTCACCACCGACCCCTTCTTGCGACCGGGTCGGGCGAACCGATGCCCGAGACGGCCCACCAGCCGCGCCGCGACGGCATGGGCGATGTACTCGATCTCGGAATCGATGCGACCGGAGCGCACGCCGTCGGTGATGGAGACGATGGCCGGGACCATCACCTCGGTATAGATCCCAAATGGCTCGGCCCCCGAGGAGAGGGCACCTTCGACGACAGTCCATGCCCCCGCCAGGTCGCCGACGATGAGACGCTGCTCCAGTCTGTCCGACCACGGTGCGGCGTCCCGGGACCCCGATGAGGCGTGCTCGTTCTTGCCCTGCAGCCGATGGAGGTCGGCGATTTCCACCTGCCAGGAACCCTCCTTCTTCTGGGCGGGAAGTTTGCCGGTACGGACATAGCGATAGACGGTCATGTAATGCAGCCCGAGACGCTCGGCTACCTCATGCAGACTCAGAGAGTGCTTCATCGCTACCTCGACTGGAAGACCGCTGGGGACAGGGCATGTTCACCGTCAGAAATTTCTCCTTGATTTTACCGCTAATACTGATATTCTTGAAAAGACCATGTCAGAACTTGAACTACTAACGCGCGAAAACCCCGATCTCGTGACCGATTGGCGAGAGATCGCGGCCTGTCGGGATCATCCCAATGATCTCTTCTTCCCCGCTGGGGAGACGGGTCCCGCCGCCATCCAAATCGAGAAGGCCAAAGGAATCTGCGCCACCTGCGAGGTCAGCGATGAATGCCTGCTGTTCGCTCTCGAGAGTAACCAGCGCGACGGCATTTGGGGTGGTCTCACCGCCGATGAGCGTCGTCGACTCCGTCGGCGGTGGCTCGCCGAGCGGCGTCGCACCTCGGGCTGAAATCCGGGCTAGCCTCCTAGCGCCCTCCTGTCGGTCGGTGACGCTCCTCTATCCTGTCGTACCGGGAATCGTCAACGCCGCTACCGTTCTCGCCGGGGCGGGGTGGTTCGTGGGTGGCGCGTCGTCTAGCGGAGGTATTCCACAATGAACAGGTACGGGTTCTGGGAATCCCCCCTGACGGCCGATGATGTTGTCGCCGCCGCGGCCGAGATCGATGTGGCCTCGGGGGTCAGGTTGGGCGGCGGAAGGGTGGTCTGGGCCGAGACCCGTCCCGACGAGGGAGGTCGGATCACCCTCGTCGAGCATTCCGACGAGGGCCAGCGCGAGATCCTCCCCGAAGAATTCTCGGTGCGATCCGCCGTGCACGAATACGGCGGCGCCGCCTTCTCGTTGATCGACGGTGACGTCTTCTTCGTCAACTGGGACGACCAACGCATTTACCGGATGGGTGCCGATCCGGAATCGGGGGAAGACGGGGGAGAGCCCCACCCCGTCACCCCAGAGCCCCCATCACCCCGGTCATGGCGCTACGCCGACATCACCGGGCTCGATGGGGCTCTGTTCGCCATCAGGGAACGGCACGAGCACAGCGGGGTGGTCAACGAGATCATCAGACTCGACGACGGGGAGGCAACCATCGTCGCCGGCGGGGCCGACTTCTACTCGAACCCGAGACCGTCACCATCCGGGGACCGGATCGCCTGGGTGGAATGGGATCACCCCAACATGCCATGGGATCTGACCCGGTTGATGGTGTCCGGGACCGATGGTGGTGAGCCGGAAGTGGTGGCTTCGGCTGCTGCCGTCCAGCAGCCCCGGTGGGTCGACGACGACACCCTGGTCTACATCGACGACCGCTCCCGATTCTGGAACCTGTACCGGCGCTCGCTCTCCACCGGCGCCGACTCTCCCGTGCTCGCCACAGACCACGACATGGGGGATCCGCCGTTCATCCTCGGTACCTCGACATTTGCCATCCTCGACGAGGAACATGTCCTCGCCACCCGCCATCGCGATGGCATCTGGGAGCTGGGGTTCGTTGCCGATGGAACATTCCGGCCAACCGCCACCGGACTGACCTCCATCCGTAGCGTCGTCTCCGCCGAAGGTGAGGCGGTGTTCGTCGGCGGCTCGTACCAGACCCCCCATTCCATCTACCGCATCGATCTCGGGGGTGAGCCGCAACGACTCTCGGTGCCCGACGATACGAGCCTCAGCGCGGACTTCATCTCCGTCGGGGAGCACCGCTCGTTCGACTCCGTGGGGGGCAGGACGACATATGCCATCTGCTACCCACCGGTCAACCCTACCGGGGAGGCGCCGCCGGATTCGGCGCCGCCGTTGGTGGTGATGATCCACGGTGGGCCGACGGCCCAGGCGGCGCCCTTTCTCCGCCCCTCCATCCAGTACTGGACCACCCGTGGTTTCGCCGTGGCCGATGTCAACTATGGTGGATCGAGTGGTTATGGGACCGCCTACCGGGAGCTTCTCCAGGGGGCGTGGGGGATCGTGGACGCCGAGGACTGTATCGCCGTTGCCAGCGGGCTCGCCGACAACGGTGAGGTCGATCCCGACGGTCTGTTCATCCGGGGTGGCTCGGCCGGGGGCTTCACCACCCTGGCCGTTCTCGTCGCCACCGACGTCTTCGCCGCCGGTGGCAATCTGTTCGGGGTCTCCGATCTGGCCGCCCTCGCCGCCGACACCCACAAGTTCGAGTCGAGATATCTCGACCAGTTGATCGGTCCCTATCCCGAGGCCGCCGCGACGTATGCGGCCAGGTCACCGACAAACCACCTCGACCGTTTCGAAACACCCCTCATCGTGTTCCAGGGGAGCGACGACCTCGTCGTTCCGCCGGCGCAGTCGCGATCGATCGTCGCCGCTTTGGAGAAGAAGGGAGTACCCGTCGAGTACCACGAGTTCGAGGGGGAGGCACACGGGTTCCGCCGCGCCGAGAACCTGCGCACGGTCCTCGAGCGGGAATTGGCGTTCTACCAGGACCGGCTCTAGGACACTAGACCACCGCCCATCATCCGGAGACTCACCGGTACGCACGCCCGTCGGGTGTCTATATCCTGCAGACATCACCGATCGAAGGCGAGATATGACCAAACAGGCCGACTACGTCATGCGCACGGTCGAGGAGCGTGGTCTCCGCTTCATCCGACTCTGGTTCACCGACGTCCAGGGCTTCCTCAAGTCGGTCTCGATCAGCCCCGCCGAGTTGGAGGTCGCCTTCGACGAGGGTATGACCTTCGACGGCTCCTCCATAGATGGGTACGCCCGCGTCCAGGAGGCCGACATGTTGGCCATACCCGACCCGCAGACCTTCGCCGTGCTCCCGTGGAGGGAGGAACAGCAGGTGGCCCGGATGTTCTGTGACATCCACACCCCCGACGGGGAACCCTTCGCCGGCGACCCCCGGACCGTCCTCAAGAAGAATCTCGCCCGCGCCTCCGATCTCGGCTACACGTTCTATGTGGCCCCCGAGCTGGAGTTCTTCTACTTCGCCGATTCCGGACCCGAGCCGGTCACCCTCGACCGGGGCGGCTACTTCGACCTGACCCCTCTCGATGTCGCCCAGGAGTACCGGCGCAAGACGATCAACGCCCTCGAGCACATGGGGATACCCGTCGAGCACTCCCACCACGAGGTGGCCCCCAGTCAGCACGAGATCATCCTGCGCTACACGGACGCCCTGAGCATGGCCGACAACATCATGACCTTCCGTCTCACCGTGAAGGAGGTGGCCCTCCAACACGGGATCTACGCCACGTTCATGCCCAAGCCTCTCGAGCAGTACGACGGGTCGGGGATGCACACCCACCTGTCGCTGTTCGAGGGTGACACCAACGTCTTCCACGATCCTTCCAACGGCATCTCCGCAACCGGTGGCGCCTTCATCGCCGGTCTCCTCCGCCATGCCCCCGAGATGACGGCTGTGACCAACCAGTGGGTCAACTCGTACAAGCGGCTGATCGGTGGGTTCGACGCCCCCCTCTACATCTCGTGGGCCCGGAACAACCAGTCGGCACTGGTGCGGGTGCCCACCCCGAAGCGGGGCAAGGTCTCCAGCACCCGGATCGAGTACCGCGCCTCCGACGCCGCCACCAACCCCTATCTCGCGCTATCGGTGATGCTCGCCGCCGGTCTCGCCGGCATCGAGAACGGATACGAGCTTCCACCGGAGGTCTCCGACGACGTCCACCGGATGACCGCACCGGAACGGGCCGCCGCCGGTATCGAGCGGCTTCCCGCCACCCTCGCCGAGGCCCTCGACATAATGGAGCGATCCGAACTGGTCGCCGAGACCCTCGGTGAGCACGTCTTCGACTGGTTTCTCCGCAACAAGCGTAAGGAATGGGAGCGTTACCAGGCCCATGTGACCCGCTTCGAACTGGAGAACTTCCTCCCCATCCTGTGAGGTGATTGGAGGCCTTCGCACCATGCATGTCACCCATCTCCACACCAGCTTCACACATCGGGACGCCGACTAATGGACGTCGCCGTCCATCCATCCGAGTGCTCCCAGGAGCTCAGCGCGGCGCTGGCGATTGTCGGGATCGGGTTGGTCACCATCGACGACCTCACGGCCACCACCATCTCCGATCTCCTCGTCGACACCGCGGTCCTCGTCGTTGAGTTGAGCGACCACCCCCAGAGGACCCTTCGTCAGATCGACCCCGTCGTGGCCGATGTCGGCATCCCCGTTCTCGCCATCGCCGCCGACCCCACCCAGTTCCCCCTCATCGAGAAGTCGGAGTCGGTGGCCGATTTCGTGGTAGCCCCGCCCAAGGCGGGTGAGATCGGGCTGAGGATTCGCCGTCTCCTCTCTACGGGAAGTCCGGACAGCACGCTCCATTTCAAGTCGCTCACCCTCAACCCCCTCACCTATCAGGCATCACTGGAGGGGGTGCCCCTCGACCTCACCTACATGGAATACGAACTTCTGCGATTCTTCGTCGAGAACCAGGGCCGGGTATGGAGTCGGGAGCAGCTCCTCTCCAAGGTCTGGGGTTACGACTACTACGGAGGAGCGAGGACGGTGGATGTCCATGTGAGACGGCTCAGGGCAAAACTCGGTGACTCCCGGCCGTCTTGGATCACCACCGTGCGCTCCGTGGGATACCGGTTCGGATGATCGTCGACGCCGCCGTCTACGAGAACGGTCGCCGTCTCGACGAGCCCTTCGATCTCGCCCGCGCCGCCGAGCTGTCCCGGCGGGACAACACCTTCTGCTGGATCGGGCTGTTCGAGCCCGACGAGTCCGAATTCGACGATGTCCGCAAGTACTTCGATCTGCACGAGCTGGCGGTCGAGGATGCCGTCGAGGCCCACCAGCGGCCGAAACTGGAGCGTTACGGCGACACCCTCCTCGTCGTTCTCAAACCGGCGGAGTACATCGACTCCGAGGAGGTCATCCATCTCGGGGAGATCCTGATGTTCGTAGCCGACGATTTCGTCGTCATCGTCCGCCATGGTCGTGTCTCGAGTCTCTCCAGGACCAGGGCTGCCCTCGAGGCCGATCCCGGAGAGCTTGCCGCAGGGCCCGGGGCGGTTCTCCTCGCCGTCATGGATCAGGTGGTCGATGACTACGTCGACGTCCTCGCCGGACTGGACCAGGACGTACAGGAGGTCGAGTACCAGGTCTTCACCGAGAAGGATGTCAATCCGGCGGAGCGGATCTACCGGCTGATGCGTGGCGTGATCGCCTTCCATCAGGCGACCCAGCCACTGGTCGACCCCCTCGACCGGCTCACCAGAGGTCGGTTCGAGGCGGTGCACCCCGATCTCCGTGAGTACTTCCGCGACGTCTCGGACAACCTCGACCGTGTGGTCGACCGGACCGATGCCTATCGCGACCTGCTCGCTTCGATCCTCGAGGCCAATCTCACCCAGGTGTCCATCCGCCAGAACGAGGACATGCGCAAGATCGCGGCATGGGTGGCGATCGCCGCCGTCCCCACCATGCTGGCCGGCATCTGGGGGATGAACTTCGACATCATGCCCGAACTCAACGAGACCTGGGGCTACCCGGCGGCCCTGGCCCTCATGGCGATGGTCGCCCTCGTCCTCTACCGCCTCTTCAAACGGAGCGGCTGGCTGTAACCAGGTTT
Source organism: Acidimicrobiia bacterium (assembly GCA_009377435.1). Classification (GTDB taxonomy): domain Bacteria; phylum Actinomycetota; class Acidimicrobiia; order Spongiisociales; family ZC4RG35; genus WHTL01. Next base: position 18,888 of record WHUC01000016.1, read on the forward strand.
CTTAGGGCCCCGCCTGCCCTTGATCTCGATACCCGACCCGGCTAGCTTGGGGGAGGCTTCGCAATCGTTTGCCGAACAATGTGAGGGAGTCACCATGAGCGATCAGCAGCGCATCAGCTATGTGTCCTTCGAGGACATGACCCCCGAGATGCAGGCCGAGATGGAGCGGTGTGCCCGGGAGGGGACACCACGGCCGGAGAGCTCGGCGGTCCGGGCGCACGTTCCCGAGGCGTTCTGGTTCTTCGCCAACGCCTGGCGTGACCTTTTCCGTGAGGGCATCCTCGACCACTCCATCAAGGAGTTGTGTCGTGTCTACATCTCACACACGGTCAAGTGCGAGTACTGCGGCAACCAACGCTCCGAGAAGGGCCGTACCCAGGGTCTCGCCGAGGGTCAGTACGACGAGCTGCTCAACTACGAGAAGTCGGACCACTACGACGCCCGTCAGAAGGCCGCTCTGTCGTACGCCGAGGCGATCGCCTGGCACTACGAGGTCGACGATGCCTTCTGGGCCCGGCTGCACACCCATTTCACCGAGCCGGAGCTCGTTGAGCTGGGATGCATGATCGGCCTCACCCTGGGTCAGCAGAGCTGGCTGCGTCTACTCAACATCGACCACCACCAGGTGATGGCCGGCACCAAGGCATCTATGGCACCGGGGATGGAGGACGCCGAGTCGCTGCAGGCCAGAAAGACGGCGGAAGACTACTGGGCGCACGCCTGATTGAGGAGTGCGAGCTTTCTCCGGCTCGGGACCCCAGCTCCACGTGCCGCACACGCGCCTCCCTTGTGCCCCCCTACCGGCTTCGCCGGTACCTTCCCCCCACTACGTGGGGGGACAATAGATATGTTCTTCCCCCACGGATGTGGGGGGAGTGGCAGCGCCGGAGGCGCTGACGAGGGGGGCAACTCCGCACCCTAGGTCCACGTGCCGCATACGCGCCTCGCTTGTGCCCCCCTGCCGGACCTGCGACCGGCAGGACAACAACGGGAGCGCGGTTACGTCCCAGATGCTCGGGTGATGATGCCGAGCGACAACAATGACGGCATGGGATTCAGGACAGATCAGATCCATGCCGGTGTGACCCCCGACCCGATCACCGGGGGGATCCTCACCCCGATCCACCAGTCGACCACCTTCGTCCAAGAGTCTGTGGACGGGTACATGGGGCGCGGCTACTCCTACAGCCGGGCCGGGAACCCCACGGTGCGGGCGTTCGAGGAGAAGATGACCGTCCTCGAGGGTGGCCACGACACCACCGCCTACGGATCGGGTATGGCGGCGACCGTTGCGGTGATGCTGGGGCTGCTGTCTGCCGGTGACCACATCGTCATCGGACGGGTCGTCTATGGCGGAACCTACCGCTTCGCCGACCAGTTCCTCCGCAAGTTCGGGGTCGAGACCGATTTTGTCGACGCCTCCGATCTGGATGCGATGCGCGCCGCCATCCGCCCCGAGACCCGTCTCGTGTTCACCGAGACCCCGGCCAACCCCACACTGGAGCTGACCGATCTGGCCGCCGTGTCGGAGATCACGGGGACGGCCGGCATCGTCCACGTCACCGACAACACCGTCCTCACCCCCTACTACCAGCGGCCCTTCGAACTGGGGGCCAACGTCATCATCCACTCCACCACCAAGTTTCTCGACGGACACAACGCCACCGTGGGTGGGGCGGTCGTGGTCGACTCCCCCGAGCTCCAGGAGACCATCGCCTTCGCCCGCATCTCCGCCGGTCTGGTGATGTCGCCGATGGTGGCCTGGCTTACCCTCCAGGGTGTGAAGACACTGAGCGAGCGGATGGACCGCCAGTCGGCGAATGCCCTCGCCATCGCCGAGTGGCTGGAGGACCATCCCAAGGTGGAGACGGTGGGGTACCCCGGTCTCCCCTCCCATCCCCAGCACGAGCTCGCCCTCCGCCAGGCGACAGGATTCGGGGCGATGGTGTGGTTCGAGGTCGAGGGTGGCGTGGAACCCGGTAAGAAGTTGATGGACTCGGTCCAATTGTGGTCACTGGCGGAGAACCTGGGTCAGGTGGAGTCGATCATCACCCACCCGCTGACCATGACCCACGCCGCGGTGCCCCCCAAGGAGAGAGCCGCATCTGGCATCACCGACGGTCTGGTTCGGCTCTCGGTGGGTATGGAGGACATCGACGACCTGGTCGCCGATCTCGACGATGGGCTCGCCGCGCTGTGAGTGGTTGATCATTTCCTAGGAATCGGCGGTTCCGAGCCGCCCGGACTGGCGGAGTCCGCGCCCCCCGTCTGATCGACTCAAACGATCGTGGTGAGGATCCGACAGACGCTCTCTGGTGGACACTCCGCCGGGTCGAACGCGGCGGCGTTCTCGGACAATGTGGATAGATCCTTGCGAAGCCGACGCAGGTCCTTGATCCGCTGGTCGATATCCTCGATGCGGGTGTCTATCAGATCGGCGACGTGCCGGCAGGGTGCATCCCCTCGGTCCCGGATGTGAAGAACCCCCCGCAACTCGCCGAGGGTCAGGCCCACCGCCTGCCCGGCCCTGATGAACGCCAGCCGGTCGATCACCGATGCGTCATAGTCGCGGTATCCCGAGGGAGTTCGCTCCGGTGCGGGTAACAGCCCCGACTCCTCATAAAACCTTATCGCCGAAGTGGCGACACCAACCTCGCCGGCAATCTCACCGATTCTCATCCGCTCACATTAGCACCCTTGACATTCAAGTGTACTTGAAGGTGTACGTTGACGTCATGACCACATCAGGCCCATCCCCGGCATCCTCGTTCGAGCGAACATCCTTGACATTCAAGTGGACTTGAAGGTGTAAGTTGTCGCATCGACAGAAAGGAGATAGCAATGACGACGCACGCCGTGAAGCTGGAGGAGGTGGCCCAGGCCATGACGGCCGCCACCCCAGAGCTCGACACCGTGGGACGCCGCATCGTCGGCGAGACGTTCCGACGGCTGGCCCGGGGAGAACCGGTCTCCCCTTCCGAGATCGCCGACGCCGCCGGTCTGCCCCCGAAGACGACGGAGGAGATCCTCAGGTCGTGGCCACTCACCTTCTGGGACGACCAGGACCGCATCTTCCGCTTCTGGGGCCTCTCGATCGATCGCCTTCGACCCACCCACTCTATGGAGATGGAGGGGCGAACCGTGTACGGCTGGTGCGCCTGGGACACCCTGTTCATCACCGAACTCCTCGACACCGAGACACACGTCACGTCGACCGACCCCCAGAGCGGGGAGGCCACCCGGCTCACGGTGACCGCCGCCGGTGTCAAGGATGTCGAGCCCGCGACGACCATGGTCTCCTTTCTCCTCCCCGACGGGCCCATGGGTGCGGACGCCATAGAGCGTTTCTGCCATTTCGTCCACTTTTTCGCCTCATCCGAGTCGGGACGCGATTGGGTTGCGGACCATCCCGGGACCTTCCTCCTCACCGTCGACGAGGCGTTCCAACTGGGGCGACTGACCAACCGGCTCAGGATGACGCCACGGGGCGAGCACCGGTCGGTGCCCCGATGAAGGGCGAGCGCGTGGAGATCACCCTGCAGTACTTCCAAGGCTGCCCCCACTGGGCGACCACCGACCGGTACCTGGGCACCCTCCTCACCGAGGGTGAGGACGCCACCGTTCATCACGAGTTGATCGACAGTCACGAGGCGGCGCTGGAGCGGGCTTTTCGTGGGTCTCCCACCGTGCTCATCGACGGGGTCGACCCCTTCGCCAACCCGGAAACCCCGGTGGGTCTCGCCTGCCGGGTCTACCACACCGACCACGGGACCGCCGGCTCGCCGACCATCGACCAACTCCGAGCGGCACTCGCGGCCGCCTCCACCGATCACAAGGGGTAACCAATGAAAGCGCCCACCAAGCAACTCCAAGACCGAGACACCATAACGCTGCCACGAACCGGTCCGGTGAGCAGACTGGTCCGTGTCCTCTATGGGGCGGTCATGGCCTGGCTCGCCTTCGAGTGGCTCGAAGCCGGGTTGACCTGGTTCTCCGAATCGACGACGCCCGCCAACCCATGGATATGGGTCGTCACCGGACTCGCTATCTACTACGGCCTCTACCAGCTCCCTGCGAGCAGCTTCGGCGCCCCGTGGGGAAGAAGGGTTGTGTCCATCTTTGTGACACTCCTTGCCGCCGCCGCCGTGACCGCGCTTCTCACCCAAGGAGAGCTGTGGGCCCCTCCGCTCACTTGGCTCCTGTACGGCCTCGATGTCGGCCTCGTGATCGTAGCCACAATCGCCTTCCTGGTGGCGGTGGTACTGGGCACCCCCGGTTGCGAGATGGGGGGCCTGGCGGAGCTCATCCGGCGTCTGCGCGGTGACTCCAACGCCGAGGGGCCCGAGGCGATGTGGTGCATCGGTGGACTCCACAGGGTCGACGAATGGGAAGCCGGTAAACCTTGGCGCGCCAGGCGGTAGCGACACCAAAGTGAGCTGGGGACACCGGCGACCCCACGTCGACCGTGCAACCAGACCGAACCAGCGCGACCCCAGGCACACTCGACCCAATAATGCCACGTCCCCCATGTCGACCGCGCAACCAGACCTAACCAGCGCGACCCCAGGCACATTCGACCCAACACGCCACGTCCCCCACGTCGACTATGCAACCAGACCTAACCAGCGCGACCCCAGGCACACTCGACCCAATAATGCGCCATAGCGGAACCGGGTGACGTGCAGACCGGAGGCCGCCCTCACCTACCGCTTCACCGACGTTGAGACGGCAGTGGCCGGTTGATCATGAATCGGCGCTCTCTGACCCGGTCTCCAGGGCGGTGATCATCTCAACCCGTCGCTGGTGTCTGCCCCCCTCGAACCCGGTTCCGAGGAACAGCGTCACGATCTCCTCGGCTAGTCCCGTTCCCACGACTCGGGCACCGATGGCGAGGACGTTGGCGTCGTTGTGGGCCCGTGCCATCCGCGCCGTGTAGAGGTCGTTGCACAGCGCCGCTCTGATACCTCGCACCTTGTTAGCGGCCATCTGCTCACCCTGACCACTGCCCCCGAGGACGATCCCGAGATCGGTCTCCCCGTCACGCACAGAGCGTCCCACCGCCGCCATGATCGGCGGGTAGTCGACCGACTCGGTGGAGTGGGTCCCGAGATCGGTGACATCGTGGCCCCACGACGAGAGCAGGGCCAGGAGATGTTCCTTGAGGGGATATCCGGCGTGGTCGGCACCGATGGCGATCCGTGTCATGGTGGTCACCGAGCGTAGCCCGCGGACAGGCAGGGCACCCCGAACTGGGAGGGCGGGCGCGGAAGATTCAACCAAGCCACCTGGCCTGCATGCCTGCTGCACCGACGGGTCGACAGGGTTCCCCACCCCTTCCGCCAGGTCATTTCTTACCCCTGGTACGGGCGGCGATGCGGGCCAGGGCCGCCTCCCATCCGGCGTCGAAGGGTTTGCCCGGATCGTCGAGATCGACCACCACCGGGGCGTGGTCGGAGGGGGTGGGGCGGCCCTTGCGAGCCTCCCGATCGATCTCCGCCCACATGACCCTCTCGGCCACGGGCCGGGTGACGTAGAGCAGGTCGATACGCATGCCCTCGTTGCGCTGAAACATCCCCGCCCGATAGTCCCACCACGTGAAGCGCCCCTTCTCGGGCTGGTGAAGACGAAAGGCATCGACCAGACCCCAATCCCGCAGACGACGGAGTGCGTCCCGCTCCTCTGGGGAGACATGTGTCCCTCCATGGGC
>WHUC01000170.1 GCA_009377435.1 Acidimicrobiia bacterium
CACTTTCGGCCCACGGTTCGGGTCGGTGCCGCCGGGATCAGCCCACCGGGATGCAGTCGGTGCAGGGTCGGTAACCCGCCTTCTCCACCTCGGAGAGGGAATGGAACTCGACGAGATGCCGATCGGCGATGTGACGGCCGTCCCCACATGAGGGCAGACAGAACACCTTGGTTGCACGCGAGCCTATGTAACGGACCCCCCGTGTGGCGAGACGCTCGAGACGCTCGAGGGAGAGGCCCTCGGTCGCCAACAGCGTCCGCTTGTTCTCCGGGTCGCCGAGGGAGTATGCCCCGAGGTGCCCGTCGGAGCGGACCACCCGGTGACAGGGGATGATGAGGGGGACGGGGTTGGTCGACATCGCCGATCCCACGGCGCGGGTTGCTCCCGGTCTGCCGACCCGGATCGCCAGCCAGGCGTAGGGCCGCACCTCACCGTGGGGGATCCGCGCCGCCGCCAACAGCACCGAGCGGCGGAAGGGTGTCGAGGAGGAAAGATCGATCGGCAGCTTCCCCGGTGTGCCTCTCTCCAAGGCCTCGGGGATCCGACGTCCCCACGCTTGGGGAGGTTCGGCCTCGATCAGGTTGCGACCGAAGCGTTCGACAAATCGGGTCCTGGCGTCATCGGTGTCGAGATCGACGGAGGTGACCCCATGGGGGTTGAACGTGACCTCCACCATTCCGACGGGGGACTTGTAACGGCTGTAGCCCTCGATCATCCCTGCTCCCAACGACACGGCCGCTTCGACCGTGTCCGGGGCGGTTCGCCGGAGGGCGGCGAGCTCTGTTTCGATATTCATGCTTCTTCCTCCATAACGGTGCGAAGTTTGGCCAGACCCCGGCTGACATCGGACTTCACCGTGCCCGCCGGGGTGTGGAGGGCAACGGCTAGCTCCTCGTAGTTGAGTCCGACCACATGACGCAGAACGACCGCCCGCCTTTGCCGATCACTCAGTGCGGAGAGGCGGTGATCCCACATCTCCTGATCGACCGGCTCGGGGTCGGGGCTGCCGTGGCGGTCGTACAACTCCACCGGCGTGGGACGTCGTGATCGGTCGCGGGCGTGGTTCCTCCCGAGATTGAGGGCGATCGTCCAGATCCATCCGCGGAGACGAAGGTCGCGGATCCTCGAGGTCGGGTACTTCCCCAGGGCCTTGTAGGCCCGGATGAAGGTCTCCTGGGTGAGATCCTCGGCGTCGGTGGGACCGCTCAGACGACGCAGCCCCGAGTAGAGGTCGGATTGATAGGTTCGGACCAGATCGGGGAAGGCGTCATCGAGATCGGCGCACAGTCGGTGGATCAGGTCTTCCATTGACACGCGGGTAGTCGCTCCATCAATACGTAGAACCCCAGTGTGGCCGGTTTCGTTGCATAGGCCGCCGAACCTTTCGTGTTCAACCGCACTGGGTAGGGCTGCGAACCCAGGGTTGGGGAGGGGGTGGCTATTCCAGGGTGTCGAGATCCTCGGGGAGGGTGTCGTAGGGGTCTTCGGTGATCTGGGCTTCCGGATAGAAGTCCCCGATGTTGCCGTCGGCGTCGGCCGTTACCGCCGCCGGGGCGTCCTCGTCGAGTCGGAGCCCTCGGACGAGGAAGGTGGCGACCTGGGCGCGGGGCATGGGTTGTTCGGGGCAGAACCGGGTGTTGTCGGGGGGGTTGCAGCCCAGGGTGATCCTGGCCGCGGCGACCGCATTGATCGATCCCTCGGCGAAGTGTCCGTCGTCATCGCCGAAGCGGTCCTCGTCGTCGTCGACGATCTCGAAGACCCTCTGGACGAAGACCGCCATCTCACCCCGGCCGACCGCCTTGTCGGGACAGAATCTGGTGTTAGCTGGCGGGTTGCACCCAATGGTGATCCTGGCCTCGGCGAAGCGGTTGATCACGTCCTCCGCCCAGTGACCGGTGTCATCGCCGAAATGGTCGGTCGACGTTGGCGGTAGGTTGAGGATGCGGGCGAGCGTGGCCGCCATCTCGGCGCGGGTCAGCTCCTGGCGCGGACATACCTTGCGATAGTCGCACCCGTACAGGAACTGGCGGGCATGGAGTTCGTTGATGTCGCTCTCGTGGGCACTGTCGTTGTCGTCGTTGAACGGGTCGCCGCAACCGACCCGCCCTTGGGTGGAGAACACCACCTCGTCGATGTCCATGTTCAGATCGCGGGGAGCGACGGCCTTGCCCCCGTGATATATGTTCAGCCAGAGGTGTCGGGCGCCCACGAAATCCTCGCCAACACGACGGAATCTCAGGTCGTTCTGGCGAAACGCCAGCTCGCCATCCACCCAGCCTCGGAATGAACCATCGGACCGTCCCGGGGTGTTCATGTCGACGGTGCCCTCGATGCAGTACCAACGCCCGAAGTCGATCAGACCCGGTTCCCAGAGGAGGATGTCGCCGCAGTCTTTCTCCTGATCGAGGTGGTAGAGGTAGGTGCCGATCCGTATCTGGCGGCCATTGGCCAAAAACTGCCCCGGCGGCTGGTAGACGCCACGACCGGACCATCCCGGGTTCTCTTCGGTAGATCGGATGCACCCCCGACCGCTGGAGCCATATAGCCCTGCCGGCCCCGGGAGTTTCCCCGACCAGCTCGCCGCCCAGTAATCGACCTTCATGTGATAGCGGTACCACGCCCGGTCGGGGTTCGTCCCCGACGAGATCAACGGTCCCAGACCACGGTATTGGCCGGCGGGGATGGTGACATCCAGACCCCTGCCGATGTAGCCCCGGGTCTGGATGGTGTTGTCGAGATCGGCCTCGCGGACATCCCACATCTGGTCCCACCACCTCTCCTCGGGATCCTCGAAACCGAATCGGGTGATGTCGATGGCACCGGCGGGAATGGCGGTGAGGAAGAGCCCCACGATGACAAAAAGCGAGAACAGACGACGCTTCACACGACCTCCGTCGTGTCTCGGGTATGACGTTCCCGCGCAACCCTATTGCCGATCCCAGGGTTAACGGAGGATCTCCTCGCCGGCTCACCGTCTCCAGCGGGGATGGCCGACACCTGTGGTGCTGACGACGTGGTCGGCGATGCCGACGAGACTGCCCACCGGACCGGTGCCTGTCGTCCAGCCGACCTCGACGAGAACCTGGTCGGGGTCCACCGAGACCGATGCCCTCATGTCGGGGCTATACATCGGGTGTGATGACACGGCGGCGATGGCGGTGCTGCGTGCCCGCTCGACATCGAGCCGGGGCTCATCGCCGAGTGACGAGGTGTCGACCATCTCGGCTGCCTGAGCCGCCGCCGAGTCGGCGACGGCGGCGACGGTCCGCCGGGCCGCGAACGCGATCGACACCTCGGTGGCGAACAGACCCACAACCAGCAGCGCCATCATCGCACCGAGCACCCACAGCGTGATGGATCCCCGCTCGCTCATTCCAGCGACCTCCACTCCCCGATGCGTTCGCTCGATCCGGCCGAGACCCGATAACCGTCCCCCACCCGCCCCCAAAGGGGCACCCAGATCGGCTCGGCGGTGACCTCGACCGTGACATCGATCACAGCGCCCCGTTCCCATTCGCCGCGGAGGGCGGTCCCGACGAAACCGATCTTGGTGGACCGCTCCCAAACGACCTGTGAAGCGATCCGATGGGACGCCTCATCGGCGGCACCCGCCGAGCCCTCCATCACCGCGGCTCTGGCGGCCTCCCGCGCCGCGGTCGAGGCGATTTCGCGGGCGGTGAGCCAGCCGGGGATGGCGGTGACCAGGATGAGCAGGGGCACCAGGACGAAACACACGCCGACAGTGACGTCGATGGCGACGCTTCCCCGCTGGTTCACGATTGGTCCTCACGGACACTCGACGCACTACCGGTGACGGTCTCGCCGACGATGGGGGCGAGGGTGGGGACCCGCGCCGAGGTCTCCACCACGATTCGGTCCTCGGAGAAACCACAGGACACGCTGGTGCCCCCGATAAGTCCCGGCATCATCGACTGCATCACATCGACAGCCCTCGCCCGGCAGGCATCCTCCCCGGAGACGGCCCCCGCCCTCGCCCCCTCCCACGCCGCCTCGTCGACGATGATATCGGCGTAGACCAGGATCGCCCCCTGGATGAGGATGGTCATCATCATGAGCACCACACCCGCACCGAGGGCGTTGGACAGGGTGAACGAGCCCCGCTCGTCATGAGG
>WHUC01000017.1 GCA_009377435.1 Acidimicrobiia bacterium
CGAGGCTACCGCAGGCTAAGTGCTCCCCAACGTAATTACGGTCGCATGTTTCGGCGAGCCAGGGGCGTCGCTCGCCAGGACGCAGGACGAAGACGCACCCGGTGCGGTGCTTCGAGGGCGAGGACGCCGCGAGCGGCGTCATCTGGCCGTTGAAACGTCAGCGTAATTGCGGTGGGGTGCACTAAGACCGACTACACGGAGGCGATGTCGGTGCGGTGGTGCATTCCCGTCCACGAGACCGCCTCCACCCCGGCATAGGCACGGTCCCTCGCCTCCGCCACGGAATCGCCCCTGCCGACGATGTTGAGCGCCCGGCCCCCGGCGACGACGGTGCGGTCCCCATCGGTGGCGGTCCCGGCGTGGAACACCAACACATCCGAGGGAACATTCCCCAGACCTCTGATGGTGTCCCCCTTCTCGGGACTCTCCGGGTATCCCTTGGCGGCGAGGACGACATCGACCGCGGCCTGGTGCGACCAGTCGAGCTCCACACCACCAAGACTCCCATCCAGGGAGGACTCGACCACGTCGACAAGATCGGTCTCGAGCCGGGGGAGGACCACCTGGGCCTCGGGATCGCCGAGACGGACGTTGAACTCGACAACACGTGGTCCATCGGAGGTGAGGGCAAGACCCACGTAGAGGAACCCGGTGTAGGGGTTGCCGTCCTCGTTCATCTGTCGGAGGGTGGGGACGATCACATCGTCGTGAACGGTCGTCACCAGACCGTCGGGCAGTTCGACGGGGGAGTAGCTTCCCATCCCGCCGGTGTTGGGGCCATGATCGTCGTCACCGAGACGTTTATAGTCCCGGGCCGGCTCAAGGGTCAGGGCCCGTGCGCCATCACAGACGGCGAACACCGACAACTCGGGCCCGTCGAGATACTCCTCTATCACCACGGTGGTCCCCGCCTCCCCGAACCCACCTTGGAGACACCGGTCGACCCACGCCACCGCGGCGTCCCGGTCCTCGGTGACGAGCACCCCCTTACCGGCGGCGAGTCCGTCGGCCTTGACGACGTACGGGCCCTCGTATCCCGCCAGGTGATGGCGGGCCCTCCTGGCGTCATCGAAGGTCTCCGACCCCGCGGTGGGGACACCGGCACGGTGCATCACCTCCTTGGCGAAGGCCTTGGACGATTCCAGCCTCGCCGCGGCGCGGGTCGGACCGAACACGGGTATCCCGAGACGGCTGACGGCGTCGACGACCCCGGCCGCGAGGGGCGCCTCGGGACCCACGACCACGAGGTCGACGGCGTGAATCCGGGCGACGGCGGCGACGGCGCCGACATCGCTGGGGTTTACATCGGTGATGATCGGGCCGAGACGGGAGAGACCGGGATTTCCGGGGAGCGAGTAGAGCTCGGTGACCCGTTCGCTGCGGGCCAGTGCCCACCCGAGGGCGTGCTCCCGTCCCCCCGAACCGACCAGTAGAACCCTCATACGGCGTCGACCAGCTCCCCGTCCAACATCTGGTCACGTTCGGGGCCCACCGACACCCAACCGATGGGAACGCCGGTCTCCTCGGCGATGAACTCGAGATAGCGGTGGGCATCGCGGGGAAGGTCGGCGTAGTGCCGGACCTCGGAGATATCGGTCTTCCACCCGGGGAACTCGCGATAGATCGGCTCGCAGTGGTAGAGCACCCCCTGCTGACGGGGGAAATGGTGGTGCTCCTCGCCGTTGGCACGGTAACCAACCGCCACCTTGATGGTGTCGAATGCGGAGAGGATGTCGAGTTTGGTGATGAACAGACGGGTGAAGGTGTTGACCCGGACCGCATAGCGAAGGGCGACGAGATCGAGCCAGCCACAACGCCGCCGCCGCCCCGTCACCGTCCCGTACTCGCCACCAAGCTCGATCATCATGTCGCCGATCTCGTCGTGGAGCTCGGTGGGGAAGGGCCCGGTACCAACCCGGGAGATGTAGGCCTTGGCGACACCGACGATCTCATCCACCGCCTTGGGGCCGATGCCCGACCCCACCAGGGCCCCGCCCGCGGTGGGGTTGGACGAGGTGACGAAGGGATATGTGCCGTGGTCGACATCGAGGAGGGTGCCCTGGGCGCCCTCGAATACCACCGATCCCTCCCGTTCGAGGATTTCCCATATGAGAAGCGAGGTGTCGGCGACATGGGGTTCGAGACGTCGGGCGTAGCCGAGGTATTCGTCGACGATCTCGTCGGCGTCCATGGGGAGGGTGTTGTAGACGCGGGGGAGAACGCGGTTCTTCTCCTCGAGTGCGGTGACCACCTTGTCTTTGAAGATGCCGGGATCGAAGAGGTCCTGGATACGGATGCCACTCCGGTCGTACTTGTCGGTGTAGGCCGGTCCGATGCCCTTCTTGGTGGTTCCGATCCGGTTCTTACCGAGATACCGCTCCTTCACCGCGTCGAGCTTGCGGTGATAGGGCATGATGACATGCGCATTCGACGACACCCTGACCCGATCGGGTTCGAGGTTCTTCTCGATGGCCATGTCCAACTCGCCGATGAGGACCTTGGGGTCGATGACGGTCCCCGATGCGATGACGGGGATGCAACCGGGATGCATGATCCCCGAGGGGATGAGGGACAGGGCCAGCTTCTGCTCGCCCACCATGATGGTGTGCCCGGCGTTGTTGCCGCCCTGGTAGCGAACGACGGCGTCGGCGTCCTTGGCGAACACGTCGACGACGCGCCCCTTGCCTTCGTCGCCCCACTGGGCACCGAGGATGATGGTGGCTGACATTTCAGGGGATGACGCTAGCGGTGCCACCCCCGAATAGCCACGCGGCCCCCCGTCAGGTCGAGTGTGTCGTGGGTCGCGCTGAGTAGGTCTGATTGCACACTCGTCGTTACCCCGTCCTGGCGAGGAGGGCGACCAGTGACCCCCGGGTGTCGGCGATGTGGTTCTCCACCGCTTGTGCCGCCCGCGGCTCGTCACGGTCGATGATGGCGTCGAGCATCTCGGAGTGGTTGGTGCCGGCGGTGGAGAGGAGCTCCTCGTACATCTCACGGTGGGTCGGGGGGAACAACTCGCCACGGTTCACCGTCAGAGCCTCGATGAGCCGCGGGCTCCGCGACGCCGACGCGACAGCATGATGAAAGCGGTTGTCGGCGTGACGTTTCTCCATCACGCCCTCCACGGTGTCGAAGGCGGCGAGGGCGTCCTTCATCTCGACGACATCCCCGTCGGTGCGGCGTTGACAGGCGAGTATCGCCGCCCGGCGCTCCAGGGCGGTCCGCATGTCGAGGATGTCCTCCAAGCTGCCCGGGTTGGCCCGCATGGCGGCGACCCAGTCGGTGAACGGCTTCTCCAGCTCCGTGACGAAGGTGCCCCCCTTCGCCCCCCGTTTCGAGACCACGTACCCCTCGGCGGCGAGACGTCCGATGGCCTCGCGCAGACTGAGCCGTCCCACCCCGAGTTGCTCGGCGAGGACGCGTTCGGGGGGGAGTTGCCCTCCCGGTCCGATATCGCCGCGGTGGATCATCGACCGGATATGGTCGAGGACGTCTTCCACGACGGATTTCTGCACTATGGGGTCGCGATCCACGTCTCCAAGGTAGCCGGAATCGACATAGCGTACCGGTGGTGGCATTGGTATGGTGGATATACCTTTAGTGTCAACGGAGGTTTTCGATGACTGCCGATCTCATGCCCATCCAGGGTTACGACTACATCGAGTACTACGTGGGAAACGCCCGCCAGGCCGCCTACTACTACGGCAAGGCATTCGGGTTCTCGGTGGTGGCCTACGCCGGTCCCGAGACCGGGGTGCGTGACCGGGTCTCCTACGTTCTCGAACAGAACGCGATTCGCCTGGTGATCACCGGGGCCACGAGGGCGGAGTCCGATGTCGCCCGACACCAGTATTTCCACGGTGACGGCATCAAGGATGTCGCCTTCACGGTGCCCGATGCCGAGGGGGCCTACCGGGTGGCGTTGGAACGGGGGGCGAAGTCGGTTCGCCAACCGGGGGTCGACGAGGACGAGCACGGCAAGCTCGTGTCGGCGTCGATCCAGGCCTACGGCGAGACCATCCACACCTTCGTCGACCGCTCCAACTACTCGGGCGCCTTCGCCCCCGGGTTCGTCGCCCGTGACGACTGGAACCAGAACGAGACGACCGGCCTCCGCTACATCGACCATGTGGTGTGCAACGTCGAGTTGGGGAAGATGGATGTGTGGGCCCAGTACTACGCCGACATCATGGGCTTCACCCAGCTCCACCATTTCGACGACGAGGCCATCTCCACCGAGTACACCGCCCTGATGTCGAAGGTGCTGTGGGATGGTGAAGGCCGGATCAAGCTCCCCATCAACGAACCCGCCGAGGGTAAGAAGGTCTCTCAGATCGAGGAGTACCTCGACTTCTACAAGGGACCCGGGGTGCAGCACATCGCCATCACCACCGATGACATCGTCGGTACGGTGTCGGATCTCAGGGATCGGGACGTCAGGTTCCTCGGTGTGCCTGACCACTACTACGACGATCTCAAGGAGCGTCTCGACTGGTCGATCATCGATGCCGACATCGACCGGCTCTCCGAGTTGGGCGTCCTCGTCGACCAGGATGACGAGGGGTATCTCCTCCAGATCTTCACCAGCCCGATGCAGGACCGCCCCACCATCTTCTACGAGGTGATCGAACGCCACGGCAGCCGTGGCTTCGGGGTGGGCAACTTCCAGGCCCTCTTCGAGGCCATCGAACGAGAGCAGGAGGCCCGGGGCAACCTGTAGGTGTCCTCCGCGTGTTGTCCCCCCACGCAGTGGGGGGAAGGTTCCGTTGTTCCCCCTCCGGAGGAGGGGGAAACTTAGGCCCGCCTCTCCAAACCGGCCTGTTTTATGATCGTCGTCGAGATCTCCTCGATCGATCGGGTGGTGCTGTCGATGACGGGGATCCCCTCGGAGCGGAAGAGCCGCTCGGTGTAGGCCAGCTCCTTGCGGCACACGTCGAGACCGGCGTAGGGGCTGTCGGGACGACGTTGGGTGCGGATGGCGTGGAGTCGGCGCGCCTCGATCGTGAGCCCGTAGAGCCGGTCGCGGAAGGGCTGGAGGACGGCGGGCAGCCCCGACTCACTGTGGTCGTCCGGTGCCAGGGGGTAGTTAGCCGCCCTGATGGCATAGTGCATGGCCAGATAGAGCGAGGTGGGGGTCTTCCCGGCCCGGGAGACCCCCACCAGGATCACATCGGACCGACCGTAATGATCGGTGCCCAGCCCGTCGTCGGTCTGGAGGGCGAAGTCCACGGCGTCGAGTCGAAGTTGATACTGCACGGTGTCGACGATTCCGTGTGACCTGCCGACCTGCCGGGACGGTTTGGCGTCGAGCACCTCGGAGAGGGGGTCGATCCAGTGGTTGAACAGCCCGATCACGAAGGCATTCGACCCGTCCAGTATCTCCTGGAGGGACCGGTCCCCAAAGGTGGAGAACACCACCGGTTGAGCCCCCGACCCGGACACATGGTTGACCTCGGTGACAACGGCGGCAACCTTGTCCGGGGTGTCCGAGAAGGGCCGCATCCGATAGATCGCGTTGATGGTGTCGAATTGGCTGATGATCCCGTGGGCATAGGCCTCGGCGGTCAGTCCGGTGTGGTCGGACACACAGAAGATGACCCGCTCGTTGTTGCGATCGGTGGAGCCCCCGGGGCTAGACATCATCACCTGGGGGCGGTTTGAGAGGGTCACCGGCGAGTTGAAGCCACGTCTCGAGCACGGTGTCGGGGTTGAGACTGATGCTCGACAGGCCGATCTCGACCAACCACTCGGCGAGGTCGGGATGATCTGATGGTCCCTGACCGCAGATCCCGATGTACTTGCCCTCGGCGTGGCAGGCTTCGACCGCCATCTCGATGAGTCGTTTCACCGCCGGGTCGCGCTCGTCGAACAGCGAGGCGACCAGCCCGGAGTCGCGGTCGAGGGCGAGGGTGAGTTGGGTGAGATCGTTGGAGCCTATCGAGAAACCGTCGAAGTACTCGAGGAATCCTTCCGGCGTGAGGGCGTTGGAGGGGATCTCGCACATCATTATCAGACGAAGGTCATCCTTGCCCCGCTCGATGCCGTTGCCCCGAAGTATCTCGACGACCTCCTCGGCCTCGGCGATGGTGCGGACGAAGGGGATCATCACCTCGACGTTGCGGAAGCCCATCTCCTCGCGCACCCGGCGTATGGCCCGGCACTCCAACCCGAAGGCCTCAGAAAAGCTGGGATCCCGGTAGCGGGCGGCGCCACGGAAGCCGATCATGGGGTTCGCCTCGACCGGCTCGTAACGGTCGCCACCGAGAAGGTGGGAGTACTCGTTGGTCTTGAAGTCGGAGAGTCGGACGATCACCGGTTTGGGATGGAAGGCGGCGGCCAGCATGGCGATGCCCTCGGTTAGCTTGTCGACGAAGAACGACGCCGGATCGGGGTAACCAGCGGTCCTCTCCGAGATCTCTTCTGCCAGCTCTTCGGGGAGTTCGTCGTGCTCGAGGAGGGCCCGGGGGTGGATCCCGATGACATTGTTGATGACGAACTCGACCCGGGCCAGACCGACACCGTGGTTGGGGACCCGGCTCAGCGAGAATGCCTGCGCCGGGCTGGCGACATTCATCATGATCTTGGTCGGTGGCTCCGGCATGGAGTCCAACTCGATCTCACGATGCTCGAAGGGCACCTCACCACGGTAGATGCGACCCTCGTCGCCCTCGGCGCACGACACTGTGACCGTCTCGCCGCTGGTGAGCACCGATGTGCCGTCACCGGTTCCGACCACCGCGGGGATACCCAGCTCGCGGGCGATGATGGCGGCGTGACACGTGCGTCCACCACGATTGGTCACGATCGCCGACGCTCGACGCATCACCGGTTCCCAGTCGGGATCGGTCATGTCGGCCACGAGGACGTCGCCGTCCTCGACGGTGCCCATCTCAGACACGGAGCGGACCACCCTGACCGGACCGGTGCCGATCTTCTGACCGACGGCCCTCCCCGTGGTGATGACCTCACCGGCGCCTTCGATGGAGAACCGCTCCAACACCCGACCGCTCGCCCGGCTCTGCACCGTCTCGGGTCGGGCCTGGAGGATGTAGATGCGCCCGTCGTCGGCGTCCTTGCCCCATTCGATGTCCATCGGTCGGCCGTAGTGCTCCTCCAGGGTCAGGGCGTGCCGGGCCAGCTCCTCGATCTCCTCGTCGGCGAGCGAGAAGGTGGAGCGCTCCTCGTCGGGGACCTCCTCGGTAGCCACATCGGCGCCGTCGGACCCATAGACCATGCGTTGCTGTTTCGACCCGAGGGTCCGGGAGATGATGGCGGGACGACCCTCCGACAGGTTCCTCTTGTGGACATAGAACTCGTCGGGGTTGACCGCCCCCTGGACGAGGAGCTCCCCGAGACCGTAGGAAGAGGTGATGAAGACGACATCGGGAAAACCGGACTCGGTGTCGACGGTGAAGGCGACACCGCTCGCCTCGCTCTGGACCATCCGCTGGATACCGGCGGAGATGGCCACCTCCATGTCGGAGTAGCCCCGGTGCACCCGGTAGGCAATCGCCCGGTCGTTGTAGAGGGAGGCGAACACCTCGAGGACACGAAGAAGCACGGCGTCGGCGCCCCTGACATTGAGGAACGTCTCCTGTTGGCCGGCAAAGGAGGCGTCGGGGAGATCCTCGGCCGTGGCCGATGATCGGACCGCCACCGGTGGGTCGTCACCCATCTCGTTGTAGGAGTCGGTGATGGCGGAGGCGAGGTCGTCGGGGAGGGGGGACTGGGTGATCCAGCCCCGGATCTCCTGACCGGCGGTGCCGAGGGCGCCCACGTCCTCGACGTCGAGGTCGGCAACACGTTTGCCGATGCGCTCGTCGAGACCGGTGTCGGCCAGGTAACGACGGAAGGCCGTGGCGGTCGTGGCGAACCCGTCGGGGACGGTGACACCCAGATCACCCAGATTGGAGAGCATCTCGCCGAGGGAGGCGTTCTTCCCCCCCACCTCCCCAACGTCGTCCATGCCCACCGAGCGGAACCATCGGATTGTTTCGGTCACTTGTACGTCCTGGTCGCTTGAGTACAACCACGATGATGCCACGCCGATGCGTCCGGCGACACCCGACCCGAAACACACTGTTCACATTCGGGCAATCGGAGAGAAACGACCTGACGGGTAGCTTTGATGCGTAATCCCGAGCAGGAGGCCTTTAGCCGTGTCCACACCGGAAGAAGTTCTGGGAAGAATCGAGAGTGACGGGTTCGAGTTCGTCGATCTGCGCTTTGTCGACCTTCCCGGCGTCGCCCAGCACACCACGTTCCCGGTGGGAAACATCTCCGAGAAGACCTTCAGCGACGGCATCTACTTCGACGGCTCCTCGGTGCGGGGTTTCCAGGGGATCCAGGAATCGGACATGCTCTTGGTTCCCGATGCTTCCACCGTGGTGGAGGACACTTTCAGGGCCCGCAAGACCCTGGTCATGTACTGTCACGTCCACGACCCGATCACCGGTGAGGCCTACTCACGCGACCCCCGCAATGTCGCCCGCAAGGCCGAGCAGTATCTCGCCACCACCGACGTCGCCGACACCTCCTACATGGGCCCCGAGGCCGAGTTCTTCATCCTCGACGACGTCCGCTTCGAATCCGGCGGCAATGCGTCGTTCTACAGCGTGGACTCCATCGAGGGGTCATGGAACACCGGTCGGGAGGAGGAGGGCGGCAACAAGGGCTACAAGCCCCGCACCAAGGGCGGGTACTTCCCCGTGCCCCCGATGGACCACTACACCGACCTGCGGTCGGAGATGGTGTCCAATCTCGAGGCCTTCGGGATCAAGACCCAGCTTCACCATCACGAGGTGGGTTCGGGTGGTCAGGCCGAGATCGGTGTCGAGTTCGACACCCTCGCCCGCATCGCCGACAAGGTGATGACCTTCAAGTACGTGGTCAAGAACACCGCATTCGCCGCGGGCAAGACGGTCACGTTCATGCCCAAGCCCATCTTCGGCGACAACGGTTCGGGTATGCACACCCACCAGTCGCTGTGGAAGGACGGCGAGCCCCTGTTCTTCGACGAGGCCGGGTACGGACAGCTTTCCGATCTGGCCCGCTGGTACATAGGTGGCCTCCTCGAGCACGCACCGGCTGTGCTCGCCTTCACCAACCCCACGACCAACTCATATAGACGGCTGGTTCCCGGTTTCGAGGCACCGATCAATCTGGTTTACTCCGCCCGCAACCGCTCGGCCGCCGTCCGAGTCCCCGTGACCGGGACGTCGGCTGCGGCGAAGCGGATCGAGTTCCGGCTTCCCGACGGTTCTTCGAACCCCTATCTGGCGTTTTCGGCGATGCTTCTCGCCGGTCTCGACGGGGTCATGAACAAGACCGAGCCCCACGATCCTGTCGACAAGGACATATACGACCTCCCACCCGAGGAGCTAACCGGACTTCCCTCGGTCCCGAGATCGCTCGAGGAGTCACTGGCCGGTCTGGCCGACGATCACGAGTTCCTCCTCCAGGGCGACGTCTTCACAGATGACCTCATCGAGACCTGGATCGACTACAAGCTCGACGCCGAGATCGCCGAGGTCCAGCTCCGACCCCACCCCCACGAGTTCCTCCTGTACTACGACATCTGATGTAGATAGGCGAAATCGCCTGCTACTAGTTGACAAATCGAACGTGGCCGGGACTGTCGTTCCGCGAGAATTCCGTGGCAGCGGAGAGAGACATGTCCACGACGGTTCTGGCCCGTTCCTCAGACTCGGGCATCAAATGGGCGTACACCCCGGAGGGTGAACCCCGGGTCTGAGTGGCCGAGATAGTCGGCGAGTGCCCTGATCGACACGCCACCTTCGAGCAGCGTCGAGGCGTAGTAGTGCCGGAGCGCGTGCATTCCGTTCTCACGGGTGGGCTCGACGCCCACCGCCTCGAGGGCAGGCTTCCAGATGTGGCGGTTGAAGTAGCGACGGTCCATAAGCCCCCGCTCCCGGGTCGTGAACACCATCCCGTCGTGGATGGCCCAGCGCCTCAGCCGTTCCGAGATCGCAGTGGCAACCGAGTCAGGCAGAGGTACTTCCCTGGTCTTTCGGTTCTTGGGCGGGGCAATGGTCGGTCTGTTGCCGAGGATGCGGACCTGCTGACGAACCAGGACGCGCTGGCGCAGGAAGTCGACATCCTCGACTCGAAGCCCGGACACCTCGCCCTGCCGCAACCCGAGGCCCGCTGCGGCTATGGGAATCGCTCGATATCGCTCAGGATGCTCCGAGATGACCGCGTGGACCTGGTCGTGAGTCCAGGGAATCACGCGTCGTTGTTCGACCTTCGGTGCCTTCACGGATGGCGATTGGCATGGGTTTGCTGCTATGAGCCCGTCGTCAAGGGCGGCGCCCAGGATCGATGAGAGGTTGGCGAGCATCACCCGCACATATGGACGGCGCATTCTGTTCCTGACGGCCCCGCAACCAAGACTGAATCGTGGACGGGCGGAGATGCCGCAGCTCGGTGTCCCCGAGTTCGGGGAGGATGTGTACTCGCAAGCGGGATTCGACCGCTTCTCTCGTTGAGTCGTCAAATGTCTGTGATTTCAACCACCGATGGGCGAATTTCTCGAGTGTCACCTTGCCAGCCCGGGGATCGAGGTACCGCCCAGTCACCAGATCTGCCGTGACCTCATCGAGCCAGCGCTGGGCGTCGGCCTTCCGTTCGAACGTCTTGGACTTTTCGCGACCGGCGGGATCCCGGTACCTCGCCTGCCAGCGCCTGGAGTATGTCTTTCCCCGATCTCTGATGTGTGCCACGGTGCTGCCTCCTCGGTGCGTCGGGATCACGATCGCTCACCCGGCGAATGGGTGCCTTCTCTTGTCGTCGAACGCAGCTTCGCGCCCCATCTACGTCCTGCTTCCGAAGATACAGTCAGGGCTCGGTGAGCGTCATCGAGGCCTCCTCACGGAGCTGGCTCTCGATCCAGTCCTCGACGTCGGACCGCCGATAGCGAACGTGTCGGCCGACTCTGAATCCTGGTGGTCCCTCTCTTCGGTATCGCCACTGGTAGATCGTTGCAACGGGGACTGCGAGGTATTCGGCGAGTTCTTGGACGGTGAGTAGCCGGTCCCGGTGTTCCATGTCGTTGATCATGGGAGGGACCCTGTCGGTTCGTTGTCGTGCGTGGTCGTGGCCGGTCTGAAAGGGTTTTCGAAAGGGTTGTCGAAAGGGTTTCCGACAGTCTGTTGACAGGGTGAGATGGTCACCTGGGGGCATGGTGCCGTTTTACGTTGCGTCCCCGGCCTACTTCCCGCCGGAGCCTTGGCTTGGGGATCGGTCATGGCTGGAGTATCGGTGACGGGTCTCGCAATGGACTCGCAGAGGGTCTCGCAACAGTCTCGCAAGAGTCTCGCAGAATCGTTTGCAGATCCGTTCTGCCAGGGGGTTCGTCTCCTCGGCCCGGCAACTGGTTTTCCGGCGGCGGTGCCGGATCTTCGGAGCTCTTGGCGAGTGGTTTGCGAGACCGTTGAGGGGTTCTTCTCCCAGGCTCACAGTTGGTTCATGGCGAACACGGAGAGCCCGGTGATACGGAAAGCAGTCCATCCCTCGGACGAGAGCAACGACGGATCCGTCAACACACGTCTCCAGGCAAGCCATCAACGCCAACCGGCCACCGACTGAAGAGAGACACCGAATGATGAGATGCCGAACGATGATCCACAGACGATTGCACACCTGCGGTCAACCGGGGATTGGGGGTGTGTGGTGACGGTGCGGGTGAACTCGTTGAAGGGGGTGGAGGCGGGCCGGTATTACACGGAGCGTCTCCCGTCGTATTACTTGGATGGGGAGGAGCCGCCGGGCCGGTGGTGGGGGCACGATGTCGTCCCAGCTCACATGCTGTGGCGGTGTCTTGATTGCTAATCTCCCCATGCTTTGATCCCTTACGGTTCGCTGTTCTCGCTTGGCGGTGGTTGAAGGCAACTCTCTCTAAGGAGGTCCTGCTGCTCGATGCAGGTCATTCAACCGAGTTGCGCAGAGTCCCGATCCCATCGATCGTGATCTCGACTACATCATCGCTTGCCAGGTAACGCGGCGGGTCAAACCCGATCCCGACCCCGAGCCCGGTTCCAGTGGCGATGACGTCTCCCGGTTGGAGCGTTAGAACCTCAGAGAGCGTGACGATGAGCGATTCCACGTCGAAGATCAGTGCCGAGATCGGGGCCTCCTGTCGGAGCTCCCCGTTCACTCGTGTCCGAATCCATGAAGAACGGATGTTCGGGAGCTCATCCCGGGTCGTGATACAGGGGCCCATCGGACAGAACGTGTCTGGACTCTTGCCGACGAACCATTGGACGTGGCGCTTCTGGAGGTCTCGGGCCGTGACGTCGTTCACGATCGTCCAGCCAAATACGTATGAGAGAGCCTCATCTCGGGACACCTTCTTGGCGCGGCGGCCGATGACGACGGCCATCTCACCCTCATAGTCGGTGGTGCCGGTGGGGTCGTTCGCCAAGACGATCGGATCGTCTGGACCGATTACGGAGGTGGCCGCCTTGGAGAAGATCACCGGACTCTTCGGGATCATCTCCTCTTCTGAGGCGTCGAATCCCGAGTCCGAGAACTCCTTCGCATGATCCCGGTAGTTTCTGCCGACGGCGAGGACATTGCTCCGCATCTGGATTGGGGCCAGGAGACGGGTACCCGAAAGCGGTACCCGGAGTCCCTCCTCCATTGCCCGGGAGACGGACTCCATGGACCAGCCGGCAATCACGTCGACCATGTCATTACTCATGTGTAGACTGGATGAGAGGTGGACGATTTCGCTTCCATCCAGGGCGCCAACCGCCCTTTCGCCGTCGTCTTCGAACGTAACGAGCCGCACGGTTGGACATCCTACATCGAATATGAGGTAGGATCCGTCGAAGGAAGCAGGCACAAGCCTGCCGCTAATGAAACGGGCCGCTGTGGAGACAGGGCCCGAAAGCCGGAGGTGACAATGTCACGTGTTCGTTCGTGGGTAGTTCTGTTCATAGCACTGGCGATGGTGGTCGCCGCGTGCGGCGACAGCACCCAGGAAACAGAGGAGACGACGGCTACTACGGAAGCCGGGGCGACTGAGACGACGGAAGCCGCGGCAACTGAGACCACTGGTGGGACAGTCGAACGGACCGAGGTCACCGTGTTGGCTCCGAACCCATCCGCTGTGATCTGGTTCCAGCTGTGCTCGGCCATCTATCAAGGATTCCTTGAGGAGGAAGGAATCGACGCAAGCTTTGAGGCTGTCGACGGATCCGGAGCGGTATTGCAGGCCATGGCCGCGGGTCAAGCCGAGTTTGGGATTCCCGGCCCAGGACCAGTCCTGAGCGCTCGGGCCGCCGGTGAGGATCCCGTTGCAGTCTACAACGGGTTTGCCCAGGCTTTGTTCGGTCTGGTGGTGCTGGAGGAATCCGACTACCAAGTGCCGGCCGATCTGGCGGGCACCGATGCCCCCACGGTGATTGGCGTTGGTACGGCCGAGGGCTCTGAGGTGACCTTCGTCAGGCCGATACTGGTCGACGCAGGTCTCGAGGAAGGTGTCGACTTCGAGTTCCTGCCTGTTGGTGACGGTGGACCCGCCACCGCCGGCTTCGAGCGTGGCGAGATCGAGGCTTATGCGGCTGCGGTTCCCGACATGGCGATTATCGAGGCGCGGGGCTTGGATCTGCGGGAGATCACACCGTCCGAGTACAAGACCGTGTTCGGAAACGGGTATGCCACGACTCAGTCTCTCATCGATTCCAATCCGGACCTCGTCCAGGGATTCGTGAACGGCCTGGTCAAGGGAGCTCTGTTCGCCGAAGAGAATCCGGATGCCACTGAGGAGGACTGTGCGCAGATGAATCCGGAGGAGGCGACAGATCCTGAACTGGCGAGGGCTTTGATGGATCTCACTATGGTGATCAGCAGGTCACTGAACGGAGATCCCTGGGGTATGTACGACCCACAGGCATGGGAAGACTGGGGACAGAGCCTGGTCGACGACGGAACCCTCGAAGAAGTTCCGGACACTTCGGCGGCATTCACCAACGAGTATGTTGAGCAGGCGCACGAAACCGTAGGCGGTTGACCCTGATGGCGGAATCGGCCGATGCGCTGCTTCGGGCGGGACAACAGTCCCGCCCGAACGGCGATGAAGTTGTCACGATCTCGAATCTGAGCAAGACCTTCCATAAGCGTGGGCTAACTGCTCTCGAGGGGGTGGACGTCACTCTTCGGCACGGCACGTTCACCAGTGTCATCGGACCGAGTGGTTGCGGAAAGTCGACGTTGCTCAAGATAATGGCCGGCCTGATTCCGGCGACTATGGGCGAAGTTCTCTTGAACGGACAACCGGTCACGGGACCCCGTAAGGACATCGGGATCATGTTTCAACAGCCTACGCTGCTTCCCTGGCGCACGGCGCTGGAGAATGTCTTGCTGCCGATCGAGATCCGCTCGGGCGCGGCGGCGGCAGAAGGCGCCTCGGATAGGGGCAGAGAGTTGCTGGACCTGGTCGGTCTGGAAGGGTTCGATCACGTGCATCCGTTTGAGCTCTCGGGTGGGATGGCGCAGCGAGTGGCCATCTGTCGGATGCTCGTCACCGGGCCGGCGATCCTTCTCCTCGACGAGCCTTTCGGGGCCCTCGATGAGTTGACCCGGGAGTACATGAACTTCGAGCTTCAGCGAATATGTCTGGGACGCGACGCAACCTCCTTCATGGTGACGCATGCGATTCCCGAGGCAGTCTTTCTCGGCGACGAGGTTCTGGTGATGTCTGCCCGTCCAGGCCGCATCGCGGAGATCGTCGATGTCGATCTACCTCGGCCTCGAACGCTCGACATGATGACGACCCCAGAATTTGCTTCGCTGGTGCGACACGTTCGCCACCGGCTCGACGAGTTGGGGGCGATTGCATGAGTACAGCTCCTATCAAAGACAGGAAGAGGACTACACCCGTTGAGATGTCCGAAGCCGAGTCTCTCTGGTATTCGGGCACGTGGATTGATCGCGTTCCACAGTGGGTGTCCATCACTTTCTTCGGTCTGTCCTTTCTGGGGGTCTGGTGGTTCGTCGCCGGGATGGAGTTCGTGTCGCCAGTCCTTCTCCCCGGACCGGGGGAGACCTTCTCGGAGCTGTGGGATGTCACCCAGAACATCTTCAGTGGCGGGCACATAGCAGAGGCCCTTTGGATCACGTCTCAGGAAGTGTTCTGGGGATTTCTCGCTGCTGCGGTCTCCGGTTTCGTGCTGGGCGTGGTCGTTGGTGAGACCAGGCTGGGCCAGCGGGCCATCATGCCGTATCTCGTGGCGCTCAATGCATTGCCGAAGGTTGCCTTCGCCCCGGTGTTCGTAGCCTGGTTTGGATTTGGTGTGAACTCGAAGATCGTGATGGCCATGTTCATTGCCTTCTTCCCGGTGATCGTCGACACGGCCGCGGGGCTGGCTTCGACTGATTCCGATGCGCTGATGTTGTTCGAGTCGATGGAATCCAGTAGATGGCAGACGCTTCGGCAACTGAAGCTGCCGTCCGCCCTGCCGTTTATCTTCGCCGGCCTCAAGACGGCGGCCGTGTTCAGTGTTGTCGGTGCCGTGGTCGGCGAGTATCTCGGCGGAGGCAAGGGGCTCGGTGAGCTCATCCGGTTATCGGCCCAAACGCTGAGAATCGATCGCGTGTTCGCCATGATCGTCTATCTCGGGGTCATCGGCATTCTCCTGTTCGGAGTGGTCGCCTGGACGGAGCGGAAGCTGTTGTTCTGGCAGGAGTCGGAGATATTCGAGATTCAGGGCACAGGCTGAAACGAAAGGAGCTTGTTTGAGAATCGCACGAATCGCCGGGCCTTCCGGCCCTAGCTATGCCGTCCAGGGAGGCGACGGATCCTGGGTAGGCTTCGACACCCTCGGCATAGAGGCAGTGACTACCGGCGAACTGGTAGCCGCGTCCGATGCACTGGCGAAGCTCGATGTAGAGTCCTTGAGCGGCGGGGTCTCAGATCCGAAGTTCCTGGCACCGGTGGTGGCCCCCGGCAAGATCATGGCGATCGGGTTGAACTACGCAGACCACATCCGGGAGACGAACTCCAACACGCCGCCAAACCCGATTCTCTTCATGAAAGCCAACACCTCACTCACCGGCCCGGAGGATGACATCGTGGTCGATCCTGAGATGACGAAGATGGCCGACTATGAGAATGAGCTAACGGTGATCATCGGGCAGCGCAGCAAAGGCATCTCCCAGGATGAGGCTTTGGGTGCTGTGTTCGGATACACCATCGGCAACGATGTGACGGCACGGGATTGCATGAAGGCCGATGGTCAGCTGGTTCGGTCGAAGAGCTTCGACACCTACTGTCCCATAGGGCCCTGGATCACTACGGCTGACGAGGTCCCAGATCCTCAAGACCTCCATGTCAAGACCCTGGTCAGCGGTGAGGTTCGACAGGATTCGTCGACGAGTGAAATGGTCTATCCGGTCGACTACCTCATCCACTTCCTCGCCAAGGGAATGACCCTTGAACCCGGCGACGTCCTGCTCACCGGGACCCCGCACGGGGTGGGGTTTGTGATGGACCCGCCACGATTCCTGACTCCCGGCGATGTAGTGGAGTGTGAAATCGAGGGACTTGGAAGGCTGCGCAACAACGTGGTTGCTCCGAAGAGCTGAAGAGGAGAGCGCGATATGGACGTTGGATTCATAGGACTCGGCGCGATGGGGCGGCCCATGGCGGACAATCTTGCCCAGGCCGGGCATCGCGTCATTGCATGGAACCGGTCGCCAGTCGAGGCTCCGAACGGAGTGGAGCTCGTCGATTCCGCAGCCACGGTGGGCGAACAGACCAACGTGGCCATCGTGATGGTTTCGGCGGCCGATGCGGTCGAGGAGGTTGTGTTTGCCGAAAGGGGTGGTTGGACCACCGCGGCCAAGCCAGGATCGGTGCTCATTCAATCCTCAACGATCGGACCGACCGCGGCTCAGCGCATCGGCGCAAGGGTCGAGGAAGCCGGGTACCACTTCCTCGATGCTCCGGTCAGTGGTTCGGTGAAACCGGCCGAAAACGCTCAGCTCGTGATCCTCGGCGGTGGCGACCCGGCGTTGTTCGAACGCTTTCAGAGTCTCTTTGACGCGATTTCGAAGCGAACCGTGGTTTTCGGGCCAATTGGCAGCGGGTCGGTTGCCAAACTCGCGGTCAATGGGTTGCTCGTGTCGGTGATCGCAGCGGCTGCCGAGAGTATCTCGTGGATAGGCGAGCGCGACCCGGATATGGATGTGTCCACCTTCGCCTCGGTCATTGAGCGGATCTCCCCATTGGCGGCCGCTCGAGCCATGTCGATTGCCAGTGATGCGCAGGTGGGTGGCTTCGCCCTGCGCCAGGCTGCCAAGGATATGGAGCTGGTCGGCGAGGAGTTCGGTTCCACGGAGGTCATGGAATCGGTTAGAGAGCTCACCAGGGCCGGCCTGGATCTGGGCTTTGCCGACCTCGACGTTTCCTGTCTTGGTGCGGTGGTGCGGGAGAAACCCTGAAGTCCTCGTCGTTTGAATCGGCGGCGTGGGAGAGGGTGGCGTCCGCCAATCTCTCCGATGCCATTGGTCGGGCTGGAGCCATGGACGGAGGCATTCGCCGGTTGACAGGAGACCGGATGGCGGGTCCCGCCCACACAGTGATGACCGCACTGGGAGACTCTTCGACTATCCACAGAGCACTGGTGGATGCCGAACCCGGGTCGGTGTTGGTTGTCGACGCGCAGGGCGGGACGGCCCGCGCCGTGTGGGGAGCGGTGTTGACGGCTGCTGCCATCGAGCGGGGCGCGGTTGGCGCTGTCATCGACGGGGCCGTTCGGGATATCGACGAGATATTGTCTTGGGGTTTTACTCTTTTTGCGCGCGCCACCTGCCCGGCTGGTCCTCATAAGGGATTCCACGGCACCTATAGAGTCCCGATTCAGTGTGGAGGCGTGGTCGTCAATCCAGGTGACGTCGTAGTCGGAGACGGCGACGGGGTCAGCGTAGTACCGTCTGCCGGAGCCGAAGCAGCCCTGGCAGCGGTCGACGAGGTGACTGAGCGCGAGCGGCAGTGGCTTGCTCGTATTCGGGCGGGTGAGTCCTCGGCCGAGATACTCGAACTCGACTGAGGAATTACAGGACCGGCAAGCCGCCTCGTGCCTGCTGACTCAGCTCCGGTGTGCCGGCTAGCTCACCCTACCCGGCATCACCTCTCGGACAATGTCGAGAAACTCCTCGTCAGTGAGCAGATCCTTTTTGGCCAGGGAACGGCCCTTCACCTCGACGAGGATCGCCTCAATGTCCGAGGTATCCGCATCATGGATTCCGTGTTTGCCCAGCCATATGGATACCGAGTCGACGCCGGAGCCTTTACCCAACACCGCCTCAGGCTGCGGTTGACCGACCAGTTCCGGTCGATATGGGAAAGGCTCGGTCAGGTCATCGCCTGAATTCTTCAGCCATGTGGCAATGATTCCAGACTCGACATTGAAAAGTCTCTCACCGGTCACCGGGCGATTGGCCGGTTGTCTGACGCCCGAGAGTTCAGCCACAAGCCGCGCGATCTCGGTGAACTTCTCGGTCTTGATTCCCATGTCATATCCGTACATGGTCAGCAGAGCAAGGACTGTCTCTTCTGTCGGAGCGTTGCCCGCACGTTCACCGAGGCCACTCACCGTCGTTTGCAGTACCGATGCGCCCTCTCCAGCCGCCAGGATTGTGTTAGCTACTCCCATTCCGAAGTCCATGTGGAAGTGAGTCTCGACAGGAACCCCAAGCCGCTCGCGAACACGTCGGGTGTAGTAACTGATCGCGTGGGGAGAGCAGACCCCGAATGTGTCGACCAGACCGACGTTGTCTACATACCCATTCGTGGCCACGGTTTCCAGGTCGTCGAGGAGCTGGGTCATCGTCGAGCGCGTGGCGTCGATCGGGAAGAAGGTGACCTTGAGGCCGTTCTCATGAGCAAATCGGGTCGATTCGATAGATGCTTCGATTGCCCGCTCCACGGGCCATCGGTACGCCTTCTCAATGAGATGGTGGCTGGCTGGCACCTCCATGATCACGCCCGAGACCCCGCATTCCAGGGCTAGTTGCACGTCTGAGACCATGCAGCGAGAGAATGCGTAGATCTCGGATTCGAAACCGGCCGAAGCTATCCGCTTGACCGCCTGGTATCAGCCGGTGACACCGCTGGCAAGCCCGCCTCGATCCGATGAATCCCGGCTTCGGACAATGCTTCCGCGATGCGCAGTTTCTCATCGGCGGTGAACTCGACACCCGCCTGCTGTTCCCCATCACGCAACGTGACATCGTGGATTTGCATTTTCTCTGGCAACTGGAACGACTGGGTCACTTCTTCCAGGTAGTTCCATGGACTGGAGAAGAAAGAATCTGTCTTCCAGGGAGTTTGCGACATGGGGTGCTCCTCGTGCTATTACGACCCTACATCCTGTAGGATATCAGATCGACCTACCCGATGGGCTCCCCGGACTGGATGTCTGGATGCGGGAATGAAGCTTCATGACCTGGTGTTTCTTGTTGCTCCGGCCGTTGGAGGGCACTTGACTGCACGAGACAAGGAAGATGAGAGGCGAGGAGTGAAGCTCATGGGCGTAACCCGGCCCCTCGGATCGGCATGAGCGGATGAAGGGATTGTGAGATGAGCGGCCCGGGATCATGGAATCTCAACGAGTCGGGCTCCATCTCTGTTGCGCGGCGGACGACCCACGAGCTGGTGTTGGAGCTGTTGCGGGAGAAGATACTCTCTGGTGAAATCGCTCCCGGGTCTCATCTGGTCCAATCCGAGCTCGCCGTCGAAATGGACGTCAGCACAACACCGGTTCGAGAAGCGCTCCGCGATCTAGCATCCGAGGGGTTGGTCGCTTTCGAGCCACTTCGTGGAGCCGTGGTTCACGAGCTGAGCGCTTCCGAATTTGAAGAAATCTACGAAGCCAGAATGCTACTGGAACCAATGGCCGCTCGAAGGGCCGCCGGGCACGTGACGCCGAGCCATCTGAAGAGTTTTGAGGAGCTATACCGTTTGATGGCAGTTGAGAAACACGTGGGACGATGGATCCAACTGAATCGAGAGTTCCATATAGGCATCTACGAGCTTGGAGTATCACCTCGGATAGCCACGGTCATCCGGATGCTGCAAGCTGCCTCAATGATGTATATCGGAGTCGCGCCTTCCGCACCGGGCCTTCTCGAAAACGCCAACCACGGCCACAAGGACATCCTGGACGCATTGTCGGCAGGTGACGCAGATGCAGCCGCCGAGGCCACACTTAGTCATCTCAAGTGGACGATCCGCGCCGCGTCTCCCGCGATGAGCGAGAATCCCTGAACGCAAGTGCGCCGCTCGATGGTCGTCGCGACGCGTCTTAGTCAGAATCCTGCCAACCCGGCCCTATCAGGGCCCGGGCCTTCCGGACTGTGGACCATCGGTCCATCGCGCGAGAGGGTGCGATGGGACGGTAAAGGACGCGAAATGACGCGTACCAGAAATGGCCTCTGAGCAGGCGTTTCGCGGATCCCCCCAGGTCCGCGGATACCCCGGACTCTCATAACCCGAAGGTCGCGGGTTCAAATCCCGCCCCCGCTACCAAAAGCCCTGGCCAGGGACTGTCCGACTTTCGGTGTAACTGCCGTTGGCATCTCTAGTTGTCGGTGGGGAGGATTCGGCCTTCGAAGGTGATGGCGAAGGCGTTTAGGGCTGCCTTCCATCGTCTTGTCCAGCGTCGTCTTCCCGTTCCGGTTGGGTCGAGACTACGCACCACCATGTAGAGGCATTTGAGTGCTGCCTGTTCGGTGGGGAAATGGCCGCGAGCTCGGGTGGCTCGGCGCATCCGTGCGTGCAGCGACTCGACAGCGTTCGTCGAGTAGATGATCTTGCGGATCTCGGGCGAGTAGTCCAGGAACGGAGTGAATTCGGCCCATGCGTTCTCCCAGAGGCGGATGACCGCAGGGTATCTCTCACCCCAAGATGTCGGTGAACTCGACGAACCGTTCCTTGGCTTCATGCTCCGACACCGCCGTATAGACGGGCCGGAGGTCTCGGCTCATCTTGTCCCAGTCCCTCTTCGAAGCGAACCGGAACGTGTTCCGGATCAGATGCAGCACACAGGTCTGGACAATGGCCAGCGGCCATGTGTTGCCGATCGCTTCGGGCAGTCCTTTGAGCCCGTCGCAGACCACGATGCAGACGTCTTCGACACCCCGGTTCTTCATCTCGGTGAACACTTGAAGCCAGAACTTGGCTCCCTCACCACCGTTGCCGACCCAGAGGCCGAGAATGTCTCTTTCCCCGTCAACCTTGACTCCTATGGCGGTGTAGACGGGCCGGTTGGTCACCTGGCCGTCACGGATCTTCACCACCAGAGCGTCGATGAACACCACCGGATAGACCCGGTCGAGGGGCCGGTTGGCCCAGTCGGACATCTCCTCAAGAATCCGGTCAGTGATCCGGCTGATCGTGTTCCGGGAGACATCGGCACCGTAGACCTCGGCCATGTGCGCCTGGACCTCACGAGTGGTCAATCCTTTGGCGACCAGAGAGATCACCATCTCATCCACCCCGGTGAGACGACGCTGGCGCTTCTTGACCAGCTGAGGTTCGAAGGAGCCGTCGCGGTCACGAGGGACCTCGATCTCCACCGGCCCCACATCCGTCAGCACCTTCTTCGACCTGGTGCCGTTGCGGGAGTTGCCCGTGTTCTTCCCGGCCGGGTCGTGTCTGTCGTAGCCGAGATGCTCAGACATCTCAGCTTCGAGACCTGCTTCGAGGACGTTCTTGGTCAACCCGGACAACAGTCCATCCGGGCCGACCAAGTCGACTCCCTCGCTGCGGGCTCTCTCGACCAGCTCCTCGGCGAGCTGTTTGTCCTCCGACGACCGTTCAGCCGCTGGCTTCGATGAATCACTCATCGCCTGTTCCCGTTCCGCCAACCCAGAAACCGGGTCAGCATGTCAGGCCAACAGGCAGATACACCGTTTTTCAGACACTCCCCATCCGACCACACCCGGCGGGTGTTATTCCATCGGTATGGACTGGGGCGGACGGTACCCTGTGTGGGGTATGGAGCGGCTGAGAAGAGCTGAAGCGCAGGTGCCGGCAATACCTGAGAACCTCGACGACGGCGATCGCCCTAAGGCGTCGGGTGTGGTCGTCCTACCGCCGCACATTCGGTGGAGCGGTTCGGAGCGTCGGCTATGACTTGTCAGTCCGACGCGATCGAGCCAGGGTCTATGAACAGGTCCTCCGGGAGGGCACCGAGGAGGATGTCCGAAGGTTCATCGACGTCGATGAGTTGATTGATCTATGGGATGAGCTGGTGATCCCGCGGCATGTGCGCCGGGCGTGGGCGGACTGGCTGGAGGACCATCGAGGGATCAACGTTTCTTGCTGACGGCCCTGCAGGTCCGAGTCGCTGAAATCGTCAAGGACCTTCCTGAGTCGGCCGGGTTCGCTCTTGCGGGTGGAGGGGCCCTGGTCGTCCGCGGACTCATCGACCGGACGACACGTGACCTCGACTACTTCACGACACCCGAGGAAGCGGAAACCCTGATCGGACTGCGCGACGCTCTGATGACCGCTCTCGAGCGAGCTGGCCTCGACTACGTGATTGTCAGGGACGTGCCCACCTTTGTCCGTATCGAGGTTCAGGGAGAACAGGATCGATGTGAGGTGGATCTCGCGGTGACTATCGAGCGTTGCCGTCTGAGCGCTCCGACTTCGGACCGACCCTGGCGGTGAAGGAGCTCGCCGCCAACAAAGTACTCGCGGTGTTCGACCGGGCCGAGGCGCGTGACTTCTGTGACCTGGCCGCATTGGTCGATCAGTTCCCCTAAATGAGCTGATGAGACTTGCAGCCGACAAGGACCCCGGCTTCGACAAGACCAGGTTCATCGAGGCACTCAATGCGTTCGATCGGCTCGACCCCGAAGAATTCGACCTGGACGTCGACGACTACCACCGACTCCGGACTCTGGTTTCGACATTTCGTCAGCAGCTGGAGCGTGATCTGGGTCGGGATGATCCCGGGTTGAACCTCGGATAGCGGTGTGTCGCGTTCCGCGGATATTCCGCGAGAGAACGCAAAAAGGTGGGAAACGACGAGATTGCATGGCAACCCGCCTCCACGACGTTTCCCCAGGTCAGACAACCTATTCAGTAACAACAAAAAGTGACGTGAAGAGTCCGATCAGTTCTACGACATCTAGATTGTGTGCGAGCTTTTCGTCGAGTCCGTCGTCGGAACCTCGCCACCGGTGACCGGCCTTGGTCCTCGATGTGGGACTCGACGAAAACAGACGCCGGCTCGCACGTTTGACCTCATCGCCACCCGATCCCGTAGCCACGATGGATGGGCGGTGTCCCGTTGCGGGAACAGCACTCGTTAGAGTTGTCCCCCACGGAGTGGGGGAACAACGATGGAGGCGCCCCAACCCCCACCTCCTAGAAGATCTCGGGGCAGAAGGGCGGGACGGGCCAGGAAAAGGCGAGATCGGCCGTGGCGGCAACCGTGGGGTCGGCCTCGATGACACCCGCCCGGGCTTTTTGGGCGAAGCGGGGTCGGCCCAGGTACGCCTCTCCGAGGTAGCGGCGGGGCAACGTCATGTCGGCATGTGCCGTGGTTGGCTCGCAGGTTGCACCGTCCTTGTCGACCTCCATCCGCCACGTCTCCCCCTCCTCGCCGTCGCGGACCTCGATGGTCGCCGCG
Source organism: Acidimicrobiia bacterium (assembly GCA_009377435.1). Lineage (GTDB taxonomy): Bacteria > Actinomycetota > Acidimicrobiia > Spongiisociales > ZC4RG35 > WHTL01. Next base: position 23,670 of record WHUC01000017.1, read on the forward strand.
AACGGGGTCATGTAGCGGCGGCTCGTCAAGGCCGTGCCGACATCGAGGAGTGCCACCCATACGTTGTCCACCAAGCGGGTCTCGATACGGCGGGGTTCGATTGCGATGGTGAAGAGGGGGTCATCGACGGGCCGCATCGGAGCTGTGATCGACGTCACCAGGTCGATCCCGAGGATGAAACTCCACAGACCCGCCCAGGCGCCAGGTGTCGTGCCCCACAGCTCGGAGACCTCCACCTCGACACCGGGATGAAAACCGTCGTCCCCGCCCTTGGTGCGGTACCGGACCAACCCGGTGGGATCGTTGGGAGAGCCGGTGATGGCGGTCCTGTAGGCGGTGGCGCCGCCACGTTGGTCGGCGGGGTCACGGAGAGTCGTTCCGGTCAACCAGGTAGCGCTGCGGTGGAACCACCCGGGTCGATCCCCAGTCTCGAGACCGGCGAACACAGCCGTTGCTTCGGCCGGGTCGATGAAGACCACGGGTTCGGCATCGACCGACTCCTCGACCTGCACCCGACGGCCTGACACCGATACGCCCACCATGTCGGCCGCCGACCCGTATCCGAACCGCCCGTAGATGCCGCTCTCCGACGCCCACAGGGCGGCGATGGGCTCCCCGCGTTCCTTGGCGTCATCATGGAGGGCCGTGATCATCGAGGTGAGGACCCCCCGGCGACGATGGGTGGGGAGTACCGAAACCATGGTGGTCCCCGCACACGGGACCGAACCGCCGGGAACGTTGAGTCTC
>WHUC01000171.1 GCA_009377435.1 Acidimicrobiia bacterium
TTCAAGGACGACGAGGTTCTCGTCGGTGAGGTTGCCAAACGGCAGTCGATCACCAACCCCGACAGGACCTTCCGATCGGTAAAGCGTCGTATGGGCACCGATTGGGCCGCCGAGGCCGACGGCAAGAGCTACACCGCCCAGGAGATCTCGGCCCGCATCCTCATGAAGTTGAAGCGGGACGCCGCCTCCTATCTCGGTGACGAGGTCGTCGATGCGGTGATCACCGTCCCGGCCTACTTCAACGACGCCCAGCGTCAGGCCACCAAGGAGGCCGGCCAGATCGCCGGTTTCAACGTGCTACGGATCATCAACGAGCCGACCGCGGCCTCTCTCGCCTACGGTCTCGACAAGGAGACCGACCAGACGATCCTCGTCTTCGATCTCGGTGGGGGGACCTTCGACGTCTCCGTCCTCGAGATCGGTGACGGCGTGTTCGAGGTCAAGGCGACCTCCGGTGACACCCAACTCGGTGGTGACGACTGGGACGACGTTGTCATCCAGTGGCTCATAGATGGGTTCAAGAACGACCACGGGGTCGACCTCGGCAACGACCGGATGGCCACCCAGCGTCTCAAGGAAGCCGCCGAGAAGGCCAAGATCGAGCTGTCATCTGTCACCGAGACCGAGGTCAACCTGCCCTTCATCACCGCCACTGCCGAAGGTCCTCTCCATCTGCAGAGAAAGCTGAGCCGATCGGAGTTCCAGAAGCTTACCGAAGACCTCTTGGAGCGGACCCGCAAGCCGTTCGAGGCCGCCATCAAGGATGCCGGGGTCTCCGTCTCGGACATCGACCACGTCGTCATGGTGGGGGGTTCCACCCGCATGCCCGCCGTCCAGGATCTGGTCAACGACCTAACCGGCCAGGAGCCCCACAAGGGGGTCAACCCCGATGAGGTGGTCGCCCTCGGCGCCGCCATCCAGGCCGGTGTCCTCAAGGGTGACGTCAAGGACATCCTCCTTCTCGATGTGACCCCGCTGACGCTCGGCATTGAGACCAAGGGCGGCGTACTCACCAAGATGATCGAGAAGAACACCACCATCCCGACACGGAAGACCGAGACCTTCACCACCGCGGAGAACAACCAGCCCGAGGTGGAGATCCACGTCCTCCAGGGCGAGCGGGCCATGGCCCAGGACAACAAGAGTCTGGGCAAGTTCCGTCTCACCGGGATCCCGCCCGCACCGATGGGCGTCCCCCAGATCGAGGTCACATTCGACATCGACGCCAACGGGATTGTGAGTGTCAACGCCAAGGACACCGCCACCGGCAAGGAGCAGGCGATGACGATCACCGGTGGCTCTGCCCTCGCCCAAGAGGACATCGACCGGATGGTCAAGGACGCCGAGGCCTACGCCGAGGAAGACCAGAAGCACCGGGAGGCGGTGGATACCCGCAATCAGGCCGACCAACTGATCCATCAGACCCGAAAGGTGCTCGAGGAGCAGGGTGAGAAGCTCAACGACGACGAGAGGGGGTCTATCGAGACCTCCCTCTCCGACCTGCAGAGCTCACTCGACGACGAGTCGGCCGACACCGACATCATCCGCTCCAAGATGGATGCGCTGGTCACGGCATCCCAGGGTGCGTTCACCCGGGTCTATCAGGAGGCCGCCGACCAGCAGCAGGCCACCGGTGAGACCCCGGTGACCGATGACATCGAGGGCGACGACGAGGATGTCGTGGAGGCCGAGATCATCGATGAGGGCGACGACACCGACGACGAGTCGTGAATCAACCCGCGAAGGGACGCCTCCCATGAATGAGGAGACACCCGAAGAGTGCGAGACCGTGGTTACCGAGGAGGCCACCACGGTCCCGGATCTGGATATCGAGCTTCCCGACGATCCCGAAGCAGCCATATCGGTGCTCAAGGCCGAGGTGGTAAAGGCACGAGAATTGGCCAATTCCCATCTCGACGATCTGCGTCGGGTAGCGGCCGAGTTCGACAACTTTCGCAAACGGGCCTCCCGCGATCTCGGAGTGTCCACCTTCCGTGGTGCCGAGAAGGTGGTACGCCACCTCCTCCCCACCCTCGACACCTTCGACGCCGCCCTCAACGTGGAGACCACCTCGCCCACCGAGGAGAAGCTCCTCGGGGGGCTGCGCAACACCCACACCCAGCTACTGGACACCCTGGCCGGGGAGGGTCTCGAGGTGATCGACTCCACACCCGGGACATCGTTCGATCCCGAGATCCATGAGGCGGTGATGACCACACCCGGAGACGACCTCGTCATCACCCAGGAGCTGAGGAGGGGCTACCGCCTCGGCGGCCGGGTGGTACGGGCCGCCCTCGTCGCCCTGGGACCGGGCGGCGACCGGAGGGAGCTGGGTGGGGATGAGACGGGACCGGAGGAGGGTGAGGAGAGGTGAATCGGGACTGGGTGGACAAAGACTTCTACCAGGTGCTCGGGATCTCGGAGGGAGCAGCCGCCGAGGAGATCAAGAGTGCCTACAGAAAGCTCGCCCAGAAGAACCATCCCGACTCCAACCCCGGTGACAACGAGGCCGAGGAGCGCTTCAAGCAGATTTCCGAGGCATACGCGGTTCTCTCCAAGCCCGACCAGCGCAAGGAGTACGACGACGTCCGCCGTCTCGTCGGCTCAGGTGCCTTCACCGGTGGTGGGCCGGGAGGCTTCGGCGGCTTCGCAGGCGGTGGTGGCCAGCGGGTCAATGTCGAGGACCTGTCCGATCTTCTCGGAGGCGACCTCGGCGACCTCTTCGGCTTCGGCGGGGGCGGTCGTCGACGGGGTGGGACGTCGACGGCACCACGACGGGGCGCCGACGCCAGCGCCGATCTAAGCCTCTCATTCGAGGATTCGGTGCGTGGTGTCACCACGACACTCTCGGTGCGGGGCGATGCGGTGTGCAGCAATTGCCACGGGACCGGCGCCGAGCCCCCGAGCCGACCCGTCACCTGCCCCACCTGTGGCGGTTCGGGTTCGGTCGCCCAGAACCAGGGCATGTTCAGCTTCGCTTCGCCCTGCCCCCAGTGTGGTGGCTCTGGTCGGATCATCGAGGACCCGTGCACGGTTTGCCGGGGGTCGGGCGCCGAGGTGCGCACCCGGAAGATCACCGTGAGGATCCCGCCCGGAGTAAAGGACGGCGGTGTCATCCGCATTCCCGGCAAGGGCGGGCCCGGAGTCAACGGAGGATCCTCCGGCGACCTCATCGTCACCGTCCACGCGGCCGGTCACCAGTTGTTCGGACGCAAGGGCAACAACCTCACCCTGAGGGTTCCCATCTCGATCAGCGAGGCGGTCCTGGGCACCAGGCTGACGGTCCCCACCCTCGACGGGTCGGTGAAGCTGAAGATCCCCGCGGGTACCTCCTCGGGTCGCACCTTCCGCGTCCGTGGTCGCGGGGTCGACCCCGACCGGGGCCGGAAGGGCGATCTGTTGGTCACCGTCGAGGTGCAGATCCCCGAGAAGCCGAGCCGGGATGAGAAGAAGCTGTTCGAACAGCTGAGCACCTTCGATGACGACGACCTCAGATCCCACCTCGGAGCGAGCGCATGAACCGAAAACGCAAGAGAGCCGTATTCGTGATCTCGGTTGCGGCCGACCTCGCCGGCATGCACCCCCAGACCCTGCGTATCTACGAGCGGAGGGGTCTCATCGACCCCTACCGCACCCCGGGGGGGACCCGTCGTTACTCCCAGGACGACATCGACCGTCTCAAGGCGATCCAGGACCTCACCGGTCAGGGTCTCAACCTCGAGGGGGTCAAACAGGTCATCGACCTGCAACGGGAGGTGGAACGGCTTCGCGACAAGATCGAGGAGCTCCGGGGCGAGCTCGACACCCTCGCCACCGAGTCGGAGCGTCGCATCCGCGAGACCCACCGCTCCTATCGTCGCGAGATCGTCCTTCGCGCCGAGACCCTCCCCGACGTGAAGCGATAGGAACAGAACACGGGCCCCACTTGTCGGTCAGTCGCCGAGCTGCCGCACTCGAGCAGGTGCTTCGATGTACCAGCGCACCGCGACACTGGCATCGACAACGATCATCACCGATCCCGGTCCTCACGGATCAAGGCCTCGAGATCAACGGAAACCGGACCTGGCGTCATCTGTCGGATCGCC
>WHUC01000018.1 GCA_009377435.1 Acidimicrobiia bacterium
ATACTCCTCTCTCCCCGCCGCCGCAGAGGCTGCCGAGGCGGTGGTATTGCATTACGACAACGACTACGACCGAATCGCAGCAATCACGGGGGACAACCCACCGAGTGGATCCCGCCAAAGGATCGCTCTGATCGGCTACAAGGGGGATAGCGGCTGAAAGCCGCGCCCATCGCGTGTCGCGGAGGTGCCCCCCTACCTGCTTCGCAGGGACCTTCCCCCCACTCCGTGGGGGGACAAGATCGGATCAGAGCTCGCTGCGACCGACCAGGGCCCGGCCCAGGGTGAGCTCGTCGGCGTAGTCGAGGTCGCCACCGACGGGGAGACCGGAGGCGAGCCGGGTGACCTTGACTCCGGCGGGTTTGAACTCACGGGCGAGGTACATGGCGGTGGTGTCACCTTCGACGGTGGGGTTGGTGGCGGCGATGATCTCGGTGATGCCCTCGTCGGGGATCCGCTGTTTCAACTCGTCGATATGGAGCTGACCGGGACCAACACCGTGGATGGGAGAAAGGGCGCCCCCGAGGACGTGGTATCGACCCCGGAACTCCTGGGTCCGCTCCACGACGACGATGTCCTGGGGGCGTTCCACGACGCAGACGATCGAGGTGTCCCGGCGGGGATCACGACAAATGGCGCACTCTTCGGCGGCGGCGACGTTGAAACACCGCGAGCAGAACCCGACCTGGTCACGCATGTCGAGAACGGCCTGTCCGAGACGTCGGGCGTCGGCATCGTCGACGGTGACCAGATGAAAGGCGAGCCGTTGTGCCGTCTTCTGCCCGATCCCGGGGAGCCGACCCAGCTCGTCGATCAGACGTTGTACCGGGCCTTCGAACATCAGTTGCCCAACAATCCGCCCAGATCCATGCCACCGGTCATGCCTCCGAGCTGACTGTCGGCGGCCTCGGCCGCCGTCTCCAGCGCCGAGTTGACGGCGGCGACGACGAGGTCGCCGAGCATCTCGGGATCGTCGGGATCTATCACCTCGGGTTGGACCTCCACCGACACGACACGCTGGCTCCCGGAGACGACGGCCTTGATGACCCCGCCCCCCGCGGTCGCCTCGAAGGTCTGGCCGGCCAGTTCCTCCTGGGCGGCGAGAATCTGCTCCTGCATCTTCTGCGCCTGCCTCATGAGCTGACGCGGGTCCGGTGGTCTTTGTGGTGGTCGAGCCATCCCCACAGACTAACCGGTGACGAGGATAGTCCCCGTTGGCGGTTACTCCCCCTCTGTCTCCTCGATCACGGTGGCACCGAGTTCTTCTTCGAGGAGCGCCGTCGGATCCTGTTCCTCGGTCTCATCGCCGTCAAATAACTCCTCGCTCTCCGGATCGATCTCGTCGTCGTCGACCCCGTCGAGAGGCACAGCCTGTCCCGACGCACCCTGGAATCGAACCTGCACCTCGCCGCCGAGGAGGTCTCCGGCGTGGGTGGCGACTATCGAGGCCACGGCGGGGTCATTGGAGAGCTGCTCACGATGGAAGTCGTGGGGCACCTGGAGCACGATCGTGCCATCCTCGACCGCGGCGGGAATCACCTCACGGAACAGGGCCCAGCGCCGGGCTCCGAGAAGATCGCGGAGACTCCCGAACAACCCCGGCCACACCGCCTGGAGCTCGCTCATTGAGAACTTCGCCGGGGAACGATCGGGGGGATCGGCGGTGGGTATCAGGGGTGCGGCGCCAGGGGGTGGTTCCGTGGACCCGCTTGCGGGGGCCGATGTCGTTGATGCGGGCCGGGGCGCCTTCTCTTCGGTTGGTTCGGTCGGGGCCGGCTCGGGAGCGGGATCCTCATCGGGAGCAGGCCTCGACTCCGATGGCTCCGGCTCCGCCTGGGTCGTCCGTTGGTGTTTGTGGGCATAACGGTCCGGGCTCGGCGCGGCACCCTCCCCTCCCCCGGCCGCGGCCAGCTTCCGTTCGACACGGTCGATCCGGGAGACGAGGGCCTCGGTATCGGTGGAGAACTCGGGCCGGGCCAGCTTGATCATCGCCATCTCGGCCATGAGACGCTCCTCACGACCATCGCGCAGCCGGACCAGAGCGTCACCGAGTAGATCGACAGCACGGAGGACATCGGATGCGGGGAGCTCGGTCGAGACCAGTTTCCAAGCCTCGATGACATCGGCGGGCTCGTCGGCGATCTCGGAGACGTTGGGGGCGTAGTGGGACAGAAAGACACCCCGGAAGAACCCGACGGCCTCACCGATGAATCTGCGCAGATCGACCCCGTCGCCGGCGAGTTCGGCGACGAGCTCGAGACCCGCCCTGGCATCACGGGTTGCGATCGCAGTGGCCAGCCGGTTCATGGCGTCGAGCCCGGCGAGACCGAGGGCACGCCGCACCCCCTGGGGTGTGACGGAGCCGTCACCCAGTGCCGCCACCTGCTCGAGAAGACTGAGCGAGTCGCGCACCGATCCGGCGGCGTGACGGGCGATCTGGATGAGGGCGGCGGTGTCGGTCTTATAGCCCTCGAGCTCGGAGATCCGGGTGAGATGCGCCGCCAGGTTCTCCGTTCCCACCGGATGGAAATCGAAACGCTGCGAGCGGGACCGGATGGTGTCCAACAACTTGTAAGGCTCGGTCGTCGCCAGCACGAAATGGACCATCTCCGGTGGCTCCTCCAGGGTCTTGAGGAGGGCATTCCCCGCCGCCTTGGAGAGCATGTGTGCCTCGTCGAGGATGTAAACCCGACGTGACCCCTCGGCGGAGGCCATTGTTGATATGCGGTTACGCAGTTCACGAATGTCCTCGACCGAGTTGTGGGAGGCGGCGTCGAGCTCCATCACGTCGAAGGAGGAGCCCGCGGCGATGGCGACACAGGAGTCACAGGTGGCGTCGGGCGAGCCGTCGGTGCCAAGATTGGCGCAGTTGAGGGCCTTGGCGAGGATCCGCGCCGTGGTGGTCTTCCCGGTTCCTCTCGGACCGGCGAACAGATAGGCGTGGGCCACCCGCCCCTCAGCGGCCTCTCGGGCGAGGGTTGCGGTGACATGACCCTGGCCGACAACTTCTTCGAATGTGGCGGGTCGATACTTCCGGTAGAGGGCGAGGTATTCCATCGACCTTGTGCAGGCTAGTGGACACCCGGGTGCTCCGGCCTCACAGCCGACCCCTGTCGTGGGGGTGCACCTGATATCTTCTGGTGATGACCGACTTCTCCGACCTCACCGCGGTCTTCGTCAACTGCACGCTCAAACCATCACCGCAGCAATCGCACACCCAGGGTCTGATGGACCGGTCGATGGGGTTGATGCGGCAACAGGGCGTAACGGTCGATCTCATACGGGCCGTGGACCACGACATTCCGCCGGGGGTGTACCCGGACATGACCGAACACGGATTCGAGACCGACGAGTGGCCGACTCTGTTCCCCCGGGTCATCGGGGCCGACATCCTGGTGCTGGGCACACCGATCTGGCTGGGTGAGAAGTCGTCGGTGATCACCAGGGTGATAGAGCGTCTCTATGGGCAGAGTGGTGAACTCAACGAAAAAGGCCAGTATCGGTTCTACGGACGGGTGGGGGGATGCATCGTCACCGGCAACGAGGACGGGATCAAGCACGTCGCCATGAACACCCTCTACTCCCTGCAGCATCTCGGCTACGTCATCCCCCCACAGGCGGATGCTGGCTGGATCGGCGAGGCCGGTCCCGGTCCCTCATATCTGGACGAGGGGTCGGGTGGCCCCGAAAACGAGTTCACCAACCGGAACACGACCTTCATGGCCTGGAACCTCCTCCATCTCGCCCGCATGCTCCGCGACAACGGAGGCATCCCGGCCGTGGGTAACCTGAGGTCGGAATGGGACGAGGGAACGGCACCGCCCCTCCCCGGCCCATTCGGAGCGACGAGCGAGCACTCATAGACTCCGCGTCGATGCAATCACTTCGACTGGGGATCGACCTCGATGGTGTGGTCGCCGACTTCAACACCGGATGGATCGACCGCTACAACATGGAGCGGGGCACCAACCTGACGGCGGACCTCGTCACCCACTGGGACATCATCCCCAGTCTCACCGATTTCGAGCATATGGGTCAGTTCTGGCGTTGGGCCTCCGACTTGGACGGGGTGACGCTGTTTCGTCATCTCGAGACCTTTCCCGGCGCCGTCGACGCCCTGTGGACCCTGGCCAAGGCGGGTCACGAGATCGTGATCGTCACCACCAAACCGGGGTGGGCCGTCCCCGACACCTACGCCTGGATCGCCGATCACCGCCTCCCCACCCGGGAGGTCCATATAACCGGTCGCAAGTGGCTGGTCGACTGCGACGTCTATCTCGATGACGCCCCGGGCAATCTGAGGGCATTCGTCGAGCACCGGCCCGAAGCCACGACCTGTCGGTTCGTGCGACCGTGGAACTATCCGATCGAGGGAACCATCGATATCGAAGGCTGGGACCATTTCGTCGAGGAGATGACAATTTCCGATACGGCCTCCTGAGGACACGCCTATCCTGACCCGGGTTGGGTACTCAGAGCCAACCCACATCCACTGAGAAAAACAGGAGAGGATGCATAAATGCGAACCAAGACCTGGCTGGCACTGCTAGCCGTCTTCGCCCTCGTTCTCGCCGCCTGTGGCGGCGGCGCCGAGACCGAAGACACCACGGCCGATGACACTGCGGCCGAGACCACCGCGGCCGAGACCACCGCGGCCGAAACCACCGTGGCCGAAACCACCGTGGCCGAGACCACCGCGGCCGAAACCACCGCGGCCGAAACCACCATGACGGAGACCACCGTCGGCGGCGCCGACGACGTCGGCACCGCGGACAACCCCATCCAGGTGTTGTTCGTCCCCTCGGCCTCGGCTGACGAGATCATCACCGGGGGCGAGGTCCTCGACCAGACCCTCGAGGCCGCTACCGGCCTCACCTTCGAGGTGGCCGTGCCCACCTCCTACGGTGCCGTGATCGAGGAGATGTGCGCCTCACCGACCGACACCATCGGTTTCATACCCGCCCAGGCCTATGTTCTGGCCAATACCCAGTGTGGGGTCGAGGTGGAGCTCAAGGCCCTCCGCTTCGGGTTCACCGAGTACTGGGCCCAGTTCGTCGTTCCCCGCGACGCCGAGACCCAAAGTCTCACCGACCTCGCCGGCACCACTTGGGCCTACCCCGACCCGGCCTCCACCTCGGGATTTCTCATCCCCAGTGGGATGCTCACCGCGGCAGGTATCGAGGTGGGTCAGGAAGTCGAGGCAGGTAGCCATGACTCGGCCGTACAGGCGGTGTACGACGGGACCGCCGATTTCGGTACCAGCTTCTACAGCCCGCCGTCCGATGCCGAGGGCAACAGCGTGTGGGACGGCGACGCCGCAAACGCCGACGTGCCCGATGATCTGGTCGACTCCTGCGAGCCCAACGCCGACGGCGACCTCCTCTGTGGCGAGGATTTTCAGGTGAACGACGCCCGATCCGCCATCGCCGCGTCGGCACCCGACGTGGTGCAGCAGGTGCGGATCCTCACCGTATCCGATCCCATCCCCAACGACACCATGTCGTTCTCGCCTGACTTCCCCGAGGATCTCCAGGAGCAGATCGTCGCCGAGTTCCTGACGTTCGCCGAGAACGATCCTGAGGGATTTGCCACCGCACTCGCAGCCTATGACTGGGATAGTGTGACCGAGTCGGTCGACGCCGACTTCGACTCCATCCGCCAGATCGTGGAGGATCTCGGCCTAAGCAGCGACGACCTGGGTTGAGACTGAGCCCTCGGAGTTCTCCCCCCTCGAATGAGGGGGGAGTGGGCCGACGGCGGAGCCGTCGGGTCGAGGGGGGCAACCCCACGACTCGATATGGTCGCGACCGCCGGGGCCATCGTGCCCCCCTACCTGCTTCGCAGGAACCTTCCCCCCTCCTTCGGAGGGGGGACAACAGGTTCTCGCGGGACCGAGTCTCCTGATGCTCCAGATCGAACACCTGACCAAGGTCTATGACAACGGGACCGTGGCCGTCGATGACGTCAGCTTCGACGTCCCCGACGGTCAGTTTCTTGCCGTCATCGGTCTGAGCGGGTCCGGCAAGTCGACGCTGCTCCGCTGCATCAACCGACTGATCGAGCCCACCGAGGGCCGGATCCTGTGGGATGGCGTCGACATCGTCACCGCCGCCCAGGACGACCTTCGCCGTACCCGCCGGCGGATCGGCATGGTGTTCCAGCAATTCAATCTGGTCAACCGGTCGCGGGTGCTCACCAACGTGCTCTCGGGGCGTCTCGGCTACACCAATCCGGCCCTGAGTCTGTTCAACCGCTTTGACCCCGCCGATGTCGACCGTGCCATGGCCCGGATGGACCGGGTCGGGCTTCTCGGCAAGGAGAACAGCCGCGCCGACGAGTTGTCGGGGGGTCAGCAGCAACGGGTCGGCATCGCCCGTGCCCTCATGCAGGATCCGGAGATGATCCTCGCCGACGAGCCCGTCGCCTCCCTCGACCCGGTCCTGGCCCATTCCATCATGAGGATCCTGGAGTCGATCAACCGTGATGACCGGGTCTCGGTCCTTTGCGCCCTCCATCACCTCGACCTGGTCCATCGTTACGCCGATCGGGCGGTAGCCCTCAGCGACGGCAAGGTGGTCTTCGATGGGGAACCGTCCCTCATCGACGACGCCAGGTTCAAGGCGATCTACGGCGAGGAGGCCGAGCGCGTTGGCTGACCGCGGCCGGCCACGGAAGCGGAGACGCATCCCCCGAGGGGTGTCCCTCGGTCTCATGGTGGTACTGGGGGTGCTTCTCTACTCGTTCGCCATCGACCGGGTCGGGGTGGATCTCGAGGAAGCCCAATCCGAGACCCGTCAGGCGCAGCTGCGGAGGATCGTCCGTGTCCTCGCCCGACCCGAGCTGACCACCACCGACATCGGCGAGACGACCATCTCGGCGCCGGTGGCGGTTCCCTGTGGCGCCGAGGCGTCCGGCACCGGCACCGAGGAGGGGGTGGGGACGATAACCGTCGAGCCGGCGTGCGCCGATCCGGAGGCGACCGTCACCGTCATCGGCGAGGGATTCGAACCCGGCGCCGACGGAGACATCACGTTCGTGCCCGATTCCGAGTTCCGGGTCAACCTCGACATCGGCGCCTTCACCGCCGACTCCGAGGGCCGCTTCGCCGTCGAGGTGGAACTGCCGGAACGACCCTCGGAGAACCCCCAGGAGATCAACGTCGTGCTCCAGTCGCGTCTCGGCACGTGGCGAAATCGCGTCGAGGTGTGGGACGACACCAATGAGAACGGCATCCGCGATAGTGGGGTCATCACCGAGGACGGCCTCGAGGTGACGGTGGAAGGGCTCACCGTGGACACCCCTGCGGTTGGTCTGCTCGACTCGTCCAATCTGCTCACCCAGTTCGTCACCGCTGGTGAGCCGTTCGAGGCGGAGACGGGACAAGCCACCGGACAGATCGCCATACCCCTGAGAGAGATCGAGGACGACGGTCGGATCACCGTCACCGACATCGTCAGCGACGAGGGCACCACCACCATCTCCATCAACGGCCCCGCGGGAACCGATGTCAGCACCTGGCGGGCGGTGGTCTACGACGCTTCCACCGGCAGCCTTCTCGACACCGTCGCCCTGGGCGACATCGTCCGGCTATCCCCACGGATCTCCGACACCACCATCGTCACCATCGACAAGATCGTCGACACCGTGCTCCTCGCCCTGGTAGCGACCACGGCCGGGCTTGTCCTCGCCATTCCCCTCAGCTTCGTCGCCGCCCGCAACCTGATGCGGGACATCTCGACACCAGTGATCAACCTCGGACTTTCCCTCATCGCCCTGCCCGTGGGAGTTGGGCTCGGACTGTTGGGTCTGGGCTACCTCCGTTCCGTCCTCGATGTCATCCCCGACAGTGGATGGGCGCGGATCGTTGTCGCTCTCGTCATCGGCTACCTCGCCTACGTCGGGACCCGTGCCACCTTCGCACGGTTCGGCGAAGGGTCATTCTCCAAATTGGGTGCCATGACCGCCGTGGGGGTTCTTTGGATAGCCGCCATCGACCAGCTCGGTCTGGCCCTGATCGCCGGCGGTGATGCCCTGAGACCGGTGTTCGCGAGATGGGGCTTCATACCCGGGCTGTTCTCCACCGTTGGTGAGGTGATCAATCTTGCCCTCGCTCTCGCCGTTGCCCTCACCACCGCCGGTGTGCTGGTGATCATCGCAAGCAGGGTGGGCTTCCGGTTGCGGGCCCGTCTCTCCGATGGGGTCCGCAAACCACTGGCGGTGGCGTTGATGGCGCTCGGGGGCGCCATCTGGGCCGCGCTGGTCGGTGTCGTCATCGATTGGCTCTACTTCATCGACAATGCGATGTACACGCTGTGGATTCCCGCCGCGGTCGGTGCCCTCATCGGTGTCCTCCTTGCCATCCGCGGTCTCCGAACCGGTGAGGTGAGGACGGGTCTCAGCGTCTACTACGTGGCTCGCACCGTCTTCAACACCCTCCGCTCCATCGAGCCGCTGGTGATGGTCATCGTCTTCGTCATCTGGGTGGGTTTTGGTGAGTTCGCCGGCTCCCTGGCCCTCGCCGTCCACACCGCCGCCGCTCTCGCCAAGCTCTACTCGGAGCAGGTGGAGTCCATCTCGGGTGGACCCCTCGAGGCGGTCAGGGCCACCGGCGCCACCCGTCTCCAGCAGGTGGTTTACGCCGTGGTTCCCCAGATCGTGCCCCCCTACATCTCTTTCACGATGTATCGCTGGGACATCAATGTGCGCATGTCCACCATTCTCGGGTTCGCCGGTGGAGGTGGTATCGGCTCCATCCTCCAGCAGAATCTGGCATTGGGCGACTACCGGCGGGCTTCGGTGCAGATGCTCGCCATCACCATCGTCGTCGCCACCATGGACTGGCTGTCCGCCAGGTTCCGGGAACGTCTCATCTGATAACCGGTTCCGCGCCGGGACGGCGAGCGCCCCTGCCCTACCCTTCGTGTCGATGCTGAGACGAGAACGCGAGGAACGGGAACGACGGGAACACGAGGGGCTCGCCCGCGAGGCCACCAAGGCCGACCGGTCGCGGGGCCGGGCCGAGCCCGAGGAGCCCGACCGCTTCCGCACCGTCTTCGAGCGGGACCGGGATCGGATCATCCACTCCAAGGCCTTCCGCAGGCTAAAGCACAAGACCCAGGTGTTCCTCAATCCCGAGGGCGACCATTACGTGACCCGCCTCACCCATACCATCCAGGTGACCCAGGTGGGAAGGGCGATGGCGGTGGGTCTCGGGCTCAACGAGACCCTCACCGAGGCGATCTGCCTTGCCCACGACACCGGGCACTCACCCTTCGGTCACACCGGCGAGGAGGCACTAACCCCCTTCGTCGAGGGTGAGGCCGAGTGGCTTCACTCCGCCCACGGCGTCCGCACCCTGTCCCTCCTCGAACCCCTCAACCTGACCGAGGAGGTGCTCGACGGCATCAGGGCCCATTCCTGGAGGGTCGACCCGCCCCCGAGCACACCCGAGGGTTATCTGTGTCGATTCGCCGACCGGATCGCCTATCTCACCCACGATGTGGCCGACGCCATCCGTGCCGACGTCATCACCTACGGGGATCTCCCTACCAGTACGCTGACCACCTTCGGGCCGTCGGCCCGTGACTGGATCGGCACCACGATCACCAATGTCATCGAGACGTCGGCGGACAAAGGTGCAGTATCGATGGATGCCGAGCACCTCGAGGTCATGGACGAGCTGCGTGACTTCATGTTCGAGCGGGTCTATCTCAGTGCCGAGACCGAATCACAGAAGAACCGAGCCGTCCGGGTGATCCGTGATCTCGTCGAGTGGTACACCCGCCATCCCGCCCAGGTGCCCGACTCCTACACCGTCCCCGACGCCGAGCCCCTGGAACGCGCCATCGACTATGTGGCGGGGATGACCGACCGCTACGCCCTCAACCGCCACGACCAGCTCTTCCGCCCCACGTTGTTTTGAGCTCCCCGTTCTGCGCGCGAGAGCACGCTCCAACGCGTCAAAGATCTGCACAGAACGATGTCACCCCGACCCGACCACCGTTCTGCGCGTGAGAACTCGCTCCATCGCGTCAAAGATCTGCACAGAACGGTGTGTGGATGGTGGGGCGATCAGGTGGGAGTGGGTTCGCCGGCTGCGGTTGCGATGAGATCAGCAAGCTCGGTGGGTTTGGACCACATCGGCCAGTGGCCGGTGGGGAGATCGACGTACTCCAGGTTGGTGTGATCCTCCAGGGCGGCGAGGAAGGGGACGCCCTGGGTGGCGTATGACTTGTACTCCTCGCTCGAGAAGGCAGTGCATATAACGGTGCCCGGGATCTCGAGACGGCGGGGGTCGGAGAGCTCCACCGCGCCGCTCACCGTTCCTGCCGGCTGGGGAACCGCTCGCTCGCGGAACTCTGCGAGCTGGTCCTCGGTGAGGTCACGCATGCTGCCGTCGGTCATCTCCTGGTCCCAGGCTGCAGTCAACGGGTACTCGTGACCCGCCAGATCGGGTATCGGCGCGAACCCGTCCGCGGCCGGTGCGGTGTCGACGAAGATCACATGGTCGACCAGGTCGGGGTGACGGTCCAGCACCATGGTCCCGGGGAGAACCGCCCCGCTGTGCACCACCAATATTCGCCGTGAAGCGTCAGGGTCCAGGGCCGCCGCGATCGCATTGGCATGGTCGTCGAGGGTCACCTCGCCTCGGGCGATGTGGTCCGGTTCCAAACCGGGGAGGGTCAACGCGGTGACGTCATAACCCTTCTCACGTAAGGGCTGGGCCACCTGGTCCCAGGCCCACTCACCAATCCACCAGCCGGGTACGAGAACGATCTGAGTAGCCATCTGGTGATTGTGCCAGAACCCTGGCTATTAGGTGGGGCGTGCCGGGCGCGGCTAGAAAAGTTGATGGTTCCGATTGCATCAACCAACCAGCGATATCTGACCATCCAAATGGCTAATCCGTCGCCACCAACCCGTAGTTAGATCTGGTCGCGGAGGTGCCCCCCTCGACCCCACTCCCCCCTCCGTCGAGGGGGAGGACTCCATGCAGGAACGGGGGCCCTCCACGAGGACCCACCGGTCGCGAATAGGTTCCGCATGGTTGATAGCCTTCCGTTGATGGAAGCGAGATCGACCTTCGAATTGTCCAATCACCGTGACATGCCCACCGCGGATAACGTGCCCAAGGTCGTCGACGTCGAACTCTCTCACACCGCATTCGACAAGACGTTCACCGGTGAGCTGGAGGCGACCAGCGTCACCGAGATGCTGTCCACCAGGTCGGAATCGGGCGGGGCCGGCTATGTTGCCATGGAACGGATCGTGGGTCGTCTTGGTAGCCGGGTGGGAACGTTCGTGCTGCTCCATTTCGGCACGATCGACTCTAGCGGGGAGCCCAGTGCGCAATGGTCGGTGGTCCCCGGTTCAGGAACGGGGGAACTTGCCGATATCAGCGGGCATGCCCACATCGGTGTCGACGATGAAGGTATCCACCAAATCCAGCTCCACTACGAACTGGACGACCTGCCGGTCTAGTCGATATCGGTCTCTCTGAGCAGCAACGACTGTGTGGAGCGACCCACCGCACCATTGGTGTCGAATAAGGCACCGTCGGAGATACCGACACCATTGTCACTGCCATGGGTCACCGCGGTCATGGCGAACCAATCCCCCACCGGCTCCCGGTAGAGGTTGACATTGAGATCGGCGTTGATGCAGGTGACCCCGGAGATGTGGTCGTTGAAGGATATCCCGTTGCCGCAATCGGCCAGAGGTCCAATCCGCTGGTACCCGGAGGGCTCCTCGTCGGGCAGGATGGGGACGGTGCGCATCCACATGGTGGTGGGACCGCCTTTCCCCATCGACCCTGCCGGGTCGTAACGCACCTCGAGCGAGTCGACGAAACCGGGGAGGGAATGAAACGTATCCGAGATGGGGAACTCACCCGGAACCGATTCCGTGAACAGCGGAACCGCCACCTCTGGGTGGGTCACCTCCGTCTCCAGTCGGGTCAGTTGCATGGTCACCGCCGACGCGTAGATGCGTTCGTCATCCATTACTCGAATCCCCACCGATGCGACTGCTCGGCCCGACCGGATGACCTCCGATTCGAGTCGGAACCCCGCCATGGGGATGGGGCGGTGCAGCTCCACCGTGATCCGCGTCGGGGAGTAGTCGGGAAGCAGTCGCTCCGCCGCACGCAGCATCAGGGAGGTCGGGGGGCCGGCGTGACAGGCGTCGGGGTCCCATGGTCCCCGCGCCAGATCGGTGGGTTGAAACCAGGACCCATCGGTGGTGGTGAAGTAGCTTCCGTTCAGACCCATACCGCACCTCCCGACGGGATGAGCCCGATCACCCTGGGGTCAATCCATCTCACCCGCTCCTCGCGGACAGGGACAAACCCCTTTTGCTGATACATCCGCAGGGCCCGGGGGTGATCGAGAGTATTGGTGTTCACCGTCAGCACCTCGGGGGACTGGTCCCAGGCCAGCCGGATCGCCTCGTTGATGAGGTAACTCCCCAAGCCACGACCGACGAATTCGGGGATGAGACCAAAGTAGGCGAGGTTGATCTCGGGGAAACCGCTCCTGTCCAACTCGATGAAGCCCGCCGGCTGACTGCCGACGAGTAGGACATGGATATCCACATCGTCGGACCCGATGATGGCGGCGAGATCGTCATCGGACATCGCCCGTCGCTCCCACCAGAGACCGGCGGCGCCGACCGAGTCGTAGAGATAGCGATAGAAACGGACCGTCGGTCTGGGGACCTGGGTCAGGACCGCAGGATCGGCGGGGGTCACCGAGTTGAGGTGGGGTCGGGACCGCATCTCCAGATAGGTGATGACGACGTCAAGCATCGGCGGGGACGGCGAAGCCACCGGCTCGGTCAGCCATTTGGAGTATCCGGCGACCGGCATGCTCTCGAACCCAATCGCACGATAGAACGCACCGGCGGTGGTGTTGGTGGACCGCACCATTAGCTGCACCTTCGGAATATCCCTTTCACGGAGGAGTTCGACGACTGCGTCCATCAGCGCCTTGCCCACACCCAGACGACGACGATCCGGATCGACCCCGAGGTAGTAGGTCCATCCCCGGTGGGCGTCGTCCCCGTATGCGACGGCACCGACCAACCCGGTGTCGTCCTCGGCCACGAGGGCCCCCCCATGGGGAGACGACAGGAACCGATCCAGATCCGATTCGGGATCGTTCTGCGGCACCACAAGACCGGAAAGCCGCCACAGTTCGACGATCTCGGTGCTGTCGGCGGCCACGGCCTCCCGGATCTCGATGGCGTCGTCCATCATGAGGAGCCTACCTTCGGCCCCTGCTTGATTCCGCCACAGGCATAGGATTGGCTGATGTTGGCCAGATTCCTCGACTCGATTCTCGAGATGACGGTCGTCCCCGGATTCTCCCGTCTCGGCCCCCCGATCCGACGTCGCCTCTACGGGTGGACTGAGACCGAAACCGACCTGACCGAGTGCGTCGTCGTGGTGACCGGGTCGTCGAGCGGAATTGGTCGGGCGATCGCCACTCGTCTGGCCGCCATGGGCGCCCAGGTCTGGATCACCAGCCGGTCCCAGGAGACCGTAGACCGGGTGTCGACCCAGGTATCCGCTGAGACCGGAAATGACCATGTCGTTGGCTATGCCGTCGATCTGGGCGAGTTTGACGCGGTGAGGAATTTCTCCGACCGTCTCCACAACCACACCCCCGGGATAGATGTACTCATCCACAATGCCGGTGGGCTGAACGGGAAACGACAGATCACGTCGACGGGTGTTGAATCCACGCTCGCCGTCCATCTACTCGGCCCCTATCTACTCACCCGCCGTCTCGAGGACCACCTCCGACCGGGGGCACGCATCCTCTTCATGTCCAGTGGGGGGATGTACACCCAGGAGCTCGATCTAGTTTCATTGGAGATGGCCGGCCGCAACTACAAGGGCGCCGTGGCGTATGCCCGGGTCAAGAGGGCCCAGGTTGTACTCTCCTCGCGTCTCGCCGAGGAGTATCGGGGTCGGTTCGTCGTCCACGCCATGCACCCCGGTTGGGCGGCGACATCGGGCCTCGACGGTGGACTTCCCAGATTCAGCCGGATCATGACACCATTGCTCAGGACCCCCGACCAGGCCGCGGACACCATGGTCTGGCTGGCGACATCCAATGAGGCGACGGCGACCTCCGGTGACTTCTGGCACGATCGGAAACGTCGTCGCACCGTCTACATACCCGGGACCGGGACCCATTCCCGGGTCGAGAACGAGCTGATCCCCTGGACCGAAGCCCGGATCCGCAAGGCGGAGCGATAGACCTCACCCCTCCCACAGGGGCTGGGGGATCATCCTCCCCAGTGGGTTCCCCCATGTATCGGCGTAGCTGACCTCGTGGACCGGCTCGCGCCCGGCCAGATCCCACCGTCCCAGCGGGTATCCACAAGACACCGATGCGTTGAGGACCCATCCCTTGTCGGTGGGCACATCCAGCAATTTGAAGACCTCCGCCGACTTGAACACCCCGAGGATGGTGGTGATGCAGGTGCCGACACCGTGGGACCGGGCCGCCAGCATGGCACTCCACACCGCCGGGTAGATGGAAGCCCCCGACGGGTCGTTGCGGCTGAACACGAACAGCCACATCGGAACCGTGGCGAAGTTCTCGGCCAACCACGCACTGGACCGCATCAACCGGAGAGCGGCCTCGTCGCCCGTCTCGTGGGCCCGGGCCCACGACCGCTTGTAGATGGTCTGCTGCAGGGTCTCGAAGGCCTCGGCGTACAAGGGGGCGATCTGGTCACGCAGCCCGGGGTCGGTGACGACGACAAACCGCCAGTTCTGGACGTTCCCACCCGAGGGGGCGCGGATGGCGGTGTCGAGCATGGAGTCGACGATCTCATCGGGGATGGGATCGGGTCTGACGCGGCGCATCGCCCGGGTGGTGTACAGGGCTTCGAAGAGTTCCATGACACCGGAGCCTACGGCGTCACGCCGTTGCCGGCGATCGGCGCCCAATGACCGATTGGAACCGGCATCCCGTACCCTGCGTTTCCACCACGCGGCACCCCGAGGGAAGGACCATCGACCGATGCCGTCAGAAGAGCAACGACCCTCCAACGAGAAGACGAGGTCCGGTGCCCGGGTTCTCGTCGCCTTCATCACCGGGGCCCTCGTGGTGGCCGTGATCTGGGCGGGTCTCGATTTCCTGGAAGTGTCCGAGGACGCCACCGACGAAGCCACCACCACCGTCGCCGTGGAGGAGACGGAACCCGATCAGGGAACGATTCCACCCACCACAACCACCACCCCTGTGTCGTCCTCCACGACCGCTCCGGTGGTATTCGCTGTGACTGCTCCCGACGCCAGCCGACGGGCGCCCTTCACCATGGAGCCATATACCGGTCTTGGGGCCTGGCTCGACGTCTTCGACTGGTCGGTGGGGTTCGCCGACGAGCGGGTCGGTCCCGGAATCGTCGACCAACTGGCGGAATCGGGTGTTCAGACCCTGTACATCCAGGCGGGCAAATGGGACTCGGCCGCTCCCGCATTCGAACCCAACCTGCTCAAGATGTTTCTCGAGAGGGCACACACACACGACATCTCGGTGGTGGGGTGGTACGTCCCCGCGTTTTCGGACCCCGAGGCCGATCTGGAACGACTCCTCGCCATCTCCGAGCTCCCCGTCGACGGGTTGGCCGTCGACATCGAGTCAACCAACGTCGACGATGTCGCCGAGAGGAACCGCAATGCCGTCGCCCTGACCGAGGAGCTGCGACGTCTCCTCCCCGACGACGTGATCGGGGCGATCGTCCTCGAGCCCGTCCTCCTCGAGGATGTCAACCCTGATTTCTGGCCGGAGTTCCCGTGGGAGGAACTCGCCCCCAGCTTCGACGTGTGGCTCCCCATGAACTACTGGACCAACCGGGGCTCGGACACGCCATGGCGGGATCCGCACACATACACCGTCACCAATGTCGAACGGATGCGCGAACTCATCGGCAAACCGAACGCACCCGTCCACGTCCTCGGAGGGGTTGCCGACGAGACCACTCCCGGGCACCTCGGTCGCTTCCAGAGAGCCGCCGAGGAGGTGGGGGCCATCGGGGGGAGCATCTACGACGTCCGCACCACCGACGAAAACCTGTGGCCCGAACTCGAGTCATTCCAGACCGACAGAGAGAGCCGGCCAACCATTCCGTGAAGATTTTCCGCGGTCTGAACCAGGTTTCTACTCACAGAACGGATCGGGTCCCTTGTTACGCCTGGTCGGTCAGCCCGAGCCCAGGGCTCAGAATCACGCCAGGCGTCGCCCTCGGCCCACGGTTCAAACCCGGAACACCCCCGGGGCCGATGCGGGGAAACCGGGTGTACTCCCGTATCATGGGTGGTTGTTCCCGGTCGCCGGGAATCCCTGAGTTTCCCGGAGTCTCCGATGTCCACCTTTCGCAATGTCGCCCTGATCGCGCATGTCGATCACGGCAAGACCACCCTGGTCGACGCCCTCCTCCGTCACGCCGGTGTGTTCGCCGCCCATGAGACCCCGCTTGACCGGGTCCTCGACTCCAATGACCAGGAGCGGGAGCGGGGCATCACCATTCTCGCCAAGGCGGTCTCGGTGGATTGGAAGGGAACCCGGATCAACCTGGTGGACACCCCCGGCCACGCCGACTTCGGTGGCGAGGTGGAACGCGCCCTTGCCCTCGTCGACGGTGTGCTCCTCCTCGTCGACTCCGCTGAGGGGCCCATGCCCCAGACCCGCTATGTCCTCGGCAAGGCCCTGGAGAAGAGCCTTCCGGCGGTAGTCGTAGTCAACAAGGCGGACCGACCAGATGCCCGGTCGAAGGAGGTCGTCGACGAGATCTACCAGCTGTTCTTCGACCTCGACGCCGACGAGGACCTGATCGAGTTTCCCATCGTGTCGACCATCGCCCATGAGGGCCTCGCCATCGCCGGGATCGGCATACCCACCGTTGGTGACGACATGTCGATCCTCCTCGACACCATCGTGGAGACCATTCCCGCGCCCACTGGCGATCCCGAGGCGCCACTACAGGCGCTGGTGACCAACCTGGATGCGTCCGACTACCTCGGCCGACTCGCCATGGGACGTGTGATCCAGGGCACGATGAGAGCGGGATCCGGGGTGACCCTGCTCGCCGAATCGGAGGAGCGGTCGGTCCCCCGTCGCAAACTGGGCAATCTCATGGGATTCGAGGGTCTGGGCCGCGTCGATGTCGTAGAGCGATCCGCCGGCGACCTGTTCGTTGTCGCCGGATTCCCCGAGGTCGGGATCGGGGACACTATCGCCGACCCCGACCAACCCGGACGCCTGCCCCGGCTCGCCGTCGACGAGCCGGTGCTGCGGATGACCTTCGGAGTCAACACCTCGCCCCTCGCCGGCAACGACGGTCGATATCTGACATACCGCCAAATCCGGGCCCGACTCGAACGCGAGGTCCTCGGCAATGTCTCCATTCGTATCGGTGACACCTCCTCCCCCGAGGAGATCGAAGTGTCGGGTCGGGGCGAGCTCCAGCTCGCCGTGCTCATCGAATCGATGCGTCGTGAGGGCTTCGAGATCCAGGTGAGCCGGCCCGAGGTGATCATCCGCGAGATGGACGGGAAGCGTCACGAGCCCACCGAGCGCGCCAGGGTCGACGTTCCCGACGAATATGTGGGAGCCGTCACCCAGGCCGTAGGGCCGAGAAGGGGCGTCGTCGCCGAGCTGAGACCGGGCGACATCGGGCGAACAATCGTCTACCTCGAGGCCCCGGCCCGGGGTCTGATCGGGTTCCGCTCCCTCATGCTCACGGCCACCCGGGGCACCGCGATCATCAACCAGCAACACGCCGGATGGATGCCATGGGCCGGGGAGCTCCCCCACCGCAACGGTGGAGCGATCGTCTCCGACCGCGACGGAACATCGACCGGTTTCGCCCTCGACAATCTCCAGAAGCGAGGGGTGCTGTTTATCGGGCCCGGTGTGACGGTCTATCAGGGCATGATCATCGGGGAGAACTCACGCACCGACGACCTGCCGGCCAACCCGACGAAGCAGAAACAGCTCACCAACATCCGAGCCGCCGCCGCCGATGACGCCATCAAACTGAAGACGCCACGCCAACACACCCTGGAAACGGCCATCGAGTGGATCGGCGCCGACGAACTCGTCGAGGTAACCCCATCCCAGATCCGGGTGCGTAAGCGGCATCTCTCCCAGAGCGAGCGGCGTCGCCTCGAAAAGGGTCTGTGAACACCACCGGATTCGGCTCGGCACCACCGCTTCTGTGAAGGAAAACCCCGCCCATACCGCGCGGAAAACACTCACAGAACCGATCGCGACCACTCGACCACCTCCCCGGATCTGACCAAAGAGGACGTCAGCGGAAGCTGATATCGGGGTGGAGCGCTCCCGCCACCAGGGGTATCGCCACCGCCACCGTGAGATGCCAAAGGGCGTGACCTTGGAGCAGGGACTCGGGGTCGCACCACGGCCCACCCGTGCCGGACAACGCCTCGACCACACCGCCCACCCCCAAGACCGCCAGGGCGAGGATCGCCTGGGACCACCCGATGCGGAGTCCCTCCCTCACCGCCACCGTGACTGCTGCGGTGGCCGCCACTATCACAACAATGAGCATCGGTGTTGCCGGTAGGGCCGCCGCCGCCACACCTGTGACGATGAACGTTCCCACGATGATCCCCGTCATCCGACGGATCACCTTCGCCCCACCCAATGCCACCAGCGCCACCGTCACCGGGACCATGACAACGGTCACGTCGTGCACCCATCCGGCGAGGGGCCCCCCCGGTCCGTGGAACAGCACCGACCCCACTCCAACGGCTGCGAGGGCGACACCGAGCGATCTGCGCTGGTCCCGTAGCCGTAGCACCAACCACACCCCCACGATCACCATCACCACAGCCGACGTCACATTGGCCGGCTGCCCCCAAGGGGACACGATCCGTTCGCAGTCGACTAGCGCTCCCTCCATGAGCTGAGACTACGCGTGGCCGCTCCCGTCCGGTATCCAACCCCCTACTTCCGCTCCACCTCGTCGCGGAGAACACGACGTATCACCTTGTTGGAGGCGGTTCGGGGGAGGGATTCGACCACCCGCAACTCTGCGATCTTGAACAGCGGGTTGAGATGGGACCGGATCTCGGTCTGCATGGCGGCACGGGTCGCGGCGGGATCGACTGCGACCCCTGGTTCGGCGACGACGAACACGGCCAATTGGTCGGGTCCCCCGCCATCGGGTGGAACGGCAACGGCGGCCACCTCCAAAACCCCGCTGACCCCCGTCACCGTCTCCTCCAATTCCGCCGAGCTGACCTTGATGCCACCGAGATTCATGGTGTCGTCACTACGACCCCGGGCCCGGTGGTGACCGTTAGGTAAACGCTCCATCTGGTCACCGTGACGGCGAAGGGGAACATCGGTCGTCGGTAGATCGCCGTGGTAGATCTCGTCGTGATCACGGTTGAGGAGCCGGTCGGAGAGACCAACCGACGGCGGGACCAGATACAGGGCGCCCTTATCACCCTGTTCACCATCGTCACCGATAATCCGCAAGTCGAGACCGAGGGTCGGCATCGAGAAGGTGCCGGCGATCGCCGGTTGGAGGACCGACCCCACGATGTAACCACCCCCGATCTCGGTGCCTCCGCAGTATTCGATCACCGGTCGGGTCGAACCATCCCCACGTCCCGGGA
Organism: Acidimicrobiia bacterium; assembly: GCA_009377435.1. Classification (GTDB taxonomy): domain Bacteria; phylum Actinomycetota; class Acidimicrobiia; order Spongiisociales; family ZC4RG35; genus WHTL01. The sequence goes on from WHUC01000018.1 coordinate 19,661, forward strand.
CCCGCATCAACCAGTCCATGTCCTCGGGTATCGATGCCTCCCCGGTCGAGGAGAACACCCTGATCGCCGACCAGTCCACACCGGCGACGGCGTCGGATCTACGCCATTCCCGAACCAGGGAGGGGACCACCCCGAGCATGGTCACGCCGGCTTCGGCGACGAAGCGGCAGAAGTCGGGACCGGTGGGGGCGTCGTCGTGCAGGGCGAGGGCAGCACCGTTGATCAGGGAGGCGTAGATAAGCCACGGACCCATCATCCACCCCAGGTTGGTGGGCCATGCCACGACGTCGCCCTCGTGGACGTCGTGGTGGAAGTGGGCGTCCATGGCCGACTTGATCGGGGTGAGGTGGGTCCACGGGATCGCCTTGGGGTCACCGGTTGTACCGGAGGAGAAGAGGATGTTGGAGATGTGATCGGCGTCGACGACGAGTGGTTCGAAGACGGTGTCGTCGCTGACCAATTCGTCCCAGGCGACGTCACCGTCATCGGGGACGAGAGCGGCTCCCGTTTCGACCATGACCGTGGGGAGATCGGTGGCGGCGCGGACCTTCTCGTACATGGGGAGGGAACGACCGGCCCAATCCATCACGTCCTGGGTGACGACGGCGTTCGCGCCCGCGATGCGGAGTCGACGGCCGATCTCGTCGGGGGCGAAGGAATCGGCGATGGAAACCACGGCCCCACCGATGGCGACCGTGGCCAGATACGCCACAACCGCCTCCAGGGTCATCGGCATGGCGATGGCGATTCGGGGTTGGTCACCGAAACGGGTGAGACCATTGGCGGCCCTGTTGACCATGTCACCGAGATCTCCCCGGGTCACCGTCTCCACCCCGCCGCGGCGCCGATGGATGACGGCCGCGGCGTCGGGATCGCCCCTGAGGGTGGACCGCACGATGTTGAGACGACCATCGGGGAACCAGGAGGTGTGTTGCGGGTCACCCGAAGAGATCACCGACGGTGGCTCCGACCACACGATCTCCAATCTGTTGACCACCGTCTCCCAGAAGCGTTTCCGGTCCTCCACGGACCAGCGGTGCAGGGCGCAAACATCATCGACTCCGGCCTCCCCCATCAACCAACGCATGTTGGAGGCGGCCATGGTCTCCTCGTCGGGGATCCAGGTGGCTTCCATGACCCCAATGGTGGCACAAGCCGTGGGCGGCCATCGCACCTGCGGCCCTACCCCAGGCCCAGCAACCCGGCGGCCACGACGGCCAGACCCAAGCCGAAACCCTGCGGACCTGTTATCGGCTGATGGTCGATGAGCCTGGCCAACACCACGGTGATCGCCGGGTAGAGGGAGGTGAGCATGGTGACCAGGACGAGATCACCCCTCTGGGAGGCGAGTAGAAAGCCGAGGTTGCCGACAAGGTCGAGTACCCCGATCCAGAAGATGGGCAGACGGGCGGCACCGATTCCGTCCGTGGACAGATTGCGCACCCGGATGAGGATGGTGAGCACGACGACGGAGGCGACCCTGGAGGCCACCACCGGCCAGACACCGGAATCCACCCCGGTCTGACCGTAGGCGGCGAAAAGAAGCCCGAAGCCAAGCCCGGCGAGGAGGCCGAGAGTGACGGCCTCGATGTTTCGCTCCCCCACCCGGACCCGGGCGATCCCGCTGACCAGGGCCACCGCGGGGAATGCCAGAACCACCCCCACCCAGGCCACGGTACCGGGGCGTGATCCGGTGAGCGTCCCGACGATCACTGGGAGCAGGGCCCCGACCACCGCCGAGATGGGGGCCACCACCGCAGCCTGGCCCCTGGCGATGCCCCGATAGAGGAAGATCAGACCGAAGAACCCGAACTGGCCACCGATCACCCCGAACAGGAGATCCCGGGGCGTAGGCTCACCACCGAAGGCGGTGGCGGTGGCGACGGCGACGGCGAGCCCCACGACCTGTGATGCCGCGATCACGACCATCTCGGGGGTTTTCGAGCTGGTACGGCCACCTATGAAGTCGGCCGACCCGTAACCCAGCGCCGACAGCACCGCCAGAAAGACTGCCGTCATCGGGCTACGCCGGACTCCCCTGCCGCCTCGAGACGCTCCCGGACCTCCTCGGCCGCGGCCTCCATGTCGGCTCTGTCGACGTCGACGGCGGCATTGGCGAAGTTGAGCTGGCTCTCGCTGTTCACCGGGACGACATGGATATGGAGATGGGGGACCTCCAAGCCGGCGATGATCACGCCGATCCGCTCTACCGAGAACGCCTCGTACTGGGCCAGGCCGATGGTGTGGGCGACGTCGAACAGATGATTGCGCAGGTCATCGGGGGCATCGAGCCAGTGATCGATCTCGACACGGGGGACCACCAGGGCATGTCCCCGATTGAGGGGATTCACCGATAGGAAGGACACACAGACGTCGTCCCTCCAGACAAAAGTCCCCGGGATCTCTCCCTCGATGATGCGGGTGAAGATGGTCGCCATTGGGAAGAACTTAGTGCTCCCCACCGTAAATACGGTCGCATGTTTCGGCGAGCCAGGGGCGTCGCTCGCCAGGACGCAGGACGAAGACGCACCCGGTGCGGTGGTTCAAGGACGAGGACGCCGCGAGCGGCGTCACTGGACACGATGACTACTCCCGATTGCGTGCCATCCAAACGGTAGGGGATCATCGGTCGTCGATACCATCGCGAGGATGAGACACATCGAACTGGAACGTCGTGACGGGGTCGGGGTCATCTGGTTGGATCGCCCGGACGAGGGAAACGCCCTGTCACCCGACATGTGGGACGACCTGCCCCGCGCCGTCTCCGAGGCCGACTCCGACGACGCGATCCGGGCGATCGTCGTCACGGGACGCGGTGGGGTGTTCACCGTGGGGATCGACCTGGACATGCTGGCCGACCTGCAGCCCGAGGGAGGGTCGCCGGCGCAACGCAACCAGACCCTCTACCGCGAGATCAAACGTCTCCAACGATCGATGTCCTGTTTCGCCGAGGTGGACACCCCCACCATCGCCGCCGTCTCCGGATGGTGTCTCGGAGCCGGAATCGATCTGATCACGGCGTGCGATATCCGGGTGTCGGGTCGCAACGCCGTGTACTCGGTGCGTGAGACCAGGATGGGTCTCGTCGCCGATGTGGGGACCCTGCAACGTCTCCCCGCCATCGTGGGACCGGGCGCCGTCGCCGATCTGGTCTTCACGGGCCGCGACGTCAGGGCCGCAGAGGCCCACGATCTCGGGTTGGTCGACCGTCTCGTCGACGACCCCCTTTCCGAGGCGCTGACCATCGCCGACAGGATCGCGGCCAACTCCCCGCTCGTGGTGAGGGGTGCGAAGCGGCTCCTGCGGTCGGGTGCGTCCCTCACCACCGACCAGGCCCTCGACCACGTCGCCCTGTGGAATGCCGCCTTCCTCCAGTCGAACGATCTCAACGAGGCCCTGGCCGCCTTCGCGGCGAAACGGAAACCCGACTTCACCGGCTCGTAGCAGAGGGGTTTTCGCGACCTCCCCCGGATCGTGGGAACCGATGGGGCCGCCACAACGTGTGACAACGTGAACAACAAAGGGCCATCCATCGGCCAGAAGGAGAATCATGAGGAAGCTACTGCTAATCGGCCTTGCCCTCGCCCTGGTCGCATGTGGCGCCGACACCGAAGATGTCGAGGCGAGTGCGACAACCGAGGCGGTGCCGACCACGGAAGCCGCCATCACCACCGTCGGCGAACCCACGACCATCGGCGAGACAACCACGGCAGCACCCACGACTACCGCGGCACCAACAACCACCCTAACAACTGCCGCGACCACAACAACCGCCGTACCCACGACCACGACCGCTCCCCCGTCCGACACCCAGGAGATCATCTCCCCCTCCGGATTCTGGGAGGTCACGATCGGACAGACCATCGGCGAGAACGAGGCGGCCATCGGTTCCGACTTCAGGTTTGACGACCTGGGTGGGGATCCCAACCACTGCATGATCCTCCAGCTCCCCGAGGTCGGGGGTATCCATTTCATCGGATCTACCCTCACCGGTGATCCCGTCTCCGGTCGTGACAATCTCGTCGTGGCCCGCGTCTCCACGGAGTCTCCGGGGTGGGTGACCGCAAACGGCATAGAGGTCGGGATGTCGGTAAGCGACGTCGAGGCAGCTCTCGGTGACACCATCACCGACCGGAAGCCCCATTTCTATGTCGGGGGTGGTGAGTACATCATCGTCGGGTCCGAGAGCGCCCGCTATGTCTTCGAGACCGACGGCGAGGCCATCACCGCGATCCATGCCGGCATGGAGCCGGTCGTCAGCTACGTGGAGGGTTGCTCCTGAATTGTGAGGCGGTGGGTGATCCCCCTTCCAGTTGGACCGTCGCACCAGTCCGATGATCAAAAGCACGAAACCGATGAAGCCCATGAACGCCCCGACGATCCCGATCAGGATCGAGCTGCCGATGAACCGGCCGGCGTCCTCGATGGACCCCTCGCCGTCGGGAACGCCGCCTATCACCACAATCTGACCGCCGGGACTCCCCTGACACGCCACGACATGGCTTCCATCGGTGTCGGCGCTGAAGGA
>WHUC01000172.1 GCA_009377435.1 Acidimicrobiia bacterium
GCCTCCATGTCACCGAGGGTGGAGCCGGGAGGGTCGGGGAGGGGCTCTTCGTCGGAGAGCATTCCCTTGAACTTCTCGGCGAGGTTCTCCCACTCCTCGCGGCTGAGACCGATGAGGGCATCGGCCATCATCGATCCCGACGCCTGACTGATGGAGCAACCCTGACCAACCACGGAGATGTCGGTGATGTGGTCGTCGTCGAGTCTGACGGCGACGGTTACCTCGTCACCGCACATCGGATTGACCCCCTCGGAGCTGGAGTCGGCGCTGGGAAGGGTGCTCGAATGCCGCGGGTTGCGGTAGTGATCGAGGATCACTTCGCGATAGAGGTCTTTGAGGCTCATGTTTCACACGAGAGGCGGTCGGATGGCTGGCAGAGATGGTTCAAACCGGTCTCGTCGGTTGGAACAGCTCGATGGCCCGATTGATTCCATCCACCAGGGCGTCCACATCATCGGTCGTGTTGTAGATGTGGAACGACGCCCGGGCGGTGGCCACGACGCCGAGCTCCCGCATCAGGGGCTTGGCGCAGTGATGACCGGCCCGCACCGCCACCCCACTCTCGTCGAGGATGGTGGCGACGTCGTGGGCGTGGATGTCGCCGACGGTGAACGAGATCACACCGGCCCGATCGTCGCCCGAGACCGGACCCTGTATCACCAGATCCTCGATGTCCGCCATGCGGACGAGGGCGTAATCGGTGAGTTCGCGGTCGTGGGCGGCGACGGTGTCCATGCCCAGCTCCTCGAGATAGTCGATGGCCGCGGTCAACCCGACGGCCTCGATGATCGGCGGTGTCCCCGCCTCGAAGCGGTGGGGGATGGGGGCCCAGGTGGCCCGATCCAACTGGACGTCGGAGATCATGTCACCACCGAACTCGATCGGGTCCATGGTCTCGAGGAGACGTCGGCTGGCCCACAGGGCGCCGATACCGGTGGGGCCGAGCATCTTATGTGACGAGAAGGCCAGCGCGTCTATGTCGAGGGCCGATACGTCCACTGGATGATGGGGGACCAGTTGGGCCCCGTCGACAACGACTAGGGCACCGACCGAACGCGCCCCCGCCGAGATCCTGTCGAGGGGTGGGGTGATGCCGAGGACGTTGGACATCCCCGTGACGGCGACCACCGCCACGTCGTCGCCCAACAGGGCTTCGTAGGCGTCAAGATCGAGTCTCCGATCCTCCGTGAGGGGGATGTGCTCGAGGCGGGCGCCGGTCATGGCGGCCACCTGTTGCCAGGGCACGATGTTGGAGTGGTGCTCGGCGACGGTGGTGATGATCCGTTTCCCGGGTCCCAGGTTGGGGATGCCCCAACCGAGGGCGATCTGGTTGAGACCGGTGGTTGCCCCACGGTTGAGGACCACCTGTTGATCGTCGGGCGCACCGATGAATCGAGCCACCCTCGCCCGGGTCGCCTCGTAGGCCTCCGTGGCCGCCACCGAGAGCTTGTAGGCGCCGCGGTGGACGTTGGCGTAGGTGGTCCGGGTGAACTCGTGCATGGCCTCGAGCACCGACTCCGGTTTCTGACTGCTGGCGCCCGAATCGAGGAAATGGAGATCGGGATCGGCCAGTGTCGGGAAGTCATCCCGGCGATCGGGGATCATGGGTGTACTCCAGGTGCGGCGGGTGGGATGTTCGTGATCATGTTGTCGCTGCCTCCTCACGGTAGACGTCATAACCCTCGTCCTCGAGCCGGGCGGCGAGCTCGGCGCCACCGGAGAGGTGTACCTGACCGTTCAAGAAGATGTGGACCTTGTTGGGGGTGACGTAATCGAGGAGACGCTGGTAGTGGGTGATGATGAGGAAACCGCGTTCGGGTCCGGTCAGCTTGTTGACCCCGCCGGCGACGGTGCGGAGGGCGTCGATATCGAGACCCGAGTCGGTTTCGTCCATGATTGCCAGCTCGGGTTCGAGAACGGCCAGCTGCAGGACCTCGTTACGTTTGCGCTCACCCCCCGAGAATCCCTCGTTGAGATAACGATCGGCGAACGATCCGTGCATACCGAGCGTGTTCATCGCCTCCATGACCTTGAGGCGGAGTTCGATGACGGTGTGGTCGACACCGCTGCGGTTGGACAATGCCTGGCGGAGGAATTGGGTCACCGACACCCCGGGGATCTCCTCGGGATACTGGAAGGCGAGGAACATCCCCAACCTCGCCCGGTAGTCGGGTGCGGCCCGGGTGATGTCCTCACCCTTGTAGGTGATGCTTCCCCCCGTCACCTTGTAGGAGGGATGTCCCATGAGAACGTTGGCGAGGGTCGACTTGCCGGAGCCGTTGGGTCCCATCAGGGCGTGGATCTCGCCTTTGTGGACCTCGAGGTCGACGCCCTTGAGGATCTCGGCGTCGCCCGCGGAGGCACGGAGGTTTTCGAGTCTTAGAAGTGGGGTTTGGGCACTCACGACGGTCCCATGGTATTTCCCCCATGGTCGTAGGAGAAATGGAGATGCGGTATCGTCTCCGTCCATGTCTCTCCCCAGAGCTACTCTCAGCCTTATCGAAGCGGCGAGCGAACTCGGACTCGAGATCGAGATCGCCGAATTTCCCGCTGGGACGAAGACCGCCGCCGATGCCGCCGCGGCCATCGGGTGCGATGTCGGAGCGATCGTCAAGTCGCTGGTTTTCACCGTCGACGACGAGCCCGTGGTCGCCCTCGTGCCCGGTGATCGACGATTGGACACCGCAGAGCTCGCCCGGGTCGCCGGGGGAAGGACCGCAGCGCGGGCATCGCTGGAGGCGGTGAGGTCCGCCACCGGTTTCGCCGCCGGGGGAACACCTCCGTTCGGTCATGTCACCGCGGTGCGGGTGTTCGCCGACAACGCCCTCCGTCGTCACGACCCGGTCTGGGCTGCCGGGGGCACCCCGACAACGGTCTTCCCCATATCCATCTCCGATCTCGATAGGGTGGTCTCACCGGTGTGGGAAGATCTTTCCGCATGACCAAGCGGAGCAAGCCACCGATATTCATCGGTGGCACGGGGCGGAGCGGAACCACGATTCTGGGGCGGTTGCTCGGTTCCCATTCTGCCGTTTCCCTGATCCCCATCGAGACTCGTTTCCTGGTAGACGGGCGGGGTTTGTTGGACCTGGTCGATGATCCCGACAGGTTTCCCGGTTTCAGGAAGAGGGTGACTGGGACCTGGTGGAGACGCACCTCCGCCTACGGTGACTCGAGGGGGTTACATCTGATGATGGCCGAGTCGGAGCTTCATGAGGCTCTCGCCGATTTGGAGGGCTCGTTGCGCCCCGATCTCATTCTCGAAGGTGCCCGCCGGTTTGCCGACAGGATCCTCGATGCCCAACTCGACGGTGCTGACACGTGGGTGGAGATGACCCCGACCACGGTCCGTAAGGGCCTGGCGCTCTCACGTCTCTACCCCGACGTGAGGCTGGTCCATATCCATCGTGACGGTCGGGACGTCGCCTGCTCGGTGGCCAAGATGGCGTGGGGACCTCGTGATCCCTTCGAAGGGTTGGAATGGTGGGCCGATTCCCTACGACGCGCCGCCAGGGGGTCGGCGGGGATGGACCGATCGTCCCTGTTGCACATCGAACTGGAGGACATTGTCGGGCCCGCCCGCGACATCGCCATGGAAACACTCCTGGACTTCGTCGGTCTGGAGCCGGACGATGAGATGACCGCATATCTCGAAGAGAACATCACCAGTGACCACGCCCACATGGACCGGTGGATGAAGGATGTTGGTCCCGAGCGAATCGATGCCTTCCGGGCCCGACACCGCGAGGTCGTCGAGGACCTGGCCCGTAATGGGGTGACCACCGGCGCGAGCTAGTGGTGTGTCCTTGAATTGATGCCGCGGTGTCGCCGAGGCATCGGCGTCGATGGCAAGGACACAGGACGACGGCGCACCCGGTGCGGTGCGGCTAGGACGAGGACGCAGCAAGCGGCGTCTAGGCCCGGCGAGACCGCGTAGCTATTTCGGGGACACACCACTAGGATCTCCTACCAGCCTCGGGTTCGCCACTCCTCGAGGTGGGGCCGCTCCGATCCGATGGTGGTGTCCTCGCCGTGTCCCG
>WHUC01000173.1 GCA_009377435.1 Acidimicrobiia bacterium
ACCCGAAAGACACCCCGGAGGATCCACCAACCGACAACCAGGAACAGGATCAGTAGTGGAAGGATGTTCTCGAAGAGTGTCTCCATACATCGATGTTATCTGATCAGGGCTAACCGCGGGCGAGCCGTTTCGACAGCACCCGATGGTGGAGGGGAACCCCGCGGTTGGACCCGTTCATATCGACGTCGGATCCCCGACCAGCCCCACCCCGGTGGTCTGGAAGTCGGTGGGCTCGGCGCAACAGAACCACGGTTCGGTTAGCCCGGGGGCGGGATCGAGGTGGTCGGGAAAGACAAACTCTGTGCCGGTGGCCACGGTGACGGCCTCGCCCATCGACCGCAGTGTCGCCAACGGCTCCACTCCCTCGTCGGCGTCGCGTGACGCGATGGCGGCGAGCTCGGTCTGGAGAAGGTCGACCTCGGGATCGGCGGACCCCCAGATCCAAGTGAGATTGGCGGCGTCGTAACCGGTCATCGCCGCATCGTCCTCGAGCAGGGACCCGTCGGGGACGAGGAGACGTATGGAGAGCTGCACCGGGTCCGAGACGGCAACGAGGTCCCGATCTATGACGAAGTCGAACATGTCGGCGATGTGCGACGTCGTTGTCCAGGGTGTAAATGGCAGCCACGACGGTCGGGGCTCGATGTCGGCGGCTCGGAGAACGGAGATTGCGTCGACCATGTCGGCAACCCGGTGTCCCTTGTCGAGTCGGAGAAGGGTCTCGTCGTCGACGGACTCGAAGGCCGACACCACGAACCTGACGCCGAGCTGTCTGATTCCATCCCACAGACCGCGATGTTTGACGATGTGCTCCACCTTGACCGTAAGGTCATGGGTCAGATGGGGATGACGCTCGTGAACGGCCCCGAGAACGTCCATCGCATACCGGGGTGCGTTGAGAAAGTCGGGATCGGACCAGGTGATGTGGGACACACCCATCTCCACCAATTGTTCGACATCCCCGACCACGACATCACTCCCGGTTATCCGATAACGACCGTCGTAGACGGCGGGGATGGGGCAGTGCTTGCAACGATGTCGACATCCATGGGAGGCCTCGACGGCGGCTGCGACCCGCTCCTGGCCATCGATGACGGCTCGGGCATATCGGTCCGGTGGAGGGAGAAGATGACGTGCCGGAACCCCGAAACTGCTCCGACCCAACTCGACGCGGACACCCTTCCGGCCCGGATCATCCAACCAGTCGAGTAGGGCACCCTCGTACTCGCCAACCAGGGCGGTGTCGAAAACGTCGGGGACGAGGCTGTCCCTACCCACACCCGCATAGAGACCGTAGGCGGCTATGGGGGGGTCCCGTCCGTCCTTGCGGATACGCCGGGCGGCGGCTACGCCGAGTCTCATCGCGGTATGCATCGGCACCGATATCCCCACCATTTGTGCCCAATCCACCAACTCCTCGTCCCACTCCTCCACCGAGGTGTCGAGTGCTCGCACCTCATGGCCGGCGTCGAGAAGTCTCCGCGCCGGAGAGGCGACGTGGATGGGCTGATGACCCAATTCGTATGTCGACATGAGCAGGACACGCATCACGCCGATGGTAGGGGACTGGTGTGGAATGCTGTTGCGGAGGCGTTCGTCTCAAGCCAACCAGTGGCAGTAGTCTCGGAGACATGAACGACCGCTACGACGACGCGTTCGCCAGCGAATACGTCCACGCTCTGCCCGATCCTGACCCGATCGAAACCCAGGAGTGGCTCGACTCCCTGGACGCGGTCGTCGACACCGAGGGCGCCGATCGCGCCGTCTATCTGATCAGTCGTCTTCTCGACCGCGCCCACGACACCCATCTCCATGCGGCACCGGCGGCGATCACCACCCCGTACATCAACACCATTCCCCCCGAGGACGAGCCGGAGTACCCCGGTGATGCCGAGATCGAGCGTCGCATCCGGCGTTACGTCCGCTGGAACGCGGCCGTCATGGTCATCAAGGCCAACGACAAGTCCAAGGGCATAGGAGGCCATCTCTCCACCTTCGCCTCGTCGGCGACGCTCTATGAGGTCGGGTTCAACCATTTCTTCCGGGGCAAGGCCAACGGCCCCGGTGACCACGTCTACATCCAGGGTCACGCTTCCCCGGGTGTGTACGCCCGCGCCTTTCTCGAGGGTCGATTCGACGAGAACGACCTCGACCGGTTCCGGTTCGAGATCGGCCCCGGCGGCCTCAGTTCCTACCCCCATCCCCGTCTCATGCCCGATTTCTGGGAGTACCCGACCGTGTCGATGGGTCTGGGGCCGATCAACTCGATCTACCAGGCACGTTTCAACAAGTACCTGCACAACCGGGGTCTCGACGACACCTCCGACTCGAGGGTCTGGTGTTTCATCGGTGACGGGGAGGTTGACGAGCCGGAAAGCCTGGGCGCGATATCCCTCGCCGCTCGGGAGGGTCTCGACAACCTCACCTGGGTGGTCAACGCCAATCTGCAACGCCTCGACGGACCGGTGCGGGGCAACGGAAAGATCATCCAGGAGCTCGAAGCCGCCTTCCGGGGTGCGGGATGGAATGTCATCAAGCTCATCTGGGGATCAAATTGGGACCCGTTGCTGTCCGCCGACGACGACGGTGCGCTCGTCGAGGTCATGAACAGCACCGTCGACGGCGAGTACCAGCGGTACAAGGCCGAGAACGGTGCCTTCGTCCGCGAGGAGTTCTTCGGGAAGCATCCCAAGGCGGCGGCACTGGTCGAGGATTGGACCGACGAGGAGGTATGGGCGCTACGCCGGGGCGGTCTCGACTACCACAAGATATATGCGGCGTACCACGCCGCCACGACCCTCGACAACGACCGACCCACGGTCATCCTCGCCAAGACGATCAAGGGATGGACGCTGGGTCCCGACGTCGAGGGCCGCAACGCCACCCACCAAATCAAACAACTCACCAACCAACAGCTGCTGGAACTGCGGGAAACGCTCGAACTCCAAAAGGAGATCCCCGAGGAGGCCCTCTCGGGCGACAAGGTACCGCCATACTTCCGTCCCACGGAGGGCTCGCCGGAACACACGTATCTCATGGAGCGGCGGGAGAAGCTGGGGGGACCGCTGCCTTCGCGCCCCGCCATCATCACCCAGCCACTGAAGCTACCCGGTGACACCGCTTTCGAGGAGGTGTACGCCGGGTCTGGCAAGATCGAGGCCTCTACTACGACGGCATTCACCCGGCTCCTCCGGGGTCTCGCCCGTGATGACGAGTTCGGGCCGCGAGTCGTTCCCATCGTCCCCGACGAGGCACGGACCTTCGGGATGGACTCGTTGTTCCGGGAGTTGAAGATCTATGCCTCCCGGGGACAGCTCTACGAACCCGTCGACGCCAAGATGCTGCTCTCGTACGCGGAGAGCCAGGACGGTCAGATCCTCGAGGAGGGGATCACCGAGGCGGGCTCGGTGGCGAGCTGGATCGCGGCAGGGACGTCGTACGCCACCAGGGGTGTCCCCATGGTGCCCTTCTTCATCTTCTACTCCATGTTCGGGTTCCAACGCGTCGGTGACCTCCTCTGGTCGGCCGCCGACTCCAGGACCCGGGGATTCCTACTTGGGGCCACCGCGGGAAGGACCACACTCGAGGGTGAGGGTCTCCAACATCAGGACGGCCACAGTCTCCTGTTGGCATCGACCGTCCCCACCTGCGAAGCCTACGACCCTGCCTTTGCGTACGAGGTCGGTGTGATAGTCCGCGCCGGTCTCCACCGTATGTACGGGGACAACCCCGAGGATGTCTACTACTACCTCACCCTCTACAACGAGAACTACGCCCAGCCGGCCAAGGCCGAAGGTGTGGATCAGGGTGTCGTCGATGGTCTGTACCGCTGGAAGGAGTCGCCCGACGGTGTCGAACACCGGGCGACGGTCCTCTTCTCGGGGACGGGCAACCTGGCGGCGCGCCGGGCGGCGGATGAACTCGCCGAACACTTCGGGATTGGCGTCGATCTGTGGTCGGCGACCTCCTACAAGCGTCTCCGCGAGGAGGCGATGACGGCCGAGCGCTGGAATCGTCTCCACCCCACC
>WHUC01000174.1 GCA_009377435.1 Acidimicrobiia bacterium
CCACATGAGACGCCGCTCCTCGTCGGAGCGGATCCGGGCCGGTGGGGTGAACTTACGGAACGGGCCATGCTCGGCCACCTCGTTCTCGTCGAGGGCGAAGTACTGCGGGCAGGCCTCGGCAACGATGTCGGCGCCACCGTCCCGGGCTGTGGACACGATCTCGGCAGCCGCCGGGTTGGAGACGTGGGCCAGCGTCACCGTTGCCCCGGTGGCACCGGCGAGGATGGCGGTCGAGGCCACCGCCACCAGCTCCGCCTCCCGCGACCTCCACTCTGTGATCAACCCGGGGTCGGTTCGGCCCTGCTCCCGCAGGGCCTTCTCGGCGGCGTCGGTGAGGGACTCGTCCTCGCAATGCACCAGGGCCCGGCCCCCACAATCGGCCAGGGCAGCCAGGGTGGAGTTGACCGCCGCCGGGTCGAGTCCGGGGACGCCGTGGGTGGTGCAGGTGAAGATCTTGAAGAAGGCGACGCCGGCCGCCCAGGTGTCGGCGATGGTGACGACGTCCTCGGGCCAGACATGGGCCGCCAGCCCGTAGTCGACGTTGGCACGGTCGGATAGGTGGCTTCGCTTTTCGTTAAGATCGGCGGGGCTTCGCACCGGGTTGGAGTGGGTGTGCTCGATGATGGTTGTGATCCCCCCGGCGGCGGCCGCCGAGGTGCCGGTGGGGAAGTCCTCACGATCGGTGGGGCCGGGGTCCATCAGATGGACGTGGGTGTCGACCATCCCGGGGAGGACGAGAAGACCGGTGGCGTCGATGAGCTCACCCTCGCCCTCGAGTGTGCCCACCGCGGTGATCCGCCCCGAATCGACCGCCAGATCCGACCGGCGTGTTCCTTCCGCGGTGACGAGACGGCCTCCCTTGATGGTGAGGTCGGCGGTCATGGGCCGTCGTTCGGGTCTACCAGCACCTTGAGCGATGCCGGGTCGTCGACCAGCCGGAAGGCCTCCTCGATCTCGTCGAGGGGGACGACATCGGTGACGATCTCACCCACATCGAGGAGACCATCCCCCACGAGTTGGATGGCCCGGGCGTAGTCCTCGAGGAGGGCGGCGCGGGGATTCCACAGCGTGAGCTCCTTGTAATAGAGCTGGTAGTAGGGGAGACCCTTCTGGCCGCCCGTGAGGGTGCCGAACAAGACGACGTCGGCGGCCGTCCCCGCCCACTCGATGGCCTGGGACAGGGTCGCCTCGGTGCCGACGGCCTCCACCACCAGACTGGGGCCGATGCCGGAGGTGAGGTCGCCGATCACCTCCTCGGCGTCCCCCGGGGCGGCGACCGCGGTGGCACCGTGCCGGGCGGCGAGTTGGCGTTTCTCCTCCGAACGGGTGATGCCGATCACGGTGGCGCCCCGCTGCGAGAGAAGTTGGACCATCAGCTGGCCGGCTACCCCCAGACCGAGGACCACGGCCACATCACCGGGGAAGACGTCAACGGTGCGGAGACCGTGGACACAGGTCCCCAGCACCTGGATGAGACCGGCCTCCCGATCCTCTATCGACTCCGGCATAGGAAGGAGCCGTGCCGGGTCGACCGCAACCAGTTCGGCGAAGACGCCGTCGATCTCCCGCCCCATCAGCCCACCGCGACTGCAGAGGTGGGGTCGTCGGTGAAGGCATTGATGACAGGTGCCGCAGGCCAGGGAGGGATCGACAAGCACCCTGGTCCCCTCGGGGATCACGTCGGGATCCGGGGTGGCCACCACCCGGCCCACCAACTCATGACCCATGATCCGGGGCATCGACACCGGGATGGTGCCCCTGAGCACCTTGACGTCGGTGCCGCACACCCCCATGATCTCCGATTCGAGGACGGCCAGACCCTCCGTCGCTTTCGGCTCGGCGACTTCGGCCAGCTCGATTGTCTCCGGTGCCGTCAACTGCGCTGCTCTCATGGTGTCCTCGGGTAGAAGGAAGGTCTCTCTATATCGTATGTGATCTCTTCCCTCCGACCCCACATGTGCCCGAACCAACGGGTGCTCATTCGCGCCGAACCAGATTCGTGGACGAGGAGTCGGTGGCGGCGAGCCGACGGTGGGTGGTAATACCAACGAGAATGGCGGCCAAGGCGCCGATGCCCATTCCGTAGCGAGGGCCGAGATGTTCGCTGATCCAACCCACCACCGGCGCACCCAGGGGTCGGGCACCGAGGAACGCCACTGCCCGCAGGGCCAGGACGCGCCCTCGCATCTCGGGGCGGGCCGTGAGTTGAAGGACGGAGTTGCCCATGGCGAGGAAGCTGGTCCCGGTGGCACCTACCACGGCCAGGCCCATCAGCGCTACCCCCAGATTTGGGGCCAGGGAGACTGCAAGCATGGCAACCCCGAAAATGGCGACGATCCGAGACAGCGATGCTGCCGGCCGATCGTTGCTCGACGCTGTGTAGAGGCCACCCACCACTGCTCCGACACCCATAACGGCGAACATCAGTCCGAAGGTGTCAGCATCGCCCCCGAACGAGAAACGAGCCATGAGGGGGAGAACCACCTCGAACTCGTAGGAGAAGAGGCTGATCACCGCCATCATCAAGAGTGGGACGAAGAGCCGGGGAGTAGAGCGAACATAGGCGAACGAGTCGCGGAGTTGGCCCCGCTCCCGAGGTCGTGGTCCCGGATGGTCCAACTCCTCATCTCGCATGATGGCGAGAGCCGTTATGAGCGCCAGGTACGAGACAGCATTCAAGAGGAAGCACAGTCCGATACCGAGGGTGACGATAAGGACACCCGCCACGGCCGGCCCCAGAATGCGGGCGACGTTGACCAATACCGAGTTGAGACCCACCGCATTGGTGATTCGGGTCCGTCCCACCATCTCCATCACGAATGCCTGTCGGGCGGGGTTGTCGAAACTGCCGACCAGCCCGAGGGCGAACGCCAACAGATAGACCATCCACAGCTCCACGAGGCCGAATGCGACCAGGACACCGAGGATCGCAGCCATCGATCCCGCCAGGGATTGGGTGAGGAATAGAAGTCTCCGCTTGTTTACCCGGTCGGCAACCAGGCCACCGAACGGCGCCACGATCAGGAGCGGCAGGAACTGAAGCGCCGTCACCGCTCCCACCGCGGTCCCACTGCCGGTTAGTTCGAGCACCAACCACGCTTGGGCGACCCGCTGCATCCACGTTCCCGACACCGACACCATCTGTCCGATGAAATAGAGGCGGAAGTTGCGGACTGAGAGGGCCGCGAACATCCGGCGGGCGACGACCCCGGGGGCATTCACTCCTCGTCGACCATTCGATTCAGGAGCGTGACGGCTTCCGCCAGGACCTGTCGGTCTTGGGGGCCGAACCGATCGATTCGCAAGGCCAGGAAGGCGGTTCGTTCGTCCCGTCCCGCCTCCAATGTCGCCGAACCGCCCTCGGTGAGCGCCACCAATGAACAGCGGCCGTCATCGGGAACAGACTGGCGTTCGATCATGCCCTGATCGACGAGGCGCCCAACGATCCCGGTGACGCTGGGGCGTGAGATTCCTTCCAACTCGGCCAGTGCCCCCATCGTCACCGGGCCGTTTCGTCCCAGGGTGGCGAGGACGGAACGCTGTGATGGTGTCAGCTCGCCCAGAGAGTGTTGCCGCAGTCGGCGGGCCAGACGGCCAACCGTCAACCGGAGGGCATCGGGAAGGTCGGGGTTCGGCATGATTAGCTACGCTAACTACCCTTCCGAACGGAGCACAAACCAGGAGCGGCCGAGGGCGAGCCGCCCCGGTCAAACCCTTTCGGTCGAGTTGCTCTCTCAGATTCAACCATCTCCAACCCGATTCTGTCGGGGGTGTTTTGTAGTGTATTACATATGTCGATAACCACTACGAGTCTGATAGGCGACTTGAAGGACATGGCGCCCGGTCCCGAGTTGGGGGCGTTGTTGGCGGGGGTGGAGCGGTCCCGTCTCAACGGCCACCAACTGGTCATCTTGTTGCGGGCCCAGGCCCGGCAGGTGGCCCACTGTCAGGCCGAGTTCTACGCCACCATGGCAGAGGTCCCC
>WHUC01000175.1 GCA_009377435.1 Acidimicrobiia bacterium
GTAATGGGCCACGATCGCGGCGCCGGGTGAGACCTCGACCACTCCCTGGCTGCCATCGACGGCGAGCATTACCCCGGTTGTGGCCGCCTCGGTGATGCCGGTCGCCCCCACCACGGCTGGGATCCCCAGGGTGCGGGCGAGGATGGCGGCGTGGGACAGTTCCGACCCCAGCGCACATACGATCCCCAGGATTCGCTCGCGGGGGATGGAGACGGTCTGGGTCGGTGTCACATCCGAGGCGACGAGGATGGAGGGGATGTCGGGGATCTGGGTCTCCGCCCCCGAGAGGATTCCCAGGATCAGCTGCTTGATATCGGCGATGTCGCCGGCCCGGGCGGACAGATAATCGTCATTGAGGGCGGTTAGGGCCGCCCCGAGCTCGTCGAGGGCGTCGGAGGTGGCGGATTCGGCGCTCTGGTCGTCGTCGATGAGGCTTTCCGCCGAGGAAAACAGTTCGGGATCCTGGACGAACATCGATTGGGCCTCGAAGATCTCCGCCTGTTCGGCCAGTTCCTCACCCGTGCTCTCCGCCAGTTCCTCGAGTCGGGCGACAGCACTCTGGAAGGCGCCGCGCAGACGCTGCTTCTCGGCCGCTGGGTCGGAGGCGGAACGATTCGCCACCGACACCTCCTCGATCACGAAGGCCGGGCCGATCGCGGTGCCCGGGGCCGCCGGTCTTCCCTCGACGCGTAATGTCACAACTGGATTCACTCTATCCCCGGAGACCGGCCAGCTCGTCGACGAGCCGTTCTATCTCGTCCTCCGTGTTCAGGTGGGTGATCCCCATGCGGACCAGACCGCCTTCGTCGAGAAATCCGAGCCGTCGCATCGGCTCTACGGCGTAGTTGTGTCCCGCCCATACGAATAAGCCCCGCTCACCGAGACGACGGGCGGCCTCGCCCGGGCCCACCCCTTCGACAGAGACGGCGAAGGTGCTCACCCGACCCTCCATGGTGGGAGGTCCGATGATCGTCACGTTGTCGGGCAGCGAATCGACGAACATCGAGCCGAGTCGATGCTCCCGTTCGCTTATCCAGTCGAAGGCCGAGGCCAGCCGCTCCCGCCGGGAGTCGCCCTCTCCGAGGGAGGCGAGATGGTCGATGGTGGCGGCGAATCCGGCGAGGAGGGGGAACGGCTGCGTTCCCGTCTCGAACTTGCCCGGTGGCTCCGGGGGAGAAGGCCTCACCTTGACGGCCTCGATCTCGGTGAGCCAGTCGGGGTCACCACGGAGCACCCCGACATGTGGACCGTGGAACTTGTAGGCCGAGCAGATGACGGCGTCGGCGCCGAGGGTGGTGATGGCCGGGCGACGGTGTGGTGTGAGGTGAACGGCGTCGACATAGACACGGGCCCCCACCGAGTGGGAGGCGTCGACCACGGCGGGGATGTCGACGAGTGCCCCAAAGGCGTTGGAACAACCGGTGACGGCCACCAGCCTGACCGAGTCGTCGAGGACGGAATCAAGCGAGGCCATGTCCAGCGTGGCGTCTTCGTTGATCCCGATGAACCTGATCTCGGCGTCACGTTCCCGTGCCGCCCTCACCCATGGGGTGACGTTGGCATCGTGGTCCAGCCCGGTGACGGCGACGGTGTCGCCGGGGCCCCACGACGACGAGACGGCCCGGGAGAAGGCGAAGGTCATAGTGGTCATGTTCGCTCCGAACACGATCTCCCCGGGCTCGGCGTCGAATAGGTCGGCCCCGGCGGTGCGGGCCTCGTCGACCACGCGGTCGGAGTCGCGCGAGGCGGCGAAGGGCCCACCCACATTGGACACCGACTCGACCATGGCGGCAGCGATCCGATCGATCACCGATATCGGGACCTGGGTGCCTGCCGGGCCATCCAGATACAGGGCCGGGCGATCGTCGACCTTGCGATCGAGGGCGGGGAAGCGTGTCCGGAGCTCGGTGATGTCGACCATCCCCACGACGGTAGAGCGTCAGATCCGGTGCCGCATCACGTTTGGCACCGGTCTAGGAGGCTGGTGTGAACTACCGGAGTCGCCCCGACCCGATGGCATCGATGACACCCCTGGCGGCCCGTTGGACGAGGACGATCGTCTCGTCGTATCCGATATCGGGTCCACCCCACGGGTCGGGAACATCCAACGTGTTCGCCGAGTCGTCGAAGGATCGGAACCGGTGGATCCTCTTCACCACCTCCGCATCGGGTGCCAGGTCCTCAAGATCGCGGTGATTGGAGGCGTCCATGGCCAGAATCACGTCAAACCGTCCGAAGTCGGAGGGATCGACCTGTCGCGCCGACCCGTCGATGCGGAGACCGACCCTCTCGCCGGCCGCCCTGATCTGATGATGGGGAGGATCGCCGACGTGCCACTCCGCGGTCCCCGCCGAATCGACCTCGATGGCGACATCTCTACGTTTCGCCTCCTCCCGGAGAGCGGCCGCTGCGGCCGGAGATCGACAGATGTTTCCCAGACACACGATGAGGATCCGCATTGGTCGGTCAGGTGACAAGTGTCCTCGAAATGAGCGTCCGCCCCACCCTATCGTCGTCCTGCCAGTTGGATGGCGACACTCCTAGACTGGGACCATCGGCGAGTGGCAGTATCGCCCATCGTGCACGGAGGATTCCTTGAACACCAGCGAGACCCAGAAGCGGACGATCCCGGTGCCATTGGCCAACGGAGAGACCCTGCGCATCCGACCCATCGCCGCCAGCGACGGCGATCTCATCGCACAGGCGTTCGCCGAGATGTCCGAGCAGTCGCGCTACCAGCGCTTCCTGTCCCCGGTGGACAAGCTGACCTCCCACGACCTCAAGTATCTCACCGAGATGGACGGCTCCACACGGTTTGCCTGGGGCGCCCGTCTCGGTAGCCGCTCGGCCGGGGTGGCCCGTTTTGTCCGCTTTCCCGATGAGCCCTTGACCGCCGACGTCGCCGTGGGCATCGTCGACCAGTTCCATCATCGGGGAATCGGGAACGCCCTCGTCAGGTGTCTCGGCCCTGTTGCCGCCCTGGTGGGTATCGAGGAGTTCTCCTTCGACGTGCTCTCGTCCAACGAGCCGATGCTGGCCCTGCTCAGATCCCTCGACGTGACGATCGACCACGACGGGATGATCGATCGGGGCCGTATCCGGGTCGAGGACCTGCCACCGCCTCCGGTCGACGCCGACCGTCTGGTGGCGATGGTCCACGAGGTCATCGGGCCCATCGGCCGGAGAATCCCTTGACCGGTGCCAAGAATCCATCGCCATGCCAGCCCCCTCCGCAGGGTTGATGCCGTACCGCCATGGCGGTGCCACGTTCGAGGTTCTGATCGCCCACCCCGGTGGTCCCTTCTGGGCGAATAAGGATCGGGGAGCCTGGTCGGTGGTCAAGGGTGTCGGCGAACCCGGTGAGACCGAGATGGAGGCGGCGCGTCGCGAGTTCTCCGAGGAGACGGGATGGCCGGCGCCCGACGGGGAGTGGCTCCCCCTCGGGGAGACAGTCCTCCGCTCCGGCAAGGGGATAGTGGCCTGGGCGGTGGAGGCCGACTTCGACCCGGACACCCTCCAGCCGGGGACCTGCGAGATGGAATGGAGAGGACGCCTGATGACGTTCCCCGAGGTGGATCGGGTTGAATGGTTCGACCCGGTGACGGCCATTGAGCGTCTCAATGACGCCCAGGGCATATTCGTGGAACGGCTTGCCGCGATCGTTCCCACAAGAAGACCAGCCTCCAAAGGAGAAGCCTCATGACCGATCACAAGGAACTACCCACCACCGACTCCGAATGGAAGGAACAGCTTGGTCTGGAGCGTTTTGAGGTCCTCCGTCGCGGTGGGACCGAACAGCCCTTCACCGGCGTGTATTGGGACGAGAAGCGTCCCGGGATCTATGCGTGCGCCGGCTGTGGGACCGAACTGTTCGAATCCGACACCAAGTACGAGTCGGGCTCGGGATGGCCGAGCTTCTGGAAGCCGATCGACGACGATCGCATCGTCGAGGTCGAGGACCGCTC
>WHUC01000176.1 GCA_009377435.1 Acidimicrobiia bacterium
AGAGGGTGTCGACCCCGAGCCTCCCGTCTGTTTCGTCGCTACGCTCGACGGCGATGGGACGAGAGCTCACCGACCAGGACCGTTGGCTGTTCGCCGAGGGGAAGCACGAGACCCTTTATCAGGTCATGGGCTGCCATCCCGACGGAGAGGGGGGCGCCGACTTCGCGGTGTGGGCCCCCAATGCCGACCGTGTCACCGTTATCGGCGACTTCAACGGGTGGAACGACGAGGCCGCTCCGATGACACCGAACGACGCCGGGATCTGGCACACCAGGGTGGGGGACGTCGGTCAGGGTGACACCTACAAGTATCTGATCCGCTCCCACGGTTACACGGTGGAGAAGGCCGATCCCTACGCCGTCCACAACGAGACCCCGCCGGCAACCGCATCGAAGGTGTGGGCCTTTGGGCACGAGTGGTCCGACGACGAATGGATGGCGACCCGGGCGGGGCGGAGCGCCCACGACGCCCCCATTTCCATCTACGAGCTCCATCTCGGGTCCTGGAAGCGGGACGACTGGATCACCTACCGGGACATCGCCGACCCCCTCATCGACCACCTCGGTGCGACCGGGTTCACCCACGTCGAGTTCCTTCCTCTCACCGAGCACCCCTATTACGGCTCGTGGGGGTATCAGACCACCGGCTATTACGCCCCCACCTCGAGGTGGGGCCCACCGGAGGACCTGATGTATCTGGTCGACCGGCTCCACGGGGCAGGGATCGCGGTGATCATGGACTGGGTCCCCTCCCATTTTCCCACCGACGAGCATGGGCTCGGATTCTTCGACGGCACCCACCTCTACGAGCATGCCGACCCCCGTCAGGGCTTCCACCCCGACTGGAAATCGTTCATCTTCAACTACGACCGGGGGGAGGTCGTGAGCTTCCTTCTCTCATCGGCCCACTGGTGGCTCGACGCCTTCCATATCGACGGTCTCCGGGTCGATGCCGTCGCCTCCATGCTCTATCTCGACTATTCCCGCAAGGACGGGGAGTGGATCCCCAACCGCCATGGCGGCCGTGAGAACCTGGGGGCGATCGAGTTCCTGAAACGACTCAACATCACGGTGTACGGCCGGTTCCCCGGCATCCAGACCTACGCCGAGGAGTCGACGTCGTGGCCCTTGGTCACCCGCCCCGTCGACGATGGTGGTCTCGGGTTCGGGTACAAGTGGGACATGGGGTGGATGAACGACACCCTGGAGTATGTCCGTATCGATCCGTTCTTCCGGGGCGACAACCACTACAAACTGACCTTCCGCCAGCTCTACGCCACCTCGGAGAACTACGTGCTGTCCCTGTCCCACGACGAGACGGTCCACGGGAAGAGGTCGTTGCTCGGCAAACAGCATGGCGACCGGTGGCGGAGGTTCGCCGGGTTACGCACCCTCTTCGGGTATCAGTGGGGCCTACCGGGGAAGAAGCTCCTCATGATGGGATCCGAACTCGCCCAGGAGCGGGAGTGGAATCACGAGTCGGCCCTCGACTGGGGCCTCCTCGCCGATCCCGACCATGATGGCGTCCGTGCCTGGGTGACCGCCCTCAACGAGTGGTACAAGGGGCACCCGGCGATGCACACAGGCGACCACGATCCGTCGGGGTTCGTCTGGGTCGACGCCGACGACAACAAACGCAGCACCTACAGCTTCCTTCGCAGGGCCCTGGGGGAGCATCCCGTCCTCGTCGTCTGCAACTTCGCCGCCGTCCCCTGGGAGGGTCTGGTGCTGGGGGTGCCCCATCCGGGGAGGTGGACGGTTGGGCTCGACTCCGACTCCCCCGAGTACGGAGGCACCGGTTGGCGTAGCGGGGAATCGATCACCCGACCCGACATGCCTTCTCACGGCCAGCCCCATTCTGTTGTTCTTGATGTTCCCGCCATGGCCACGCTGTTCGTGATCGGGGAGGTGAGGGACGCAGGATGAAGACGCAGAAGACCACAATCCAGAGGAGCTTCCGCAGATGAGTCGGCCACACGTGTTGTCCATGGTGCTCGCCGGTGGCGAGGGGAAGAGGCTGATGCCGTTGACCCGGGACCGGGCCAAACCTGCGGTGACCTTCGGTGGACAGTACCGGCTGATCGACTTTGCCCTCTCCAACCTTGTCAACGGGGGCAGTCGACGGGTCGTAGTCCTGACCCAGTACAAGAGCCACAGTCTCAACATCCACATCTCCCGCACCTGGCGGATGTCGACCCTCCTCGGAAACTACGTGACCTCCGTCCCCGCCCAGATGCGGCGGGGGAAGCGCTGGTTCGTCGGGTCGGCCGATGCCATCTTCCAGAACCTAAACCTCATCGACGACGAGGAGCCCGACTTCATCTTCGTGTTCGGCGCCGATCACATCTATCGGATGGACCCCTCCCAGATGCTCGACGCCCACATCGAGAGTGGTGCCGGGGTCACTGTCGCGGGTATCCGCGTGCCCCGGGTGGAGGCCTCCGCGTTCGGGGTCATTGAGGCCGAGTCGGGAGGGACCCGGATCTCCCGGTTCCTGGAAAAGCCCACCGACCCCCAGGGTCTCCCCGACGACCCGGAAAAGGTGCTCGCCTCGATGGGCAACTACGTGTTCACCACCGACACCCTCCTTGACGCCCTCGCCACCGATGCCGACAACGCCGACTCCCGTCATGACGTTGGTGGTGATCTCATTCCCCAGATGGTGAGCAAGGGTCTTGCCCATGTGTACGACTTCACCGACAACGAGGTCCCCGGGGCCACGGAGCGGGACCGGGCCTACTGGCGGGACGTGGGGACCCTCGACTCCTACTTCGAGGCCCACATGGATCTGGTGGCGGTCGAGCCCATCTTCAACCTCTACAACGACGAGTGGCCGATCTACACCACCACCGATACGGCGCCGCCCGCCAAGGTGGTTGCGGTGGGCGAGCATGGATCGGGCGACGTGTCCGACTCCATTCTCTCCAACGGTGTCATCGTCTCCGGGGCCTATGTGCGCAAGTCCGTGCTGTCACCGGGGGTGCGGGTGGCTCCGGGCGCCACGCTCGAGGGCACCATCATCATGGACAACGTCAGGGTGGGGGAGGGGGCGGTCATCCGTAACGCAATCATCGACAAGAACGTGGTGGTCCCGCCCGGTGCCCAGATCGGCGTCGACCCCGAACGTGACGAGGCCCGCTTCACCCGTTCGGAAGGCGGGATGGTCGCCCTCGCCAAGAACGAGGCCATAACCGAGCCCGAGTAGGAATCGGGGGTCGGTGGATTCTCCTCAGGAGATGTCGGATGCCAGTGGGTCCACCACCTCGGCGTCATGGATGATGTTGCCGGCCAAGGCGGGTCCTGATACGGCGATCAATCCGGAGACGGCTTCGTCGTATCGACGACGAACACTCAGTGCCGATCCATCGTGTCGTACAGGGCGGTGCGGTCGGCGACGTCAACCAGGATTCCCCCACTGTCCCACCTGGGTAGGGGTGGGAGATCCATCGTCTGGTCGCTTTGCTCATCGAGGAGCTTGCGGAGGGCGGCTTCGACCAGAGAGGACATGGTCACCCCACGACGTGTCGCCTCCCGGCGAAGCCGCTCCATCACGGCGTCTGGGATGTTGAGGGTGGTCTTCATATGGACAACCATACCGTATGTGTCGGGACCGAACTCAGCGATGGCCGGCCGCATCGCAGGCAGCTCGAGACGGTCGCCGGTTATGCGATCGATCGACTCCGGGAGGTCGGTGTCGGAGTGTCCCCGGTTGTAGATGGTGGCGACGTGCCCTCCTGAAACCAGGCCTGTAACCACCGCCG
This sequence comes from Acidimicrobiia bacterium, assembly GCA_009377435.1. Classification (GTDB taxonomy): domain Bacteria; phylum Actinomycetota; class Acidimicrobiia; order Spongiisociales; family ZC4RG35; genus WHTL01. Next base: position 3,761 of record WHUC01000176.1, read on the forward strand.
GACCGACGAAGCCGGTCCCACCGATGACCAGGACCCTCATGTTTCGGCGCGGAAGCAACGGAAGAACTGACACCTCGTTCACCGGTCCCCGGGAATCCAGACGGCGTCGTCGTGTGCGAACACCACCAGTCGCGGGTCGAGATCGAGCAGACGGTTCATCCAATCAGGCGCCTCCGGT
>WHUC01000177.1 GCA_009377435.1 Acidimicrobiia bacterium
GGATTCTACCCCCCGGGCCTTGGCGGCCTCTTCGAGCGATCCGACCCGACCGTGGCGTTTCACCTCATGGGAGATTCCCAACGTATCGAGTTGGGTGAGTGCTGCGTTCATATCCACACGTTAGGGAGTGCCGAGTCGGCGGTACTCTCCCGGCGCGATACCCTTCCCCCAAACATCCGGAGGGGTGGCTGAGCGGTCGAAAGCGACGGTCTTGAAAACCGTTGGGCCCCACTCGGGGTCTCGAGGGTTCGAATCCCTCCCCCTCCGCTGCTTCCTCGCACCTCTCGGCAGTGGAGCACGAACCACCTCCGATGGCCCCACCTTTCTCCCTTGGTGCGGCCATCGCTCGTCTTCGGCCCGGAGTGCCCCCGTCGGGCTTCCGGTACCCTTCGGGCACATGTGGCTTACCCTGATAAGACATGCCCAACCCGCCTATGTCGTCGACGGCGTCGCCTGGAGCGACCCCTCACTGACCGAGCTGGGTCGTGACCAGGCGCAACGCGTCGCCGAACGTGTCAAACAATGGGATATCGACGAACTTTGGGTGTCGACGATGGTCCGTGCCCGCGAGACCGCCGAGCCGATAGCGGAGGAGACAGGGCTGGAACCCCAGGTCATGGGTTGGCTCGCCGAGATCCAGAACCCGCCCGACTGGGACGGGAGTCCGGCCGATGAGATCGAAGAGTTCTTTGCTTCCGCACAGGATCGCACCGTCGACGAGCTGTGGGAGGGTGCCCCGGGGGGAGAGAGCTTCCGAGACTTCCACAAACGCATCCACGGTGGGCTCGATGAGACCTTCGCCACCCGTGGCATCACCCAGGCAAATCCCGCCCATCTGTGGTCGGGGGTCGATGAGCGCCGGGTGGTGGTGGTCGCCCACGGCGGCACCAACGCCCTCATTGTGGGCAAACTGCTGGGTGTCGACGCGGTCCCGTGGGAGTGGGACCGATTCAGCCATGTCCATTCCGGTGTCTCACGTCTGGTGTCGCGGCCAACCGCGGGACATCATGCCTGGAGTCTCCGCGCCCTCAGTGACCGCACCCACCTCCCCCCGGAGATGGTCACCTCCTAGTGGTCTAGGAGACTGGCGCACAGGGAGCGAGACAGCTCATACATGGCTCCGAAATATCGGGGTGATAACCACCGACAAGACATCCATGAAGGCACCCTGTTACCCTCTTGATGGTCAGGCATAATCGCCAGAGGAGAGACCAATGCACCTGTTCGCTCAAGTCGATTTCAACTTCCTAGACCAACTTCTCCAGTCACTGGCAGAGTTGGGCGCCGACATCGGGAGCTTCCTTCCCCGACTGATCGTCGCCCTGCTCCTCCTCTGGATCGGCAACTGGATCGCTAAGTGGATCCGCACACTTCTCGTCAAGGGTCTGGAGAGGGTAGGCACCAATCGTCTTACCGAGGCGGCGGGAGTCGAGTCCATGCTCCAGCAGGCCGGGACATCGGGAATCGCTTTGGTAGGTCAGGTCGTCTACTTCCTGATCCTGATCGTGTTCGTGCAGATCGCAGCCGAGGTGTTGGGCATCGACCAGCTCACCCAACTGCTCAACCAGCTCATAGCCTATCTGCCGCTGGTAGTGGTCGCCCTGCTCGTTCTCTTCGTGACAGCCGCGATCGCGAACTGGGCGGCACGCACCGTGCGCCCGTTTGCCGAGAGCCGTGGTCTGGGTTGGGTCACAACGGTGGTCAGGATCACCATCCTCGTGATTGGTGTTCTCGCCGCCCTCGACACACTCAGCTTCGCCCCATCGGTCACGGCCAAGATCGAGAACACGCTTCTGCAGTACCTGCCGCTCTCCGTTCTAGTCGCCGCCACCATCGCGTTCGGTGTGGGCGGAATCGACACCGCCAAGAAGTGGTGGAGGAGGCTGGAGCCGGGGAGTCCCGACATAACCCAGTTTGGGTCGGTCGACGAGGACACCACCTTCAACCCCTAGTGCCCCGCCTCACAACGTTTGACGGGTTCAGAGCGGCCATCGACGCCCCCAGCTGCGTCCTCCTCCTCGACGCACGGGCCAAGTGCGTCTTCGTCGTGCGTCCTTGCTGGATGACGCCGCTGGCTCGCTCTGACCCTCGCCAACGTTATGAGACAGGGCACCAGCCGGGGACGAACGGATCGGGGCGATTGAACACGCGTCGGCGCCCCGGTCCTACCATCGGAGCATGGCCGAGGAGTTCGGGTTCCACACGAGAGCGATACACGCCGGACAGCGGCCCGATCCCGAAACCGGATCGCGCGCCATGCCGATCTATGCGACCACATCCTACGTGTTCGACGATGTCCAACACGCCGCGGATCTGTTCGCCCTTCAAACGTTCGGGAATATCTACACCCGCATCGGCAATCCGACCACGGCCGCCTTCGAGGAGAGGATGGCCTCGCTCGAGGGCGGGCTCGGAGCGGTCGCTACCGCCTCCGGTCAGGCGGCCCAGATGGTTGCCATCCTCACACTCTGCTCCCAGGGTGATCATATCGTCTCGGCGCGGAATCTCTACGGTGGGACCTACACCCAGTTCGACGTGACCCTCCGAAAGATGGGGATCGACGTCACCTTCGTCGATGCCTCCCAACCCGGTCGGATCGAGGAGGCCATCAACGAGCGGACCAAACTGGTCTACGGCGAGACGATCGGGAATCCCCGCGCCGATGTGCTCGACATCGAGACGGTGGCCGGTATCGCGGGGGCTGCGGACATTCCGCTGATGATTGACAACACCTTCGCCACTCCCTGGTTGTGCCGCCCCATCGAATGGGGTGCCGACATCGTGGTCCATTCCGCAACCAAGTTCATCGGCGGTCACGGCACCGTGATCGCCGGTGTGGTCGTCGAGAGCGGCCGGTTCCCCTTCGACAACGGGAAGTTCCCCGAGATCATCGAACCCTCCCCGGCCTACCACGGTCTTCGGTTCTGGGAGAACTTCCGGGAGTTCGCCTACCTGACCAAGGCCAGGACCGAGCTATTGCGCGATCTGGGCCCCGCCCTCTCCCCGTTCAACTCGTTCCTCCTGTTACAGGGATTGGAGACACTCCCGCTCCGGATGGAGCGCCACGTGGAGAATACCGCCGAGGTCGCCCGCTTTCTCGCTTCCCATCCCGCGGTGGCATGGGTGAGCTATCCCCTGCTCGACGACGGACCGGCCCGCACTCTCGTCGACAAATATGTGCCCCGAGGCCCCGGCGCGGTGTTCACGTTCGGGGTCACCGGTGGCTACGACGCCGGTGTGGGATTCATCCAGAAGGTGGAGCTCGCCTCGCACCTCGCCAATGTGGGCGACGCCAAGACCCTGGTTATCCATCCGGCGTCGACCACGCACCAACAGGTCCCCACCGAGGAGCGGGAAGCAACCGGCGTCGGTGACGACATGATCCGGATCTCGGTCGGTCTCGAGGACATCGAAGACATAATCCACGACCTCGATCAGGCGTTAGGAGGCCGCTGAACAATGCATGTCACGCCCATGATCCCCGAAGCGTCGGCAAGGGACCGGCTGCGGATCATCCGGGAGGCCAACTCGGTCGCCCTCGTCGGGGTCTCCGGTAACGAACTCCGGTCGTCGAACTTCGTTGCGCGTTATCTGTCACGCACCGGACTGACCCTTTATCCGGTCAATCCCAACTACCAGGAAGTCCTCGGGATGAAATGCTACCCCTCCCTCTCCGATCTCCCCGAGACCCCCGATATCGTCGACATATTCCGCAAGCCCGAGGACATACCCGACGTGGTTGACGACGCCATCGGGGTTGGGGCCAAGGTGGTGTGGTTCCAGTTGGGTCTCCGTCATGACGGGGCGGCCGAGAAGGCGCTCGATGCCGGTCTAGAGGTGGTCCAGGACCGCTGTCTCAAGATCGAGCACGCCCGATTCGCCGGTGGGCTCCATCTCGCCGGCTTCAACACAGGTGTGATCACATCGAGACGTCA
>WHUC01000178.1 GCA_009377435.1 Acidimicrobiia bacterium
AAGGGGACCCGCCAGTACATCCTGCGCACGACGGGGCGGGCCGCCCACGCCGGGTTGGAGCCCCACAACGGGGTCAACGCCGGGGTCGAGCTGGCCCACCAGATCGTTGCCTTCTCCGACATCGATCTTCCCGCCGACACCACCCTCACCCCCACGGTGTCGGCGGCGGGGACCACCTCCAACACAGTCCCCGCGGCGGCGTCGGTCTACATCGACGTCCGCTCCTTCGACGAGGCCCGCTTCGACACGGTGGAGGAGCAGCTCGAGGCCCTGCTACCCCAGCTTCCGGGTGCGTCCCTCGAGCTCGAGCACGGTCCGCGACGACCCCCCATGCCTCCCTCCTCGTCGCAGACGCTGTTCGCCCTCGCCACCCATGTCGCCTCCGATCTCGGTCTCCCCCCACTCGACGGTGTCGCCGTCGGGGGCGCCTCCGATGGCAACCTCACGGCATCGGCGGGCATATCCACCCTTGATGGTCTCGGTGCGGTGGGGGGCAACGCCCATGCTGAGGGGGAGTGGGTCGACCTCTCCGCCATGGGCGACCGCACCGCCCTCCTCCACGGGATGGTGCAGCGGATCCTCGCCGGGGAGGCCCACCTATGAGCGGGGTGTCGGATCGGTCACGTTCGGAGCTGGTCGCCGAGGCCGCGGCGACGGCAGAGGAGGCGGCCCGCAAGAGTGGCGTCGTGGTGCGAGAGCTCACCAATGTCGACGAGCACCATCTCGCCGCCGCACTTTTCGAGGAGGTGTGGCAGACCGCCGGCGGACAGGCCCCTCTCAACCCGAGCCTCATCCGGGCCGCGGTCCACATCGGGAACTACATGGTCGGGGCCTACGCCGACGACACACTGGTCGGGGCGACGTTCGGGTTGTTCGCCGCCGATGGCCATCTTCATTCCCAGATCGCCGGTGTTCTCGCCTCCCATCAGGGTCGGGGGGTGGGGCTCGCCCTCAAACTCCACCAGAGGATGTGGGCCCTGGAGGGGGGCATCGACCTGATCAGCTGGACCTTCGACCCCCTGGTCCGACGCAACGCCTACTTCAACATCCACCGTCTCGGGGTCGAGCCGGTGTCCTATCTGCCCCAGTTCTATGGCGAGATGCGGGACGGGGTAAACGCCGGTGACGACACCGATCGTCTCTTCGTCCATTGGCATCTCGCCACCCCAGGGGTTGACCTCGCCATCGCCCGGCAACGACCCGAGGTCGACACCGATGCCATCAGGGAGCGGTCGGCCGTGTCCGTCGACGTGGTGGGCGGACAGCCCGTGGTGGCAGACATCCCCGCCGACGCCCGGACCGTACTCGTCGCCGTGCCCGAGGACATCGAGGCGATTCGCTCCGAGAACCCGGAGCTGGCACGGTTGTGGCGGCGGGCGGTTCGCGTGGGGTTGGGGACGGTCCTCGATCGGGGCTATCGCATCACGGCGATGACCCGGGACGGCTGGTTCGTGTTGGAGGAACGGTGACCAAGATCAGCGATGTGGAGCTGCGACGGATCGAGATGCCCCTGGTGGGGGCGTTCCGCACCTCGTTCGGGACCGAGGTCGTCCGCGAGGCCCTCCTGGTTCGAGTTGTCACCGACGCCGCCGAGGGGTGGGGGGAGTGCGTGGTCGGCTCCGAGCCCCGCTACTCCAGCGAGTATGTCGCCTCCGCCGAGGATGTCCTCCGTCGCTTCCTCGCTCCCGCCCTCATCGCCGCCGCCGACGTTGACGCCACCGACGTCCAGACGGTGCTGGCCGGGATCAAGGGGCATCGCATGGCCAAGGGCGCCCTGGAGATGGCCCTCCTCGACGCCCAGCTCCGGGGGACCGAGATGTCACTCGCCACCTTCCTCGGTGGGGTGCGGGAGACGGTCCCCGTCGGCGTGTCGGTGGGGATCTTCGAGTCGATACCCCAGCTCATCGACGCCATCGACGGCTATCTCGCCGACGGGTACCTCCGGGTCAAGCTCAAGATCGAGCACGGATGGGACGTCGGGATGGTGGAGGCGGTGCGGGACCATGTCGGCTACGACGTCGGGCTACAGGTCGACGCCAACACCGCCTACGCCCGCGCCGACCTCGACCATCTCCTCGCCCTCGACGACTTCGGGCTGACCATGGTGGAACAACCTCTCGCCGGCGATGACCTCGTCGGCCACGCCCAGTTGGCGGAGCGGATGACGACACCGATCTGTCTCGACGAGTCGATCACGTCGGCGCAGGTCGCCGCCGACGCCATCGGGATGGGGGCGGCGGGCATCGTCAACATCAAGGCGGGTCGGGTCGGTGGCTATCTGGAGGCGCGGCGGGTCCACGACGTCTGCGCCGAGCTCGATGTCCCGGTGTGGTGCGGGGGGATGCTGGAGACCGGTCTGGGACGGGCCGCCAACCTCGCCCTCGCCTCCCTCCCAGGCTTCGTGCTCCCCGGTGACATCTCGGCGTCGGCCCGCTACTACCACCGGGACCTCACCACCCCCTTCGTGGTCGAGGACGGCCACATGAGGGTCCCCACCGGTCCCGGTCTCGGGGTGGCGCCCGACCCCGAGATCCTGGAAGAGGTGACCACCCACACCGAGCGGATCACCCGCTGATTGGTCACCTCAAACGCCTCCATCAGCGCTCGATCCACACCGCTCGGGAGGCGTGCCGCCGCATCTTCCACCTCACCGCCGACCACCTCTGCTCCAATTCCGATCATAACTTATGTACATAGAAGTATGCTATGCTGTACATATGGTAAGACGCACGACCATAGAAATAGACGAGCAGCTCCTTTCCCGGGCCAGAAGCGCGCTCGGCGCTCCCACCATCCGTGCCACAGTCGAAGAGGCGCTGCGGCGGGTCGCCGCCGAGGCAGAAGACGAGACTGACGCTCGAGCCGAACGCCAGCGCGCCTATTTCGAGGGCCTTCCGTCTCATGCCGACATGGATGTTCTGATGTCGGAGGAGATGTGGCGGTAGGGGGGTGGCTGGTCGACAAGAGTGCCGCTGCCCGCTCGACGGACCCCCATGTGGCATCCCAACTAGCGGAGCTGTCCGACCTGCTCTATCTGTGCTCCGTCGGTGAGCTTGAACAGCTCTACTCGGCCCGATCAGCCGGGCACTATGACTCGATGCGAACCGCTCTGCATGGCGCATTCGGTTTGGTTCCAGCCCCGGCCGACCTACTAGACCGGGCGCTTCGGCTCCAGCGGGATCTGGCTCACCACCACGGTCTGTGGCATCGCACACCCATCCCCGATCTCCTCATCGCGGAGACGGCTCTACACCACGAGTTCGGTGTCTTGCACGTCGATGCCGACTTTGATCGGATCGCCGAGGTCCGCCCGCTCACCGTCCGTCGACTCGTCTGAACGCCTGCTCTCATTGCCTACGCTCCCTCGTTCTGATCATCGGGGATTCTCCCGTCTTGAAGGGGCAGATCGAGATGCCACGACGTCAGCGCGAGGCAACCCTCGGACCCAGGGCTCGCGCTCACGTCAGGCGTCACCCTCAGCCCACGGTTCGAGACAGCACGCGCCGGCGTGCTCCAGCATCTCGGCGACCAGACCCCCGTCCTGCCACACGCACACTTGGAACCATATTCCGGCTCGCCCACGTCGATGACACCCGTGGGGGATCGGAAATCTGATGTATCGCTTGCCCACGGGCTCGCGTGTGACCTAATGTAATATGTCACACAGATGAACGTACCCGCTCGGTGTGGGGCGTTCGGACCGAGGAGGAGCTTGGTGGTGACTACCCCCAACCACCAGCATTGGCTGGGAGCGAGCTTGGCTCTCGGAATGACGCAGAAGCCTCATGCCTGAAGCTCGCCCGGTCTTCGAGATCGAGGGTGTCTCCAAACGCTTCGATGCCACCCAGGCACTGTCCGAAGTGTCGCTTGAGCTCCATCCGGGTGAGGTCCATGCCCTTG
>WHUC01000179.1 GCA_009377435.1 Acidimicrobiia bacterium
GCAGTGATCCATCGGTGGTGTCGGGGACCGTCCATGTCTGGATGTCGTAGCCGATCTCGTCGGCGCCCGCCGTGGCCCAGCCGTGAACATACAACGTGTAGGTGTCGTCCTCGGGCAGGGTGAGGTCGAGTAGCTCATTTGTTCCCCCCGCCGTTGAGCCGGCCACCTGATTGCCCTCGGAGTCGTAGAGGAACAGATCGAGATCGACATCGGTTGCCGGGGTCCCATCGGGGACCGTGAGGTTCTCGGTTCCCAATGACAGCCTCGTATATGTGGCACCAGAGAGCTCGATCTCATGGGTTGTGGCACCCTGACCCCCGTCGGAGGGGTCGAACACCGGGCTACCCCCCTCCGGGGTCGTGTCCTGGGTCGCAATGCCGGAAATGGTCTCGGGTGCGGCCAATCCGTGCGCCGCTGCCTGGTACTCGCCGCCGTAGCCGAATCGGAGATCGAAACTCAGCTCACCCTCGGCGCCCTCATCGATGGCCTCGGGGGGGATGGCGAGGGCGACGGGGCGGACGACGACCGGCATGTAGGCGGAAACACCCCTCTCCCCCTGACCACGGGAGAACTCGGCCCATGTGATCGACCCGAAGCTCCACTCGTCGATGGTGGCGTCGGCGAGGGTGGTGATGGTGACCTCGAAGGACGCCGTGCGTCCCCTGGCGATGGTGAGACGTGTGGGGGAGACCTCGATCTCGGTACCGGGAGGCGACTCGATGGTCGGTGTCAGGTTGAGGGTCTTATCCGAGACATTGGTGGCGGTTCGGCTCACCGAGGTTGATGCGGCGACCTCTCCGACCGCGACCGATGCCTGGTTGAGCTCCTCGGCAGCAAGTGGATAACCGGCGCCCTCGACCGTGTCGCAGGCGTCACCGCCCACAAAATCGGGGGCGATGTCGCACAGATAGGCCACATAGTCCGCGGGGCCGGCGTCGAACACGATACCGGGGTTGAACAACGAGCCGGGAGCGGATGCGTCGCCGCTCGGGTCGATATGCCCCGCCCCCATATCGAAGGCGTCGGCAGGTGTTGTGCCGTCCTCTCGGACCACATCCTGTCGCGCCGTGGTCATCAGCGCCGACTTGATTGCTGCGGGGGACCAGCCGGGGTGGGCCTGGGTCATCAGCGCCATGAGACCGGCGACGTGGGGGCTCGACATCGATGTTCCGCTGATCGACTGGAACAGCTCCCCGCCCGGGCCCGGACTGGAAGTCGGTGTGCTCCCGGCGAGGATGTTCACACCCGGTGCGGTCACATCCGGCTTGAGGATGTTGCCGGTGATGGGATTGGGTCCCCGCGAGGAGAATCCGGCCATCACCGACCCCGGGGTCGGTTCCGCACCGAGTGCCTCGATGGTGGCGGTGAGGTCTCCCTCGGCGGTTGCGATCGCAGCCTTGATGGCGTTGCCGTCGGTGAAGGTGACATGGACGGAAGGGACCCAGTGGCTGTCGGTGACCAGCTCCTGGGTGTCGTTCTGGTTGTAGAGGATCATCGCGCCGCCACCCTGCTCGGAGACGGCCTGGCTCTTGACTATACGAGCGACCGCACCCCGGGCACAGAGAACCATCTCCCCTTCCATGGCGGGCTCGAACTGGACGGCGGGATCGCACAACTCATTACCCCGGTCGGCGGCGTCGATCAGGAGGAGCTCCTCGCTGCCTGCGGTGATGCTCGCCCCCGTGTAGGTCTCATCACCCACGGTGACGGCGCCGGAGAAACTCCGATCGTGGGTATTGGCACCCACCGTTGTGATCCACGGATCGGTTCCCGGCGACCCTACCGTGGCGTCCCCCGGTCCCGAGTTTCCCGCCGACGTGGCGACCGATACACCTGCGGCGTTGCCGGTGAGAAAGGCGAGTCCCGCGGCGGTGAGCGCCGCCGCCCCACCACCAATGGAGTAGTTGATCACATCGACCCCGTCGGCAACGGCCTGATCGATGGCTGCGGTGAGATCGGATCCGTAACATCCCAGATCCCCGCACGCCGAGTAGGCGGCGAGATGTGCCCCTGGGGCGATGCCGGAGGCCGTCCCCAGGTCCTGGCCGAAGACGGAGGCCGTCACGTCGGCGTTTCCGGCTGCGGTGCTGGCGGTGTGAGTTCCGTGACCGTTGTAGTCGCGGGCCGAGTTGTACACCTCGGCCCCGATCAGGGCGATATAGGTGGCCCTCATGTCCCGGGCGCCGATGAGCTTGTTGTTGCATTCGAAGCCGACGTCGTCGGGGTTGTAGGCGGTATCACCGAAGTCACAAGCGTCTCCGGTCCATTCGTCCGGTGGCGCGTCGAACGTGCCGTCGTCGGTGAAGGAGGGGTGTTCCGGCCAGATCCCGGTGTCGATCACTCCCACCACGACATTCTCCCCGGTGTACCCCGTGTCCCAGGCGCCGCCCGGTTCGCTGATCCCGAGATACTCCGGTGATGCGTCGGTATCGAGTTGGTAGAGAACATCCCGCTCGACCGAGACGACGTCATCCTGACGTCGCATCTCCTCGGCCTCACGCTCGGTGAGCAGGACGGAGAACCCGACGGTGGCGTAGTGGAAGCGGTTGATGATGTTCGTCGGCTTGAGGTCCACCGCCTCGACCGTCTCGTTCTGCTGCTGGTTCAGATACTTGCGATACTGACGGACGGCTCTGGACTTCGGGTTGGGACGATCCCCGTCCTCGGGTTTTGTGCGGGCCAGGTCATCGACGCCACCCTCGTATTCGAGGACCGGGTCGAGATCCATGAGGACTATGTACGAGGTCTGACCATCGGAGGAGTCTTCCGACTCCTGGGCGGAGACGCCGGTTGCCGACAACGTCGGGATCGCACTGGCGACGGCCACCGCCAATGCGGTCAGAATGACGGTCAACTTCGATCTCACTGGTGTTGCTCCTCGGCACCGACCTGGTCATCGCCAGGAGACGCTCGCGGTGGTTCAGGATACATGCCCACGCGTAGCCGTCTCTCTACTGCTGGATACCCGTCGATGGTAACCGACCGGGGCATCCTGCGATGCAGCCCGGCGGTATGGCCAGATGTCTGTTGCGACGTCGGCGTCGTATCATTGGGATATGCAGAACATCAAGACCGTCGGGCTTCTCGGTCTTCTCTCCGCGCTCGTGGTCCTCGCCGCGCAAGCCTTCGGCGCATCGGCGTGGGTCGGCCTCGGTTTCGCCGCGTTGCTGAACCTCGGCGCCTACTTCTTCTCCGACAAGATCGCCCTCGCCTCGTCGGGCGCCCAGCCGGTCACGGAGGAGCAGCTTCCCGGCGTCTATGCGTCGGTGCGTCGTCTGACCACGGCGGCGAGTATGCCGATGCCGTCGATCCATGTGATCAATCAGAGCCAACCGAACGCATTCGCCACGGGGCGAAATCCCCAGAACGCCGCAGTGGCGGTGACCACCGGCATACTCGAGCTGCTCACACCCGAGGAGCTCGAGGCGGTCCTCGGCCATGAACTCTCACACGTCCGCAACCGCGACATCCTGATCTCCTCGATAGCGGCCATGATGGCTGCCGCCCTGTCGATGCTGGCCCGTTTCGCCTTTTTCTTCGGGGGTGGGCGTGGCAGCCGGAACAACCCCCTCGGGGCGATCGGTGTGCTGCTCTCCATTATCGTCGCCCCCCTCGCCGCCATGTTGATCCGGATGGCTATCTCGCGGTCTCGGGAGTTCGAGGCGGATGCCGACGGGGCCGCCCTGACCGGTCGCCCCCTCGAGCTCGCCTCCGCACTGGCCAAGATCGGTGGGGGCGCCGCCCGGGTGCCCATGGATGTGAACCCGGCATTCGCCCAGCTCTATATCGCCAATCCCCTCACGGCCGTACGAGGTCGGGGATTGATGAACCTGTTGTCGACCCATCCTCCGATGGAGGAGCGCATCAAACGTCTCCGGGCGATGTCGGCGCGGGCCT
>WHUC01000180.1 GCA_009377435.1 Acidimicrobiia bacterium
TTCGGGCTCAAGGACTCCCTCGGGGTGGGGGCGACCACCTGCTCCTACACCGATCTGATCGGGACCGATCTGATCACTTTCATCGGATGCAACCCGGCGAAGAACCAGCCCGTGTTGATGAAGTATCTCTTCCACGCCCGCAAGGCCGGGACCAAGGTGGCGCTGGTAAACCCGATGATGGAGCCGGGGATGGACGCCTACTGGGTGCCGTCGGACATGGAGAGCGCCCTGTTCGGGACGACGATGACCGATCACCACCTCGCCGTCCGACCCGATGGCGACCGGGCCTTCCTCAACGGCGCCATCAAGGCCATGATCGAGAACGACTGGATCGACCACGACTTCGTGGCCGACCACACCACCGGCTTCGATGAGCTCGCCACTCACGTCACCGCCCTGGATTGGGACGAGGTGGAGGGGATGTCGGGTCTTTCCCGGGACCGAATCGAGTCCTATGCCCGGATGCTGGCCGGGGCGGAGAGGGCGGTCTTTGTCTGGGGGATGGGCATCACCCAACACGCCACCGGTGAGGACAACGTCCAGACGATCGTCAACCTCGCCCTCACCAAGGGATTCGTGGGTCGGGAGGGCTGTGGTCTCATGCCGATCCGGGGCCACTCCGGTGTCCAGGGGGGTGCCGAGATGGGCGCCTACGCACGGGTGTTCCCCGGGGGTCGACCCGTGAACTCCGACATGGCCGCCGAGATGTCCCGGTTGTGGGGGTTCGACGTTCCCGATTCGCCGCCGATGACCACTCCCGAGGCTCTCGCCGCCGCCGAGACCGGTGATCTCGACGTCCTTCTCGCCGTGGGCGGCAACTTCCGGGAGGTCATGCCCAACCCCGAGGGCATCGACCGGGGGATGGAGAAGATCCCCCTCCGGGTCCACATCGACATCACCCTGTCGTCACAGATGCTCACCGAGCCCGCCGACACGGTGATCATCCTCCCCACCACCACCCGGTACGAGATCCCCGGCGGGGTGACCGAGACGAGCACGGAGCGGAGGATCATCTTCAGCCCGGAGATTCCCGGCCCCCGCGTCGCCGATGCCCGGCCCGAGTGGAGGGTCTTCGCCGATCTCCTATCTCGGGTCCGCCCCGAAACCGCCGGGGTCGTCGACTTCGCCGACACCGCCGCCATCCGCGACGAGATAGCCCGGGTGATCCCGATGTACGACGGAATCCAGCGTCTCGCCTCGAAGGGAGACTCGGTTCAGTACGGGGGGGAGCGGCTCTGTGAGGGTTGGGTCTTCCCCACCGACGACGGTCGGGCCCACTTCCGACCCACCCCGGTAGAGACGATCGAGACCGCCGAGGACGAGTTCGTCGTGGTCACGAGAAGGGGCAAGCAGTTCAACAGCATGGTCCACGAGGAGGTCGACCCGTTGGGCGGGTTCGGGAGGGACGCCGTGATGATCTCCGCGGACGATGCCGACCGCATGGGTCTTGCCGACGGTGATGCGGTGAGACTGGTCAACGATCACGGCGTTCTCACCGGTGTCGTCGCGGTGGCGCCCCTCGCCGCCGGCGCCATCCAGGTTCACTGGCCGGAGGGCAACGTCCTCGTCGACCCGGGACGGAGATCGCCCCGGGCCGACATCCCCGCCTACAAGGAAGCCGTCGCCCGTCTCGAGCGGGCAGGCGAGCCGCCGTCGTGACCGGGCGGTCGGACCCGGCCGTGCCGAAACGGTCCCGGATGCTCCCCCTCCGCAGGCTGGAGGAGGGTCGGCTGGGTGACCCCCGCCCCGACGAGGTGACCATGGAGGAGCCCCTCCAGATCAGGTTGTCGGCCGGTGGCCGCACCGAGACGGTGGCGGTCACCATGCGCACTCCCGGCGCCGACTTCGAGCTGGCCGCCGGGTTCCTCCTCGCCGAGGGCGTCATCGACGACGGCTCCGACATCGTCGGGATCGCCTACTGCACCGACGAGGACCTGGCGCCCGACGAGAGATTCAATGTGGTCACCGTTACCCTCCGTGGCGGTGTCGACGCCGAGATCGAGCACTTCCGACGTCACTTCACCATCACCTCGGCCTGTGGGGTGTGCGGGCGGACCACCATCGCCGATCTGGTGGAGCGGGGGCTGGTCCCACCCCACGGCGGAATCGTGTCCTCCGCCGTGCTCGCCGATCTCCCGGCGATCCTCTCCGAGTCGCAGAGTCTGTTCGCCCGGACCGGAGGGGTCCATGCCGCGGGGCTCTTCGACACATCAGGATATCTCATCGGGCTCCGTGAGGACGTGGGCCGTCACAACGCCATGGACGCCCTGGTGGGTCGTGGTCTGCTGGACGGGCGGCTCCCCTTCTCCGACCGGGTTGTCCTGGTGAGCGGGCGGGCCAGCTTCGAGCTCGTCCAGAAGGCGGCGGTGGCGGGGATCCCCGTGTTCTGTGCGGTGTCGGCCCCATCCGCCCTCGCCGTCGCCGTCGCCGAGCGGTTTGGGATGACCCTGGTCGGGTTCCACCGCGGCGAGACGGCGAACGTGTACACCGGCGCCGATCGGATCAAGCCGATCGTCTGACCCCAAGGGGGCCAGCTCGGGGTGGTGGCTGCGGGGAGCTTCAGGGTCATCCCCCATTGTGTCTCCGTGGTCCAGGACAGATGCTGGTGGGGTGACCGAGATCGAATGGCGTCATCTCCCCCGGAGATGGGACCCTACCGGTCTGCCATCCGCACCATGGCCTCCCGCATCTCTGGATCGAGATCGATGGCGGTGGTGGTTGCCTCGTCGAGGAGACGGGATGCCGCCTCGGGGTTGGCGTCGCCGAACAGGATCCTGATGGAGACGCCGTGTGAGGGGCGGTGGACAACCTCCACGTCCTGGCCGGCCTCGATATGACCCTCGGTGACCACCCGTAGGTAGGCGCCGTGCCGCTGTGCCCGGTTGAAGCGGCGGAGCCATCCCTCCTCGTCCATCCATCTGGCAAAAGTCTTGCAGGGGATTCGTGGCGAGGTGACCTCAAGGACCACGTCGGCGATCCTCCATCTCTCCCCGATGAGGGCGCCCGACACGTCGAGACCGGAGATGCGGAGGTTCTCCCCGAAGGTGCCCGGGGGGATCTCGCGGTCCAGTTCCGAAGCCCACCATTCGGCGTCCTCGGTGGAGTAGGCATAGACGGCCTGATAGGTGCCCCCGTGATGCTCACGGTCGGCCTGGATATCACCCCACAAGCCCAACTCATTAACTCCGACCTGACCGGACACGGGGCGTTTGTCGATGGCGGTCTTGCCCACGGTACCGGCGTCGTCGCGGAGCTCGGAGACAACGCAGATGGCTTCGAGATGTCCGGTCATGTGGCTTCGAGATGTCCGGTCATGGTGGTCCTGTGAGAAGAGGGGTCACGCTAGCGGGAGAAGCAAGGGGGCGAAGCCGTCCCCGCCGCTCGCCGATCTGGGTACCGTGAAGCTTGCCGACGACGGGACGGACCATGCCACGGCGGCACCGCGCACCAACCTATTCCTGGTGGCCGTTATATCTCGTTCTGGGCTTGGGCGCGCTGACAGCCCTCCACCTCTGGACACCCCTGGTGGATCTTCCCGGGTGGGGCTACTCCCTCCTTCTGATCTGCTTCTGGATGTCGGTGGCCGCTTTCGTGATCGGCGACTTCATGCGCTTCCTGCTGTGGTGGTTCTGGAAGCGTCACAACCGACGATAACGCCGTGCCGAGTGTGGGGGGAGGCCGAACGGTCATAGACTTCGAGGAGATGACGACATGGCGTAGCGCCCTCACCTCGATACCGCGGGTTGACGCCTCGACGTGGAAGCATCTGGGACCGCTCACCCGATGGTTGGTGGCGTCGCGGGCGGCGGTGCTGGTGATGACGGCCCTGTCGGCCGCTATCTCGGGTCTCCTCGCCTGGCGGGCCG
>WHUC01000181.1 GCA_009377435.1 Acidimicrobiia bacterium
ATGGTGACCCACGATCCCTCCGCCGCCGCCTACAGCGACCGGGTGGTGTTCCTCCGCGACGGCGCCGTCGTCGGAGAGCTGGGCGCACCCGACACCGACTCCATCCTCGACGCCGTGAAGAAGCTGGAGCATTAGTGCCCCGACCGCCAACATTTGCCGCGTTCGAACGCTATCGGCCAGAGCACTAGAGGTGTTCCGCGTCGCCATCCGCAATCTATGGGGGCACAAGCTTCGCACCGGTCTGCTCGGGGTGGCCATCGTTGCCGGGGTCGCCTTCGTGGTGGCCTCGTTCGTGTTCACCGACTCCTTGAGCACCGCATTCTCGGAGGTGTTCTCCGAATCCTCCGCCACCGTCGACATCACCGTACGTGCCGTGACCGACGAATCGGCGCACTCGTTCGGTGGGGAACCCTTCCCCCGGATCGATCTCGCCCTTGCCGAGGAGGTCTCCGCCGTTGATGGTGTGGAGACGGTGACCCCGATCCTCCAGGATTTCGTCGTCCATGTCACCGAGGAGACAACCGAGAACCCCTTTGGCCCCCCGACGGTGGCACAGTCGTGGCCGGAGACGTCCCAATTCCTCCGGTTGCGGGAGGGGGATCCACCGTCAGGACCCACCGAGGTGGTGATCGACGGGGCAACGGCCGGGACCCGCGACATGTCCATAGGCGACACCATCACCCTCGCCACCGACGGGCCGGCGTCGGAGTACACGCTGGTGGGGACATTCGGTTACGGCGACGACAACGACTCCATCGGCACCACCCATGTCGGTCTCACCTACGAGGCCATTGAGCTACTGCTCGACGCCGAGGGCAAGGCGACGTCATTCGACGTCTCCATCGAGGACGACTCTGCCGTGCCCGAGGTGGTCGACCGCATCGGGGCTGTGTTGCCCTCCGACGTCGAGGCCATCGACGCCCGGGCAGCCGCCGAGGAGGAATCCGCCGAGTTGGAGGAGGGGCTCTCCTTCTTCAACACATTCCTCCTCGTTTTCGCCGCCATCTCGCTGATCGTGGGTGCCTTCGTGGTGTACAACGCCTTCCGGGTGGTGGTCGCCCAGCGGGGACGGGAGTTGGCCCTACTCAGGGTCCTGGGCAGCACCCGAAGACAGCTGGTGATCTCGGTCCTCGGTGAGGCGCTGGTGGTGGGGCTTGTGGCTTCGCTGGTGGGGACAGGCGTCGGCGTACTCCTTGCCGTGGGAGTACGACAGCTCCTCGAGACATTGGGAAGCGGTCTCCCCGAGGGTGGCCTCACCCTGAGTTCCCGTACGATCATGGTCGGGCTCTTGGTCGGTGTCCTCACCACGCTCCTCTCTGCTCTCCTCCCCGCCATCCGCACCACCCGGATCTCACCGATGGAGGCACTACGCGACCAGCCCGATCTGCGTCCCCGCCGCAGATGGTGGGGCTGGGTTGGTCTGGCGGTCCTGGTGGTGTCGGTGGCGGTCGGTGTCTACGCCGTCATGACCGTGGGTGACTCGGCGGCGATCACCGGTAACACCACCCCCATCGTTTACGCCGGTATCGGTGCGCTGGGATGCTTCGTGGGTATGTTCCTCCTCGCCCGCACCCTGGTGCGACCCATCATCGGGGTGCTGGGAAGTAGCTCGCGCCACATCTCCGCCACCATCGCCACGGAGAATGCCCGGAGGGCACCACGACGCACCGCCACCGCGGCCAGTGCCCTCATGATCGGCCTCGGTCTGGTGGCCACGGTCGCGGTCCTCACCACGTCGGTGGAGGACACCATCATCGGCTCATTGGAGGAGGCATTCGCCGGTGACGCCACCATCACCGCCGGTGGGTTCAACCGGCTCGCCGGCTTGTCTCCCGATATCGGTGACGTCGTGGCCGGCGTCGACGGGGTCGAGTCGATCGACCGTCAGAGCATGATCGAGATCGGCTTCGAGGACGGCCGTTCCACCCTCGCCCTCGGGGTGAATCCCGAAACCGTGGAGACGGGGGTCACCTTCGAGAGCATCGAGGGCTCGCTGGCCGATCTTGGAGAGGGAGACATCGCCGTGCAGCGGGTAGAGGCCGACACCAAGGGACTCACCATCGGTGACCAGGTTCCCCTTACCGTCGACGGCGAACCCTTCCCGGGCAATGTCGTCGCCATCTTCGAATACGCCGGCGGGGTGTCGGACAGCCAGTCCTACTTCCTCGACTACGACGTCATCGCCGCCCGCCGCGATCAGCCCACCGACCTCACCGTCTCCGTCCAGTTCGCCCAGGGCGTCGACCCCGCAGAGGGCAAGGAACTCCTCCTCGGGGCCCTCGCCGACTACCCCACCGTCTCGGTGATGACCGTCGACGACATCCTGGGAACGGTCCGCACCGGTCTCAACGCCGTGATCGGCCTCATCGGGGGTCTCCTCCTAATGTCGGTCGTCATCGCCGTGGTCGGGATCGTCCTCACGCTCTATCTCGCCGTCCTGGAGCGGACACGGGAGACCGGAATGCTCCGCGCCATCGGGATGACGACCCGTCAGGTGAGGAGGATGATTCGTCGTGAGGCGGTCCTCATCTCCATATTCGGCACCCTCCTCGGGATAGCCCTCGGGCTGTTCCTGGGATGGACCCTCGCCGTCGCCATCGTAGGCGATGGCACCAGATTCTCCATCCCCTGGATCTGGATCGTCGCCGGGCTGGCAGGCTCGGTGATCACCGGGATCATCGCCGCCATCATCCCGGCCCGCAGCGCCACCAAGCGCGACATCCTCGGGGCCATCGCCTACGAGTAGGGGGTTGGAGTGCCCCGATGGGGTTGATGTCGGCACCTTCGGGCCGACATGATCGGCATCGTTGACAACCGCGGACAAACTGTTGTAAGTTGTCAACATGCCGCGCAGGCGCCATCCGAAGAAGGACGTCGAGGAGGCGCTCATTGAGGCAGAAGCTGCCGGCTGGCGGGTCGAACCCACCGGTTCAGGACATCGATGGGGCTTGATGAGATGCCCCGAGGCCTCCCGAGAGGGATGTCAGGTCTCGATCTGGTCGACACCGCGGAGCCCTGGCAACCATGCCAACCAGCTGAGACGGGCGATGGACCGTTGTCCACACACCGGCGAGGAGGCCACGTGATGACAACCCACCATTTCACATTGATCATCGAGGGACCCGACCTCCAGGACAACGCCAACATCGACGCCCTGTTTGAGGCTGGGTGCGATGACGCCACCGTGGGGCGGGTGGGTGCTATCCAGTATCTGGACTTCGACCGTGAAGCCCCTTTATTCGCTGACGCTGTCTTCTCGGCCATCGAAGCCATCGAACAAGCCGGCCTGGGTGCTCGAGCGGTGCACCTGGAACCTGACGATCTGGTGACCATGGCAGAGATCGCCGACCGCACCGGGCGTACCCGTGAGAGCGTGCGTCTGCTGATCGCCGGCGAACGGGGCCCAGGAAGATTTCCCTCTCCGGCGACACACTTCAAGAGCCGCCAGCGGATGTGGCGCTGGCAGGAGGTGGCGACATGGTTCGCCGACGCGCGAGGCGAACCACCGACTACCGACGATCCGGGCATCGCCCCGTTCATCACCGCCTTCAACGCCGGCTTGGAATGGCGCCGAGTCGACCACCAACTCAAAGACGAGGAGCGTCAGGGCATCCGCAAACTCGTAAGGTAAAGGTCCGATATCGTCGTCTGGGAGCCTACGAGTAGGGGGTGGCGGCTTGTCGGTAGAAGCCCGCCGAACTTTGGGCTGTCACCCCCACCAGCGGCGGTGAGAACCCCAGACACTGGTCGATGTGCCGTCAGGCGGTGTCAGGATGCGGCACCGGCATCACCTCGACTGCTTCGATGCCAGTGAAGTCGTCAGGGTTACAGGTGTAGAGGGGAA
>WHUC01000182.1 GCA_009377435.1 Acidimicrobiia bacterium
GAGAACACATTCGGCAAGATGTCGGGTGGGAACGACACCGTGTCCGACTGGACGGCTGAGGGTGGTGCACCGGAGGGTGGGTGGGGCGGCTGGGGACAGCCGCCGGCACCCGCGGCGACGGCCGTCCTCGAGGACGGTGGCGCCATCACCGTGGAGAACAACGGCGAGACCTTCCCGCTCCGCGACGGCTCCGTGGTGATCGCCGCCATCACCTCCTGCACGAACACCTCCAACCCCGATGTGATGGTCGCCGCCGGGCTGGTGGCCCGGAAGGCCAACCAGCTCGGGCTGACACGCAAACCCTGGGTGAAGACATCCCTCGCTCCCGGATCGAAGGTCGTCACCAGCTATCTCACCGATTCCGGGTTGATCCAAGACCTCGAGGCGCTCGGCTTCCACGTCGTCGGTTACGGGTGCACCACCTGCATCGGAAACTCGGGTCCGCTGCCGCCGCCGATCTCGGAGGCGATCCACGCCCATGACGTCATCGCCGCATCTGTCCTCTCCGGTAACCGCAACTTCGAGGGCCGGATCTCGCCGGATGTCCAGGCCAACTATCTGGCCTCTCCGCCGCTGGTGGTGGCCTACGCCCTCTCCGGTTCGGTCAACTGGGATCCCCTGGTCCAGCCCCTCGGCACCGACCGCGACGGCAATGATGTCTATCTGCGTGATCTTTGGCCGACACAGGCGGAGGTGGCGGCTCTGGTTTCCGAGTTCGTCGACGAGAGGAAGTTCAAGGAGCGCTACGCCGACGTCTTCACCGGCTCGGACGAGTGGCGCCGGATCGACACCACCGAGTCGGCCCTCTTCGACTGGAAGGACGACTCCACCTACATCCAGGAACCGCCGTTCTTCGCCGATCTCGCTCCCGAGCCCTCCCCCATCGACTCGATCGAAGGGGCCCGGGTGCTCGCCCTGCTAGGCGATTCGGTGACAACCGACCACATCAGCCCGGCCGGTTCGATCGCCCCCGACTCGCCCGCCGGTCGCTATCTCGTCGCCAACGGTGTCCAGCCCGCCATGTTCAACTCCTACGGTTCCCGCCGCGGTAATGATCGGGTGATGACACGGGGCACCTTCGCCAACATCAGGGTGAGAAATCACCTCGCCCCCGGGACCGAGGGTGGGTGGACGATCGATTTCACCGACGGTGAGGTCAAGTCGATCTACGACGCCGCCATGAACTATCAGGAGCACGAAACCCCTCTTGTGGTGATCGCCGGGAGCGATTACGGGATGGGATCGTCTCGTGACTGGGCCGCCAAGGGAACATTCCTCCTCGGGGTGAAGGCGGTGATCGCCACGTCGTACGAGCGCATCCATCGTTCCAACCTGGTGATGATGGGGGTCCTCCCCCTCCAGTTCGAGGACGGCCAGAGCGCAGAGTCGCTCGGGCTGGACGGTACCGAGATCCTCGACATCGCCGTGGACGATGGACTCAGCCCTGGTGATCGGGTCGCCGTCACCGCCACGAAGGGCGATGCCACCAGGGTCGGGTTCGCCGCCAAGGCCCGGGTGGACACCCCCATCGAGGTGGAGTACCTCCGCAACGGGGGGATCCTCCACTATGTGCTGCGACAGATGGCAGCGGAGGGGTGAACCCGGTCACCCTGGTGCAACCCCGTTTTCGCGCGGCTAGGAGGACGTATGCGACCGCCTACCCGCGCCAGAACGGTGCCCGTGATCAAACTGAGCGTTGGCGCGATGGTGGCGATAGGTGTGGTATTCCAGTTGTGCCCGTCGGCTCCGCCGGTTAGATTCCGAGCCGCGGGCGGAGTCAGGGGCCGTCCCCTTCAATCGCCCCGCCACAACGGCGGGGCGATTGTTCACTTCCGGTGGAGCCTCGCCGCCGATCCCGCCTGGGAGCTGACGCCCCGTTTGAACCACCGGACGGGACGACGTAACTCCGACTCGAGGAAGCGCCCCAGACCGACAGCCAGGAAGACATCGCCCAGGGAGGCGACCTGTCCCTGGCCGAAGAGTCGAACCGGGATCACGTCACCGAGGAAGGCGAGCCGGCTCGTCTCATCGAGCCGGACGTGCTTGAAGCTCTCGACGAAGCTGGCGTCGCCCGCCAGACCCCCGGCAGCAACATTGGCCGCCTCGGCCAGCACGGGCATGCCCCCGTTGAGGGCGATAACCGAGAAGTTGAGGAGGACACCGATCCCGGCCAACCACATACCGCTCCTCTCCCGGTTGATGATGACCAACACCAACAACGGGACGAAGGAGAACAGGATGAGTCCCACCCCCAGTGTTTCCCAGCGGGGCTCGCTCGGCACCAGGACCGTGGCCAGTTGGAGGAGAAAACCCAGTGGAAGCAACCACCACATCCGGAGCCTGATGTCCGCCAGATTGGCGAGTCTTCCCCCTCGCACGAGAGCCACGACCGTGGCCACCAGGAGGACGATCACGATCCAGAGCATGTCCCCACCACGGTAGGCATCCCCGGCGTCGAAGGCGACAAGGCCGCCTTGTCTGATTTCGCACCCACGGCCAACTCGTCGGGGACGGTTGAACAAATACATGCCGACACGTCTCGCCGCCCAGCAGCATATTCAACAGCCTCCTCGCCGACCGGCCCCAAACCCGATACCGTCGTGTCGATGACCGTCGAGAACACCGTCGTCTACGAGGTCTCCGGACCCCGGGCAACCATCACCATCAACGACCCCGAGCGGAGGAATCCCATGTCCACGGCGACCATGGCCGGACTCGCCGAGGCAACACGCGACGCCATTGGTGACGGGGACGTCCGGGTGATCGTGTACACGGGTGCCGGTGATCGGGCCTTCTCCTCAGGGGGCGACCTCGCCTCCGGGTTCGTCGACGAGCCGGTCGCACTCCACAGGGAGCGGGGGGCATTGGCCGACCTCTTCCGCATCATGCGGTCGGGGGGCAAGCCGACCATCGCCCGGGTCAATGGTCACGCCCTCGCCGGGGGATTCGGGTTGGCAGTCGCCTGCGACATCGTGGTCTGTGTCGACGATGCCAAACTCGGGGTCCCCGAGATCAATGTCGGGCTGTGGCCGATGATGATCTCGGCCGTGCTCCAAAGATTCTCCTCCCGTCGCATGGTTCTCGAGCTCATGATGACCGGTCGCACCATCGACCCTGACGAGGCGCTCGCCATGGGGGCGATCTCGCGGGTGGTCACCAGGGATCAACTCGACCCAACGGTGGACGCACTGGTGGAGGAACTGGCCTCGAAGAGCCCGGCGGCCATGGCGCTCGGTCGGAGCGCCTTCTACGAGGTGGAGGATCTCGACTTCGACACCGCCCTCGACCGACTTCAGGCCGGACTCACCGCGGTCGCCATGACCGAGGACGCCCGCGAGGGTGTGGCCGCATTCCTCGAAAAGCGCACACCCCGTTGGAGTGGCCGCTGAGCGACGGGGACATCATCGCCGGGCCGGCGCCCGTTCGACGAACGGTTCAACCCTCCTTCAACGCGGAGACGATCTCACCAAGCCGCTCATCGGGGATGCCACTGTCGGTTCCCAGGGTGTAGAGCCCAAGGCGGTCCACCACACCGTCATAACGATCCCGGATCGCCCCGGCCAGGTCATCGAGGGGAGCAACGACGCCGACCTCGGCCACCACCTCGTCGGTGATGACCCCCGCCATCTCCTCCCACCTCGCCCGTTTGCTCATGGCCGTGAGCCGATCGCCGAAGTCCCAACCCGATGTCTCGAGCACGGGGCGGTACGACGGGGTGGATGCATAGAACGCCATCTGCTGTTTCACCGCTCCCATCCGTTGCTCCATCTCCGCGGTGTCCTCACCGGTCACCACGAAC
>WHUC01000183.1 GCA_009377435.1 Acidimicrobiia bacterium
TCCGGATCGTGGGGTACGTCGGGGTCGGTGGCGGCCCCGAGACCCGGGCCGCCCTCCTGGGCGGCCACCAGCCCGGCTGGCACCAGCGCCATCACCAAGACGACCGCCATGACCGGCAACACACGAAGCCCTCTCATTTGCCACACTTCTCGATAGATCCTCGTGATAGGAGCGTAAGGGGGCGCGGGTAATACACGGAAAGGTGTTACCGCTTCGCGACATAGGTGGCGACTCGGTCGGTGGCACGGGACAGCCGACGGAAATAGGTGGCACGGGACAGATGGAGCCGGCGTGCCGTGCTCTCGTGGCTACCAGTACGGTCGAGATATCCGTGCTCGATGGTGGCTCGCAAGAGACGCTCGTTGTCGGAGTCCCCGAAGGCGGAGTCGATCGCCTGGCGCAACAGCCTTCGGACCGACTCGTGTCGCTGCTCGATGGTGGCGCCATCGGCGAGCGGGTTGGCGGCCAGTGCGGTGGGACGGTGGTAGGAGCGAAGGGCATCTCGGACCAACTCGGATACGTCCTGCTGCCTGGTCGGTATCGCCGGTGGGGGGAGACCGAGGTTGCGGTACACGATGTCGCGGATTCCACCGATGACGCCACCCTCGCCGAGATCCAGTATGTGGCATTCGACGAGTCGCCCGTCCTCGACGACGTCCAACCCGGGGACGCGGCGGTACCCCATGGCATCGTAGAAATCCGCCTGTTGGACCCGTCCCTCGAATCGGGCCCCGTAGAAATAGCGATGGTCCACCCCGCGGCGTCCCACCATCGCCGGGTTGGCTATGGCCGCCTTGGTCGTCTTGGTGGACCATTTCAGCGGGCGGCCACCCCGCGAGATCACCGCCCTTCCCTCGGGCGAGTGAGCCCGGGCGTGCTCGAGTCTCGGACCGACTACGGTGTCCTCCGACGCCCACGGCGGAGCATCGTTGGGTGTCACCCACACCCCTATCCCGACCAGGGTTCCCGAGGAGTTCCTCACGGTGTAGACGTGCCCGGGTGATTCCCTGAACCATCGGCGCAGACCCGCCCACGACATGGTGTCGTCGCTGCCGAAGGCGGCTGCGGCCTGCTCCTCGTCGCCGGGACGGACGATGTCGGCGTGATGGGTCGCCCCCGATTCGATACCCAGACCCCAGCGGATGCGGGGGTCATCGATCAGGTCGCTGATCTCGGCTACCAGTTGGTGCTCCCCGGCCAGGGCGCGGTCGTGGAGGTGGTCGGCGAGCCGTCTCCGCAGTTCCCGTTCATAGCCGGGGTCACCGGAGCGGAGATCGGCGCGAAGCCCGGCGCGGAGACGTTCGTGGATGGTGACCCTCGTCCCCAACGCCTCGGCGAACGAGAGGCTACGCAGCCAGGCCTCGGCGTGTTCGCCATCAACTCCCGGCAGCACCTGCTCGAGCAGTCTCGCATCGACCGCATGGGCGATGGAGGTGACGGCCAGCACGTCCCGATCCGCCCCTGCCAACTCATCGCCGGCGAGACGAGAGACGAGGGTCCGAGCAACCGAGGTGTCGTCATCGAGGCCGGTGGATTCGAAAGGGATCCCGGCCATCACCGCGTCGGCGCCCGCACAAAGGGCGAGGGGCTCACCGTTGGCCCATCCCACCAGTTCCGGCACGGTCTCTTCATCCTGGACGCCGCGGAGATGGAGCAATGTCGTGGCTTCCTCGGTGTCGAGGGCGGTGAGCGGGAGTGACATGGTGACCGAATCCCATGCCCCCTCGACCCATTCCGGGCCGGGTGGGTTGCGTCCCGCGATGACGACGCGGGCCGTGGCGGGGAGGTCGGGGATGGCGTGGTCGCGCAGATAACCGCCCAGACCGGAGATGCGCTCGTAGGTGTCGATTAGGAGCAGGGGCCGGGAGGACGAGGCCACGTCGTCGACCACGCCGGCGACCGCATCAGGGCTGGGGGCCAGACCTCGCCCGTCCAACCACCACACCTCGTACCCGAGCGATCTCGCCAAACGCGCCGTCTCCCGCAAGAGGCAACTCTTTCCGATCCCGCCCTGACCATGGACCAGGACGACCGTGGCCGGGGGATCGTCTCCGAGCACCTTCTCCAGGACGCGCAACTCGTCGCGTCGGCCCGCGAAGCGGGCGGCGTCCCGGACCTCCATGTCCGAACCGAACCGGACTGTTGAACTCACACGTGCCCTCCCCCGGTCCTCACAGACTCCCACGCCGTTCTCAACGGAGGCTAACAGCCCCGCTGGTGAGACTGAGCTGAGACCGTTTCGATACTGACAGGCGCCCGGTCTAGGGGGAGAGTAGTAGGTGAGTTCCGCGAGGCACGAGGTGTTGATGATGAGATCGACCGATCCAGTTTCCCGAACCAGGGAGTGGACTCCCATGGATGTC
Organism: Acidimicrobiia bacterium; assembly: GCA_009377435.1. Taxonomy (GTDB): domain Bacteria; phylum Actinomycetota; class Acidimicrobiia; order Spongiisociales; family ZC4RG35; genus WHTL01. The sequence goes on from WHUC01000183.1 coordinate 2,364, forward strand.
AAACCGGTATCGACCTCGATGCCTTGGTGGTGGACATTCTGAATCCCGGTTCGAACCGGGATCGCAGCGCCACCACCATCGCCCCACCGACGGCGACAAGCTGAAGCCAGTCGCCCCATCTGACGAAAAGTGTGTTGCCCTCGCCCCAACGCACCGTGCCTGTGAGGTTCTCGGTGGTCCCGAGACCCGTGGTAGACCCCACCACCCCACCATCGATTATGAGGGTCGATTTGCCCGTCACCGCGGCGTGGATGACATCGAGGCCGGTCTCCGCCGACCTCATCCGGGTCATCCCGATGAGCTGATCCGACGCCGGCGTTCGCCCGTAGCCTCCCTCGTTGGTGGCCACCACCAGTAGTTCGGCGCCGGCGGCCACATGTTGACGGGCGTAGCGGGAGAACGAACCCTCGAAGGAGATGGTGGAACCGAAGGTGTGCTCGCCGATCTCGAATACGGTCGGCCCCGTACCGGAGAGGGCGTCCCGGGGGATCTGGGAGAGAATGGGAAGGTCCCCGACCACCGAGCGGAAGGGGACGTATTCCCCGTAGGGAACGGGATGCTGCTTGCGATATTCGTCCTGGATGGTCCCGTCGGGATTCCACACGATGTTGACGTTCTCCCAGGTCGTCTCGGTCAATACCCGGTCGCTCCCGGCGAGAAGATGGGCACCGAGCCGACGGACCTCCGACGAGATCGTCTCCGCCACCTCGGGGTTGTTGGTCGGGTCGGCGTTGGTCGATCCGAGGGACCCCTCGGACCACACCACCAGGTCGAAGGTGTCGGCGGGAAGCTCGCCGCTGCTCTCCAGATGCAGCTCGTATGTTCCGAACCGCTCGTTGGGACAGTGGACGAACGGGCAAGGGGTCGACCCCTGGACAATCGCCACCTGCGCCTCGGGGCCGGTGGCGATCGCAGGGGCGAGGCCCCCGAGGATGGTCAGCCCGGTCAAGACCGCCAACGCCGTCCATCTGATCCGAGCCGGCGATCGCACCGAGGCCGCCACCGCAATCACCGCCACGGTCAGTCCCGAGGTGCCCACCCACGCCGCCGCCCCCCGTAACCAGTGGTGCTCACCGAGGGCGTAGCCGAGACCGCCCCACTCGACACCACCCAGCGGGAAGCGGTAACGGAGCCACTCAGCCCCCGCCCATGCGCCGATCAAGACCATCCACCGCAGCCACGGTTGCAAGCCGCGGGCCCATTTGGTGGTGGCCACGGCACCGAACACCGCGACGAAGACGGCCTCGATGACCGTCAGACCGACCATCGCCCACAACTCCACCTGCGCCATCCACCACATCAGCCCGCCGAAGAAGACGAGACCCCACGACAGCCCGTATCCGGCGCCCCGCCACCATCCTTCGGTGCCGTCGAGCACCCAGATGAGCCCGGCCAGACCGGGCACGACGGCCCACACTCCCAAACCGAATGGGGG
>WHUC01000019.1 GCA_009377435.1 Acidimicrobiia bacterium
GAAAGGACCGGTACCGATCGGGTTCTCCAGTGGTGCCCCACCGGTCGCCTCCAGATGCTCCTCCGGCTGGACGCCGAAGGGTATGAACGCCATCTTCTGCAGGAAGGCGGGATCGGGTGAGCACAGGTTGAACACCACCTCGAACTCGGCCGTGGCCTCGATGCTGGAGACCTTCCCTTCGTAGGGGGGGTCGCAGCTCTCGGCGGCGACACTGTTGCCGGTGAACTCTGCAGCGGCGACCGTGGTCTCGGCTGCTGTCGTCTCGGCTGCGGTGGTCTCGGCTGCGGTGGTCTCCGCTGGTGCGGTAGTTTCGGCGGCGGTTGTGTCCGCTCCAACCTCGGCTGTGGTTTCGGGGGTTTCGCCGCCGTCACCACAGGCGGCCACGATCATGGCCAGGACGACGACTAACGCCATCAGCCTTGTGTATTTCTTCAAGTTTCTCCTCCAGTTTTGGATTGGTCCGGATTCCGGACAATTCCACGGTAACGGATCCGGATGGGTTGCGGTCGGGATTATCGCCTAAGCGGTCTAGTGGTGTGTCCTTGAATTGGTGCCGCGGTGTCGCCGAGGCATCGGCGTCGATGGCAAGGACGCAGGACAACGGCGCACCCGGTGTGGTGCGGCTAGGACGAGGACGCAGCAAGCGGCGTCTAGGCCCGGCGAGACCGCGTAGCTATTTCGGGGGCACACCACTAGTTGCACCGTCCCCGTGGCGCCAGGGGGGTGACGAGGGGACCCGGATCAGCCATTCGAATGGCCCACGGAGTGGCAGCGTGCGGTAGAGAAGAACGGCCAGGATCGTGACCAGGGTGAGCCGGCCCACCGAGATCCAGGCATCGACGTACGATTCCCTCGCCTCCACCCACTGCGGGAACAGGGTGAGAACGATGATCTGGGCGACGTAGACGGTGAAGGCCATCTGCCCCACCGCCACCAGGGGTCGGGTGACCCCGGGAAACCGGCGTGACAGATAGAGACTGGTCCCGATCACCGTGATGGCGACGCCCGCTGCCGAGATCAGCCAGAGTGGCATCTGGTTGTGGGGCTCGATCATCATCAGGTTGCGCCAATCACCGCTCTCCGTTGTCTCCCCGGCCAAACCCGTGGCGAACACCGAGACGCCATATGCGAGCGCGGTGGCGACGACGCCGACGACGGCCATCCGCAGTGCCGTCCTGTTGGAGCGAAGACCACGACGCCCCAACCACATGCCGAAGAGGAAGGGAGCGGTCCAGGTGACGACGGGGTAGTACCCGGCGATGAGTATGAAGAACATGTTCTGGTCGATGCGGAACCACTCGGGGACCGCCCTGGTCAGATCGGGGGCGAGACTCCACATCCCGACTATCGAGAGTGGTCCGATCATCAGGCTGGAGGCGGCGACGCCGAGCAGGCCCCGATCACCGAGACGGTTGGCAACGGCGCCGATCAGGAACAGGACGGCGTAATAGTGCAGGATGATGGCGACGGGCATGTCCAATGTCTGCAGCCAGACGCCGATGACGAACAGCACCAGCGCCCGCCACAGCAGCTTCCCATCGGTGGCCCGCAGGGACCGTCCCCTCGAGGCGAGGATGGCGACCCCGATTCCGGCGAGGACCCCGAAGAGTATGGCCGACCGCCCATTGACCGACCTGTACACGGCCCCGAGGATCCCGTCCCCGGGAATGACCTCATCAGGTCGGAAGCGTGGTCCGATGTGGGCCATGAACATCCCGATGATCGCCAGGGCGCGTGCCATGTCCAGCCCGGTGATCCGACCGCCAACGTTATGAGACAGGGCACTGGGTTGAGGCGGCGAGGTTGCGGGGAGCGGCTCCGATGTGGTCGCCATCTGTCTTACCTCCGGGAGTCCGGTGTCGCCGACGCAGACATTTCACAACGGTACCCTTGTTGGCCCATGTCATACGATCACAGGACCATCGAGGCCAAATGGCAGCAGAGGTGGGCTACGGAGCGCACCTTCTCGGTATCCGTGGATGAGTCGCGGCCCAAGTTCTACAACGTCTCCATGTACCCGTACCCCTCCGGCGAGCTTCACATGGGTCATCTCCGCAACTACACGTACGTCGATCTGTTGACCCGTTATCGCACCATGCAGGGCTACAACGTGCTCTCCCCGATGGGCTGGGACAGCTTCGGTCTCCCCGCGGAGAACCTCGCCATCGAGACCGGAATCCATCCCCGGGTCTCGACCGAGAGCCAGATCGAGGCGATGAAGGGACAACTCCGGTCCCTGGGGGCGGTCTACGACTGGGATCGGGAGTTGGCCTCGCATCAGCCCGAGTATTACCGGTGGGACCAATGGCTTTTCCTCAAGCTCTACGAGCGGGGTCTCGCCTACAAGGAGAAGGCACCTGTCAACTGGTGCCCCAACGATCAGACGGTGCTCGCCAACGAGCAGGTGGTCGACGGTCATTGCGAACGATGTGGCGCCCAGGTGGAGCGGAGAGAGCTCTCACAATGGTTCTTCCGCATAACCGAGTACGCCGACCGTCTCCTCGACGATCTCGATCGGCTCGACGAATGGCCCGATCGGGTCCGTACCATGCAACGCAACTGGATCGGAAGATCGGAGGGGGCGTCGTTCACGATGCAGGTTGCCGACACCGACCTTGCCTTCGAGGTGTTCACCACCCGGCCCGACACCATCTTCGGGATGACCTTTGCCGTGCTGGCGCCCGAGCATCCCCTGGTGGAGGAGATGGTGGCCGGAACCGAGGTCGAGGAAGAGGTGATGGGGTATCGGCGCCGCGCCGCGTCGATGTCGGAGATGGACCGGGTCGCCGAGGGTGAGAAGTCGGGGGTCTTCACCGGCCGTTACGCCTTCAATCCCGTCAACGAGCGCAAGGTCCCCATATATATCGCCGATTACGTCCTGATGGGTTATGGGACGGGGGCGATCATGGCCGTGCCCGGTGAGGATCAGCGCGACTGGGACTTCGCCGAGAAGTACGGGGTAGACATCATCCGCACCGTGCAGCCCCCCGAAGACTTCGAGGGGAAGGCCTATACGGGTGAGGGTGTCGCCATCAACTCTGATTTCCTCGACGGCATGGACCGCGAGACTGCCATCGACACCATGGCGTCGTGGCTGGAGGAGCGCAAGGTCGGTGGGCCAACGCTCAACTACCGACTCAGGGACTGGTTGATCAGCCGTCAGCGTTACTGGGGCTGTCCCATACCCATGATCGAGTGTGGGGAGTGTGGGTTGGTTCCCGTGCCCGAGGAGGAGCTCCCCGTGGAGCTGCCCGACATCGACGACTTCCGTCCCGAGGGACAGGCGCCTCTCGCCGCGGTGGAGTCGTTCGTCAACACCACCTGCCCCCGCTGTGGTGGTCCCGCCCTACGGGAGACCGACACGATGGACACCTTCGTAGACTCGTCCTGGTACTACCTCCGTTACACCGATCCCAACAACGCCGACGCCATATTCGATCGGGACAAGGCCGATTACTGGATGCCGATCGACCAGTACATCGGTGGGGTCGAGCACGCCGTCCTCCACCTGCTGTACGCCCGGTTTGTCACGAAGGTGCTCCACGACATGGGTCTGGTCTCCGTGGAGGAGCCGTTCGCCCGTCTCTTCACCCAAGGAATGCTGGTCAAGGACGGCGCCAAGATGTCCAAGTCGCGGGGAAACGTCGTGGCCCCCGACCCCTATTACGAGAGGTTCGGGGCGGACGCGGTTCGGCTTTTCGAGCTGTTCATGGGTCCGCCGACCGACGACGCCATCTGGTCTGACCATGGAGTCGAGGGGACCTCGCGGTTTCTCGACAGGCTGTGGGACGCCGTCACCGGCGAGATCGGGGAGATCCACCCGGGAAGCCCAACAGACCCCGATAGGGACCTGAGGGCCGAGACGCACCGCACCATCCAGAAGGTCACCACGGATATCGATCGTTTCGCCTTCAATACCGCGGTGCCGGCGTTGATGACGTTGACCAACCTCCTCGTCGATCGTCTCCGGGAGGGATTGTCCCGGGAGGTGTTCGACGAGGTGGTGGGGATCCTTCTCCACCTGCTCTCCCCGATGGCGCCCCATGTCGCCCACGAACTGTGGGAGATGACTGGCCACGGGACCATGTTGGCAACCGAGCCCTGGCCGGCCTGGGACGCCGATCTGGCGAAACGCGACGTGGTGACGATGATCATCCAGGTGAACGGCAAGGTCAGGGACAAGGTGCAGGTCGACGCCGATATCTCCTCCGATGACGCCGAAACGATCGCCCGGGAACGGGATCGAATCCGGGATTGGGTCGACGGTGGCGAGGTCCGCAAGGTGATCGTCCGTGAGCCCAATCTGGTCAACTTCGTCGTCTCCTGAGTGATGAACGCCGGTGAGCTGTTGGTCGCATCGGGTCTCGACCGCCCCGAGATTCGGGTCCGTTTGCAACCGGTGTGGCCGGAGTCGATCCCGGTGAAGGTGTTTCCTCACTGGGTCGATATCCTCCTCCCGACGTGGATCGAGGCGATGACCACACCCTCGGCCATCTGGGTGCGGGCCAGATCGCTCGCCCTCGGCGGGAAACGCCTGGGTCGTCTCATCCTCCACGAGCTCGTCCATGCCCGACAGTGGCGTGAGCACGGAGTCATCGGCTTTCTCCGTCATTACTTGAGTGACTACCTGAGAGCCCGCATCCGGGGGCGGCAGAAGCATCGGGCCGCCTACCGCTCCATCTCACTCGAGGCCGAGGCCTATGGGATCTGTGCGAGCTTTCTTCCGGACTCTCGCGGGAGGGGTGATACCACGGGTTGACCCATTCTAGAGTTGGTGGGGAGTCCCGACGAAACAGACGCCGGCTCGCACGTTTGCCCCCTGCCGTGCCCCCTTACCTCCCGGACCTTTGGTCCGGCAGGGACCTTTCCCCCTCCTCCGGAGGGGGAACATGGAACCTTCCCCCCACTTCGTGGGGGGACAACATTATGCAGAAGGGGCGGCCTTGGGGCCGCCCCTTCTGGTGTTGCTTTGTTGGTTGTCGTCAGCGGGTGAATGCCTCGCCAACCTGCGCGGCCTCAACCACATTTGTGGTGACATCGAGATTGACGTCGGCACGATGGATGAACGCAGCCATCTGGCCACGGGTCACATCGTCGAGGGGGCAGTACTCGGTGTTGTCCGGTGGGTTGCACCCGATGGTGACCCGGTTCTCGGCCAAAACGTCGATGTCGCCCTCGTGGACGCTGAAGTCATCGTCGGTGAACCTGTCCGCAGACTCGTCACCTTCCATGCTGAACGCCCTCACCAGGAACGACGCCATCTGCTGGCGGCTGACGGTGTCCTCCGGGCAGAAGTTGGTGTTGTCGGGTGGGTTACACCCGATGGTGATGTTGGCCTCGGCGATGGCGTTGATGTCATCCTCGAAGATGCTCTCGTCGTCATCCTCGAAGTGGTCGGTTTCACTGGCGGGGACCTCCATGGTCCTCTTCAGGAAAGCGGCCATCTGACCACGTGTCACCGAGTCCTCCGGGCAGAACAGGGTGTTGTCCGGCGGGTTACACCCGAAGGTGATCCGCTCTCGGGCCAGCCAGGTGATGTCGTCGTGGAAGAGGTGGTCTTCGGGGACATCCTCGAACGACGGGTCGACCGCCCAGTTGTAGGTGGTGAAGGCGATGGCATCGACATTGATGTCGAGAGCATCGGTGTTGACGTTGTCGATCGTGTCGCAGGGCTGGTGATAGCACTCGTCATAGGCGACGCCTGCGGCACCACCGAACATCTCCTCCTCGGCCTCGGTCTTGATGCCCTCGGCGCCGGTGAAGAGACCACCGGAGGGGATATCGAGCAGGATGAAGCCGAGATAGTCGGATCGACCGCTGAACTCGGTGGCGGTGTGGGGCGACCCCTCCAGGCCATAGAAACGCTGGAAGGTCTCCTCGATGGTGTCCGAGCCGTTGGGTCCGCTGATCCCGAAGCTGGATCCGTCACCGTCGTAGATCCCGAGCATGTAGTTGGGCGAGGCCACCATGTCGAAGTTGAGGTAGCCGCGGATGGAGGCGATCTCCTCGGGGCTGAGCCCCTCGATGCCCTGGGCCTCGTCACCGAAGGTGTAGATGAACGAGCCGATGAGACCGAGCTCCTCGGCGCCCCACCAGGCGAACCGGAGCTTGGCGTCAGTCTCGACATCGGCCATGGCTTCGGCGACGGCCAGGATCGATCCGCTACCGGATCCGTTGTCGTTGATACCGGGCCCCGCGGCGACACTGTCGAGGTGGCCGCCGACCATGAGAACGTCGTCGGGGTCACCACCACTGCTCTCGGCGAGGACGTTTGCCGTGGTCCGGGTCTCGGCGATGGCATCGACCGTGAGGGCCACGTTGGTGTCCTGCAGAGCAACACCGAGCTCGTGATCCGTCGAGATCGCTGGAATCGTCGTCGCCGCCGATCCTAGGGTACCGGCGAATAGGTCTTCGGCTCCCTCGATACCCTGGTTGAAGATGATCGCTGCCGACGCGTCGGCGTCCTCGGCGTTCTGGACCTTGAGTCCGAAGGTGCAGGTGCCACGTTGCATGAGGGCGACGTTGCCCGCGGTGAACCCATCGAAGTCCTCGGGCTCACAGCCCGATGTCGAGGCGGCCGGATCGCCCAGGGACAGGTCGACGCCCTCGGCGTCGGCGGTGACGGCGCCCGATCCGGAATAGGTCATGTCGAGGTAGTCCTCTTCGTAGACGTAGACCGTGGGGTCGGGGAGCACCTGTTCGAACGACGACGAGTTGTACTGGTAGTAGTCGAACTCGAACTCCTGGGTGGTCACGGTGTACCCATACGACTCCATTTGCGTCTGGACGTAGTCGGCGCTCTGGTCGTAACCGGTGGTTCCGGAGGCCCGGGTGTCGCCATTGGCGGTGGCGATCGCCTGGAAGGTGGTGAGATGGGGCATCACCGAATCGCTGCTCAAATCTTCGAGGATGGCGTCCAGCTCGTCTGGCTGTTCCTCCTGCGCCCCGGCCGTCATGGGAATGACGGTGAGGCTCATGAGTACCGCTAGGGCACACAGGAGTGTCAGTCTCTTTCGCACGATAATCCCTCCCAGTAGGGGTGTTGGTCTCACCCACCCTATGGCGATCGTCAGGGCTATGTCTAACAAAACCTTGCCAACCCTTCGCAAGGGGCTGGAAGTGGGGGCGTGGTTCTGATATCGATGGTCTCGACGGATGGGTGAGGAGACCCGATGACATCGCCCCACGATCCGGCGCCACCCGGCGACCTTCCACTCGTCGGGTCGGGGGTGGGGGTGTCGGGTGTCCCCATGTTGCGGGGGCTCCCCTTGCTGGTGCTGGTCGTGGTGGCGCTGGGTGGGGGATGGTGGTGGGGGTCGCGTCAGCCCGTGGGCGAGTCGGTGGTCGCCCCTGTTCCCGTCTCCATGACCACGACGACCCTGGGGGAGGTCGTGGTGCATGTCGCCGGATGGGTGGAGAAACCGGGGATCGTCAGCCTCGGCGCCGGCAGCAGGATCGTTGACGTCGTGGCGGCTGCCGGCGGCGTCCTCCCCGGGGGAAGTCTTGACGGCATCAATCTCGCCGAGCCGGTAGCCGACGGGGGACGTGTCGAGGTTCCCGGACCCCATGATGTCAGTATCACGGCCCCGTCTCGGGACGAGGAGGTGGATGCAGTCATCCGCATCAACTCGGCGAAAACCTCGGAACTCGAGACGCTACCCGGCGTGGGCCCGGTGCTCGCCGAGCGGATAATCGAGTACAGGGAGACCAATGGCCCCTTCGAGAGTGTCGATGAGCTGCTCGATGTGCCCGGCATCGGCGAGGCCACCCTGGAGGAACTCCGCACCTTCGTTGTCGTACCTTGATCGGGGGAGTGGTCCGGCGTCTCTCTGCGGGGCGGTGGCTCGCCCTCATCGGTGGGCTCGTCTGGTTGGGTGTTCTCGGTGCCCTGGTGGCCCCTGTCCCGCTCCTGCCCATAGCGGCGGCTCTGGTCGTGGCCGGTGCGTTGGCTCTGGGGCTGCGCATCGGCCGTCGTCTCGCCGTTGTCCTTGCCCTGCTCGTCCTCGTTGCCCTCGGTTTCGGCTGGAGAGAACGCCAATGGGAGATGGCGGCGGCCGAGGTGCCCGTGGAGGCGGGTGAGGTGAGCGAGGTGCTTCACATCGTGACCGGACCCCGGCAGGGAGCATACGGATACTGGGCTCTGGCTGGCGTCGGTGACACCAGGAGGATCCTCCGTTTCGATGCGTCAGCACCCTCCTTCTTTCCGGGTGATGTGGTGAGGGTCGTCGGCGCCCTTGGGGACGACCGGGGACGGGTGATGGGTCGGGGCTTCTCCGGTGTCATCGATGTCGAGGACGGGAAGGTCCTCACCCGGACCAGACTCCACACTCTCGCCATCTCGATTCGGGGGCGGGTCGCCGACACCGTCGAGCCGCAACGGAGTCCGTCCCGGGCCCTGCTCGCCGGTTTCCTCATCGGCGACACCGACCGGATACCCATGGGTGATGTCGATCTGCTCCGCCGCTCCGGTCTCTCCCACTTCGTCGCAGTCTCCGGGAGCAATGTCGCTGTGTTCCTCGGTCTTGTGTTCGTGATCGCGGGACCCCTGGGCTGGGCCCCCCGTCGGCGCGCCGTGTTGGGACTCGCCGCAGTTGTGGTCTTCGTGGTCGTAACCCAATTCGAGCCGTCGGTGATCCGTGCCGGCACCATGGCCGGGTTGGTGCTCGGCGGCCGCTTGGTGGGCATCCCCCTCGACGGCTTCGGCTCCCTTGGGGTCGCTGTCGCCTGCTCGGTTCTGGTGGCCCCTGGCCTCGGTGACGACGTTGGGTTTGCCCTCAGCGTCCTGGCAACGGCGGGGGTCCTGGCCGCGTCGGAGGTGGCCAGAGACCGGGGCTGGCGTGGTATCACCACGGCGGCGGCGATCACCATAGGCGCCCAGGTGGCGGTGGCGCCCCTCCTGGTCACGGTCTTCGGGTCGGTACCCCTGGCCGCGCCCCTCGCCAACATCGTCGCCGCCCCCCTGGTGACGGTGGCCACGACGATGGGGGCGATCGGGACGATCACCGGTCTAGGACCGGTAATGGTTGTCGCCGCCACCCTCGCCGATCTGGTGCTCGGGGTGGCCTCGGTCACGGCAGGCATGGGTGATCTGGGACCCATAGCGGTGGCCGCACTCCTCGTCATGTCAATCGTATGGTGGAGGAGACCACGTCTCCGCCGTCAGGTGATCATCGGAATGGCGGGTATCGGGCTCGCCATGCTGGTGGGGTCGTTGCCCATCCGGGGCCCGGTCATGGTGGCCCTCGATGTCGGCCAGGGTGATGCCATCCTGGTCGTGGGTCGCCAGGGGGAGACGATGTTGGTGGATGGCGGTCCCGACGAGGAGCTGATCCTGGAGCGGCTCCGTGACCACGGAATCAGCCAGATCGACCTGGTTGTGGCCAGTCACGTCCATGCCGACCATGTGACCGGTCTAAGCGCGGTGGTCGAAACTCACCCGGTGGGGAGGGTTTGGTTGCCGACCCCGCCCCATACCACCCCGACCTACCAGCGGTTCTTGGAGACCGTCGCCGCCACCGGGGTACCGACGGAACGACCCATCGCCGGATCCACGATGATGTTGGGCACCCTCGAGCTCGAGGTACTGGGACCGAGACGTCGCTACTCTTCTCCGAACGATCAGTCCATCGTGATCGCGGTGAGGTCGGGCGAGACCGACCTTCTCCTCACCGGGGACGTCGAGGTGTTCGCACAGGACGAACTGGCCGGTCTGACCGCCGACATTCTCAAGGTTCCCCACCAGGGTGCGGCCACCTCGGACCCGGGGTGGCTCGCCTCGATCGGTGCCGATGTCGCCGTGATCAGCGTCGGCCCCAACGACTTCGGTCATCCCTCGGCGGAGGTCGTTGCCGTCCTCCGATCTGCCGGGGCCGAGGTGCGACGGACCGACCTGGAGGGTGATGTGATGATCCCCCTGGGGTCGGGTGAGTCCGGATCGGGTCGGTAGCATCGAAGCGGTGAACACGATCGACCTTGGCAACGGGTTCGTACTCGGGGACGGTGGCCTCCATCTCATGGGTGTCCTCAACTGCTCCCCCGAATCGCCCAACAGCGACGTCTTTGCCGCCACCGCGGAGGAGGCGAGGTCCGTCGCCGGGCGGCACGCCGCGGCTGGCTGTGTCGTCATCGACATCGGGGCCCGGTCCACCAGATCCGAAGCCGGACTGACCTGTGAGGAGGAGGTGGCGAGACTTCTCCCGGTCGTGGAGACGGTGCTTGACATGGGCCTTGCGGTGTCGATCGACACCTGGAGCCCCTGTGTCGCCGACCGCGCCGCCGACCTTGGCGTCTCCATCATCAACGACACCAGTGGCACACACGGGATGGGGATGACCGAGGTCCTGGCCAAACGCCAACTGCCCACCGTCGTCATGTTCTCCCGGGGGGCGGATCCCCGCTCGTCCGCCAAGGAGACGGCACCTGACCCAGAAGAGATTGCCCTCGGTCTGGAGGCGGCCGCCTCCGACCTGCGCAGCCGCGGTGTGACCGACATCATCCTCGACCCGGGAATCGGCATAGCATTCGGGGACTATGAGGTGCACAAGGAACAGAGACAGCTACGGATCATCCAGTCGATCCCCGCGCTCCGTGGGTTGGGTCACCCGGTGATGATTCCCGTCCCTCGAAAGGAGCGGGTCCATCTGACCGTCGCCCTGGCGTCGCAGGCCATCGCCGCCGGTGCCGACCTACTCCGGGTCCATGACAGTGCGATCGCACGGGAACTCACGGAGATGCATGGACGCTGAGCTCGTCGTCCTCGTCACCGCCTCGTCATCGGGTCTTGGCGCCGACATGGCGACCGGTCTCGCCCGTCCCGGACGGCATCTGATCGTCCACTATCACACCGATGCGACCGGTGCCGCCGCCGTCGCCGAGAAGATCAAACGATCGGGGGCAACGGCCACCCTGGTCCAGGCCGACCTCACCGATCCCGGCGCCATCACCAAGATGACGGAGAAGGTCCGGGATGCGAATGACCGGCTCGATGTCCTCGTCAACAACTTCGGACCGTATGTGCGCAACCGGTGGGACGCCTATACCGATGACGAATGGCGCCTCCAGATCGAGGGCACCGTGACCGCGGCCCATCATGTCACCAGGGATCTTATCGATCTCCTCAGGGCTGGAGATGGGGGGACGATCGTGAACATCGCCGATTCGGCAGCCGAACTCGTGGCCGCCCACGAACCCGACCTCCCCTATTACGTCGGCAAGACCGGGGTGGTGATGCTGACCAGGACCATCGCCCGCGCCGAGGCCTCCCACGGAATAACCGCCAACGCCCTCATGGCGGGGGTGATGGAGAACTCCGGCATCAAACCCGAGGTTGCCCACATCCCGGCGGGGAGGTTCGGCACCGGTGAAGATCTCGTCGGGGTGATCGAGTTCCTCATCGAGGCCCGCTACGTCACCGGTTCGGCCATCCAGGTCGGAGGTGGTTGGAACCTGTAGTGGATACCAAACCAGACGGCGTCGTGCGACACTCTCGGTATGGCAGCGTCAGGGGAATCCTCAGCGACGGGCAACTCATCACCATCGGAGACACCCGACCAAACACCACCGTGGGAAAGACTCTTCGAGGAACCCATTCCAGATCGTCCCGAACCGGGATCGGCGCCGGATCGGATAAGGGTCGAGCCCCCACTCGACCATGAACAACGAGCCGCGCTCGCTCGATGGAACTCGCTCGACCCGAGGGTGATCCCACTATGGCGGATCCAGGCCATCATCGGTCTGGTCGTCGGTCTCTCGGTCTTCGGGCTGGGATTTCTCGTTCTCGACGACATGTCCCCACGGTGGTCCTGGATTGCATTGCTGCTCGGAGGATTGGCGGTGATCGGATCGCTGGCGCAGCTTGCCGCCATCCCCATCCGCTATCGCCAGTGGCGTTGGTCCCTCGACGGTGATCGACTCGCCGTCGAGGAGGGCGTGTTTGTCCACGCCACGATGCTCGTCCCTCGCAACCGGATCCAGAATGTCACCACCGAGGCGGGTCCGCTCCAACGGCGATTCGAGCTGTCATCCCTCACCGTCCACACCGCGGGCATGCGGACGCCCAATGTTGTGATCCCTGCGGTGGGGCGGGACATCGCCCGCCGGATCCGGACAGAATTGGGGCATCAGGATTGAACAACTGGCATCAGCTCCATCCGGTAACCATCATCAGGGAGATCGGTGTGGTCGCCTGGGCCGTGATCGGTGTGATCGTGTTCGATTTCGGCCCCGACTTTTCGATCGAGGCGGTGCCGTGGCTCCCCACCGGGGCGGATCTGTTCGAGCTGATTTTCGCGGCCGGTGCCTTCGGTCTGGCGATCGCCCGCTACCGCTCCACCCGTTTTCGGGTCACCGAAACCACCATCGAGTTCCGCCGCGGCGTGCTGTTCCGCACCGAGCGGACGACGAGGAGGGACCGGATCCAGAATGTGGCCATCGGGGCGGGGCTGCTCGGGCGGATCTTCGGTGTCAACACCGTCCAGGTCTCCGCCGGGGACTCGGCCGAGATCGAGCTCACCTATGTCGGTGCTCAGACGGCGCAGCGACTCCGGGATGGCCTGCTCCCCGATCCGGCGACCCCACCCACCCTCCCCGGTGTCGCAGGGAGCGGAGCGGCCACCACCGAGGCCATTCCCATCCGCACCATCGCCCAACTCGACAGCTCGGGGTTCGTCAGATACCTGATCACCGGCCCTGTCGTCGTCTCCGGCCTGTTCGCCGTGGTCCTCATCGGGTTGGCAATCGGTCTGAGAGAATTCTGGCCGCTCCTGAATCTGGCCGCCATCCTGTTCTTCTTCCTCGGGGCCGGCGACGTGTTCGATTTCCGCGCCGACATCAGCGGCGATCGATTGCAGGTGAGCCAGGGTCTGATCCGGAGAGAGGAGAAGAGCGCCGAGCTCGACCGGATCCAGGTGATCCAGGTGGTGCGACCCTTCATCCGGGGGCTGTTCGGTTTCGAGACGGTGCGACTCCAAACCGCCGATGTGTCCGGAGAGACCTCGATGCAGGTGAACATGCTCTCGCCCCTCGAGCCCGCCGGCCGGGGTCTGGCGCTCGTGGCCGACATCTTCGGATCCATCGGGGTGACCGAACAGGATCTGGTCCCTCCAGCACGGGTCGCCATCCGCCGTGGATTCATCCGGGCCTTCATCTCCCTGGTGGTCGTCGGGATCGTTCTCGCCGTGAGTACGGCCATAATCGTGGTCGTGAACGGACTCGATGTCTCCGCGGCGACGGCGATTGTCGCCGTGTCCCTCTACCTTGGTGCGTCCGTCGTGGTTTCTTTCCTGTATACCACCCGTCGCTATCACCGACTCGGACACGCCGTGGGCGAGAGACACGTGATGGTGTCCACCGGTGTGTTCCGCCGTCGACTGGCGGTTGTCCCCATTGCCAAGATCCAATCCGTGGGGATGCGGCGAAGCTTCTGGCAGCGCCGCGCCGGGATATCCAGCATCACCATCGACACCGCCGGAATGTCACTAGCGGGCATCACCGCCACGACGGTCATCGACATTCCGGCTGGACTCGGGCGCGATCTCGCCCGTCGTCTCGGTGACGGCGCCTCCCGCGTAGCCCTCCCCGACGGCGTATGAGCGGCCTCTACTGGATCAAGGGCCCGGCTGCCTCGGACACGGGACCGGGGGAGCGCGAGGAGATGATGGTCGCCGCCCGGCACCATCTGGAGGACGTGGATCCGGCCGATGTGGTGCGGGTCGACGTCCCCGGTCGGGGCGCCGGCGAGGACGGTGACGGCGAACTCAGGACCGAGTTGCAGCCGGCGGTGCCGGTGCTCCAGTCGGGCTCCTTGTTCGGAGGGTCACAGGCCCTCTTCCTCGTCGACGCCAACAACCTCCAAAAGGCAGAGGCCGAGATACTTACCGTCCTCCTCGAACACCGGGACCTGGAGGCGGTGCGGGTGGTCGTCCTCTCCGAGGGCTCGGTTCCTGCGCCGCTCTCCAAGTCTCTCAAGGAGGCCGAGACAACCACGGTCACCAGGCTGTGGGATTCCCAGGCGATTCGTTGGCTCAACTCGCAGATTCGGGAGCGGGGTATACATCTCGAGCCGGGGGCGGAGAAGGCGATGATCCAGCGTTTCGGGACCGACATCGCCGCCATGTCGACCGCCCTCGACCAACTCAGGGAGCACACCGGCCCCATTACCGCGGATCTGATCATCTCACGGTTCAGGAACCGACCCGAGGAGCACCTCTTCTATCTCACCAGCGCAGTCGGCGCCGGAAAGGTGGGGGAGTCGCTGCGCCGTCTCTCCGACTACCTGGTCCACGGGCATCCCCTCGCCGTGCTCTCGGTTTACGACACCGAGGTGCGACGTCGGGTGCTGGCGGCGACCGCCCCCGACAGGGAGACCTTCAAGGAGTGGGCGGGGGTGGGGGGCAATCCCCGTTGGGCGGAAGTCCTGTGGAAGGGCCGGGGCAAGGCGTCCGATTCGGCGCTGACCCGCGCCCAGGACGCCATCCTGCGCGCCGAACGCACCCTGAAGAGCGCCCCCGAGGAGCTCCACACCGTCACCATGGAGCGTCTCACCGTCGCCCTCTGCCGCTGGCTCTAGATCTCTTGGGGGCGACAGATCTCTTGGGTGCGACAGCCTCCTAGTCGCTTCTTCATGGTTGACAGAGTGCGTTCTGCCGTTATATTCCGGAGGCGGGGCATATCGAAAGGCACAAGCGGTCATTACGGTTTCTGACCAACCGGAGATGTTCGTACCGAATGGGACGACCCCCGGCCTTCCACAATCCGGGTCGACGGCATCCTCGGCTCACCCACCGGCACAGTGGGGATGGAGAGGAGAACACTATGCGTAAGCGCTCAGCCGTGATTCTGTTTGCGGTGCTACCCATGATCCTGGCCCTGGCGACAGTGCCACTAGCCGCCGGGGCCGATCAGACCGCGACGGAACCCTACATCGTGCGGTTGGCCGACCCTCCGTTGGCCAGTTACCGGGGCGACATCACAGGATTGGCGCCGACCAACCCTTCCAGCATCGGAGAAAATACCCTTGATGTCGAGACCCCGGCTGGTCAGGCATACCTCAGGTATCTCGACACCGCCCAGGACACCCTGGTTGCGCAGGCGACCGTGGCCCTCGGTCGGGCGCCCGAGGTCGAGCATCACTACAAGTACGCCTACAACGGACTCGCCATGCACGTCACCGCTGCCGAGGCCGAGACGGTGCGCCGACTTCCCGGCGTCGTCGATGTCCAGGCGCCCATCGAACGACATGTTCTCACCGACGCCGGTCCCGGTTGGATCGGCGCCCCCTCCCTGTGGGATGGCAGTGCCGGTCCCGGTGGAGCGGCCAGTCGGGGTGAAGGGGTCGTCGTCGGTGTGATCGACACCGGTGTCAACCATGACCACCCGTCGTTTGCCGCGGTGGGGGGCGATGGATACTCCCACAGCAACCCGAGGGGCCAGTTCTACGGGGTTTGTGATCCCGTTACGGGGTTGCCCTTCTGTAACGAGAAGCTGATCGGCGCCTGGGACTTCACCGGCACCACCCCCAACGACGACAACGGCCATGGCAGTCACACCGCATCGACTGCGGCGGGCAACGTCCTCGACGCCGTCGTTTCCGCACCCACCATCGAGATCGAGCAGTCGATCTCGGGGGTCGCTCCCCACGCCAACCTCATCACCTACAAGGCGTGTCTTGCGGTCGGAAGCTGTCTGTCCCCCAGTCTTGTCGCAGCCATCGACCAGGCCACGGCTGACGGTGTTGACGTCGTCAACTACTCCATCGGCGGCACGTCCACCGACCCGTGGAGCGATGCCGATGCCGTTGCTTTCCTCGGGGCCCGTGACGCCGGTGTGTTCGTGGCCACTTCGGCCGGAAACTCCGGTCCGGGCGCGGCGACCATCGGGTCGCCCGCCGACGCCCCCTGGGTCCTCGGTGTCGGCGCCGCCACCCATGACCGAGCGTTCGTGAACGCCGTGACCGACATGAGCGGTGGGGCGACCGGCGCCCCGGCAGACATCGAGGGCAAGAGCTTCACCTCGGGTTACGGGCCGGCGCCCATCGTGCACGCCGCCGACCATGGCGACGGTCAATGTCTCAACCCGTTCCTACCGGGGACGTTCGACGGCGAGATCGTGATCTGCGATCGTGGCACCATCGCCCGGGTCGACAAGGGAACCAATGTTGCTACCGGTGGCGCCGGCGGTCTGGTTCTCTCCAACACCGAGGCCGACGGCGAGTCGACCGTGGCCGATCCCCATGTCATCCCTGCCGTGAACATCGGCTACGCCGACGCCCAGGTGCTCGAGGCCTGGGTGCGTGATGGCGGAGAGGGTCACATGGCCACGATCGCGGGAACGACCGCGGATATCGCCGACGCCAACGGCGATGTCACGGCCGGATTCAGCTCGCGGGGCGAGAACCCAGCGGTTCCTGATGTGATCAAACCCGATGTCATCGCCCCCGGTGTCGACATTCTTGCCGCCGTCAACACGGTCGACCCCACCGTCGGTCCCGAGTTCGGACTGCTGTCGGGAACATCGATGTCGAGTCCTCACGCCGCCGGCGCCGCCGCCCTGGTGCGCGCCCTCCAGCCCGACTTGTCACCGGCCGAGGTGCAATCGGCCATGATAACCACGGCGCTCGATGATGTGATCCGCAAGGAGGACGGTTCGACACCCGGAGACGCCTTCGACGAGGGCGCCGGACGTATTGACCTGACCGGTGCCGCCCGTGCCGGTCTCGTCCTGGACGCCACCACCGCCGAATACGAGGGCGCCAACCCTGCGACGGGGGGCGACCCGACGACCATCAACCTGGCCAGTCTCGGCAACGCCGACTGTCAGGGCGAGTGCACCTGGACGCGCGTTGTGCGCAACCCGGGCGACACCGCGACGACGTGGCGGGCAGTGTCCGACGGGCCCCGTGGTCTGGATCTGACCATTTCCCCGCGTCGGTTCACCGTGAACCCGGGTGAGGAGATGACACTCAAGGTGACCGCCGATGTTGCCGGTCAACCCGTGGGGGAGTGGTTGTTCGGGTCGGTCCGTTTCGTCCCCAGAGACAAGGGTGTGCCCGAGTCCCATTTCCCGGTAGCGGTGGCCCCCGGCGGTGCCGGGGGCGGTGCGGTCGAGGTTGAGAGCGACAGTGCGCAGGGTTCGGTTACCGAGACGGTGACCAGCCCCGTTGATGTCAAGGATCTCAATGCGACTGTCTCGGGTCTTCAGCAGGGGACCCTCGCCCGTGAACTGCTCGAGCAGGACCCGACCCCCCTTGACCCCTACGATTCGGAGATAGGCACGTTTACCACGTTGGTGGATGTCCCCGACGGCGCCAGGTTGTTGGCGAGTGAGATCACCGCCACGACCGCCACCGATCTCGACCTGTTTGTGGGTCTCGATGCCGACGGAGACGGTGTGGCGGAAGCCACCGAGGAGTTGTGTGCCAGCGCCAGCCCCGAGGCCCTGGAGTCGTGCCGGTTGCCCGATCCCGATGGCGGAAGCTATTGGGTGATGGTGCAGAACTGGCTCACCGGTCAGGTCGTGGACGAGGTTGACCTCGCCGTCTCCGTTGTCCCCGGCACCGACGCCGGCAACCTCGATGTCACCGGTCCGAAACAGGTCGCCGCAGACGAAGAGTTCGACGTGACCTTCACCTGGGACGTCGAATCGCTCGAACCCGGTGAGGTCTGGTTCGGTCTCGTCGAGCTGGGTTCCAGTCGTCGAGCCACCGCCGATGTCGGGTCCATGCTGTTCACCCTGCGTAATCCGGGATAGGACCCGCCGCGTCATCGGACGTCGAGTGTGCACTGGGTCGCGCTGAGCGCGACTGGTTGCATACTCGACGGGGTGTGGCGCCTCCTGGCGCCGTCATGACCTCATTTGTTGTCGTAGCGTGGCAAACTCACCCGGTCAGTTGGCGTCGAGACCGGTTATGGCGGCGATCAGTTCGGCCGTTCGCGCCGTCGCCGCAGCCGGGGTGAACCGATCGGTGAGGACACCCTCGACCATCATCTGCAGTTGCCGTGACGTCCGGGCGTACGCCGGTATCGCCGGTCGGACGACTGCATGGCGGAGCATAGCCGTGGTGTCGGCGAGAAACGGGACCTGGTTCCCCACGGTGCTGGCGGCGCTTCGTCGCGGTGGTATCTGTCCACTGCTGCGAGCCATCTCCACGAGGGCTGCTGGGGCGAGCAGATGCTCTAGCAGATTCATGGCCCGCTTCGGATCGTGTGTCTGGCGAAAGATGGCATATGCCATGCCCCCGGCGAGGGAGGCGGCGGTTCCGCTCGGCCCGGCGGGCATCGGCAGGAACATGAACCGGTCGGTGAGTCCCTCCAGGGGAATGCCCGTGTATGCCGACAACGTCCGACCCTCGTAGCTACCACCGAAGCTGAGCGAGGCCTCACCCGTGGCGAGAAGTCGGATGGGTCGATCCCACTCGTAGGACACCACGTCGGGGGAGATCAGATCGGCGTCGAGGAGTCTTCGGAGAAAGCCGAGGGCATGGACCGTCCGAGGGTCGTCGAGTGTGATCGAGTCCCCATCGACAACCTCGATCCCATTGGATGCCAACAGGGCGAGAAGACAGTATGTGGTCGTCTCGCCGCCACGGGACCCACCCGGGAAAACCAGGGGATGGCGGGGGCCCGCGGGTCGTGACGCCAAGGCGCTGACCAACGTCTCCAGCGTCTCCCAGTCCGTGGGTGGGCCCAACCCGACCTGATCGAGATGGTCCCGTCGCACCCAGATGCCGGCGACGTCGGCCTCGGCCTGAACCGCATAGCTCTTCCCCCGATAGCGGTTGACCTGGTCAAGGGGTTCGAGGAAGTCCGACATGTAGTCGGACTCGAACCAATCGGGGTCGAGATCCTCCATGGGCCAGAGGAATCCGGCGGCAGCCAACTCGGGGACCCACACCGAGTCGACGAGAGCGATGTCGGGTGCCCTCCCCTCGCCGACGGCCCGTCGCACCACCTCGAGCAGTCGGTCGACTGGTGCGGTGGCGATGCTCAGATTGGTGGTGTCGGGCGTCGCCCGTTGCACGATCGCTTGCCACGGACCGTCTGGTAGGAGGAGGCGGATCTCGGGACCGGAAGGTGACCGGATCAGCCAGTGGGGGTTGACGAATGACCCCCGTCGACGGTGACGGATGATGACACCCTCTTCGGCCAGCTCGCTCAGCGCCCTGGTGACGGGTGTCCGGCTGACATCGAACCGTTCACACAGCTCGTACTCGGTGGGGAGGCGCTCCTCGGGATCGTAGACCCCACTCAGTATCTCCTCTAGGAGGAGGGTCTTGAGTTGGAAGTAGATGGGGATTGGCTGATCACGGTCAATCGTCATGAACTCAGAAACGAACCCTAACGCTTGACGGCCACTCGGAGTGTCTATATAGTTTTGCTATGTCTCAGTAACAAATAACTGATCGGCGACCGTCTGAGGCGGAGGAGTGTTCGATGAGGATCCGGGTAGCTATCTCGATGGTGTTGGTGTTGACACTGGTGTTGGCAGCGTGTGGAGGGGGCGGGCGCGAGGAAGCCGCCGTGGAGAGCGGCGACACCGCGGCCACCGGCGCCCCCGACGCCACGACAACGTCGGATGGTGCGGTCGAGGGCGAGCTCTCGGTTATGTTCTCCTGGACCGGCTCCGAGCAGGAGGCCTTCGAGGCGGTGCTCGCCGGCTTCGAAGAGGCGAATCCCGACGTGACCCTGGAACGGGTCCAGATCCCATTCGGCGAGCTCAACGCCCAGCTCACCCAACAGTTCGCCGCCGGATCCGGTCCCGATGTCACCGTTGTCCTCCCCGGACTCATCCGGCTCTTCGCCGCCCAGGAGTTCCTCATGCCCCTCGACGACCTCTGGGCGCAGTGGCTGGAGGACGGTGCCTACACCGAATCGCTCCAGGCCATCGCCTCGGTCGAGGGCACACCTTACGGGGTGTGGTTCAAGGGCAATGTGAATGGCCTCGTCTGGTACACGCCCGAGCGTTTTGCCGATCTCGGGGTAGAACCACCCACGACGTGGGAAGACTTCATCACCGTTCTCGACACCATGAAGGAGGCCGGTGAGGAGCCGTTCGCGGTCGGTGGTTCCGATCTCTGGCCCCTCACCCAGTGGTGGGATCCCGTCCTCGCCGAGGTTGCCGGTCCGGACGTGTTCAACGGTCTCGTCGATGGGTCGGTGTCGTGGGACGATCCCGCCGTCGTCGAGGCCTTCGAGGTGCTGGGTGATCTGATCGCCAACTATTACCCAGCCGACACCTTGGATCGGGGTTTCGTCGAGGCGACCTGTGCCCGTGTCGATGGCGCCGCTCAGCTCCAGCTTCAGGGGGCGTTCGTCAATCTGGTCGCCAGGGGCGAGTGCGACGACAGTCTTGTCCCCGGTGAGGACTACGCCTTCTTCCCGATCCCGCAATACGACGACTCCACCCCGGCGGTCCAGACGATAAGCGGCGATCTGTTCGCGGTGAATGCCAACACCGCCAACCCGGCCGCCGCTTCGGCTCTTGCCGAGTACCTCGGGTCGGCGGATGCCCAGGCGATCTGGGCGGAGCAGGGCGGTTTCGTGGCCCCCAACACCCAGGTTCCCTCCGATGTGTACCCCGATGTCAACGACCAGCAGGCCGCCGAGCTGTGGCCCGCAGACCCCTCGGTTGCCGCCCTGTACGACCTCGACGACTTCATCGGGGGCGAGATCCAGACCGTGCTGCGGGAGGCCCTCCAACAGTTCGTGCGCGACCAGGACGTCGATGCCATCGTCAACACCATGGTCGATGTCGACACCCGGATCCGGGGATGACCGGATAGCGGGATCACCATGACGGACACCACGGAACGAAGCGACCGGACGCTCCCTGCCGAAGGGGTCGGGGGAGACGGCGACGGGCGACGCCTCGCCTACCTCTTCATCTCCCCACTCCTCGTCGCCTTCGTTCTGTTCTATCTCTGGCCGGCGCTCAACACCCTGGTGGGCAGTCTCTTCAGATGGAGTCTGCTCAGCCCGTGGAATATCGCCCGACCCGATACCTGGGACTTCGTCGGGGTCCAGAACTATGTCGACACACTCACCAGCGGTCGCTTCTGGAACGCCGTCGTCAACACCCTCATCTGGCTGGTGGTGTTCCCCGTGATGGTGACGGTGATGTCGATGCTGGTGTCGATCCTCATCTGGCAGGTCCCCCGGGGTGGTGCGTTATTCCGCACCGCCTTCATACTCCCCATGACCATCTCGTTGGCGGCGGCCGGGGTGATCTGGACCTTCATGTACGATCCCGACTTCGGGGTCCTCACCCGGTTCGTGGAGTGGGCGGGACTCGGTTTCGCCGTCGATTGGGGTCCTCTCACCTTCCAGACCGCCGACTGGCTCTCCAATCCCGGTGTGATCGACCTGGGGTTCACGCAGATACGCTTCGTCAACCTGTCACTGATTGTCGCCGGGTTCTGGGCGTTCACCGGGTTCGGCGTCATCACCTTCACCGCCGGTCTCACCGCGGTACCGGACGAGCTCGTGGAGGCGGCCAAGGTGGACGGGGCGCGAACCGGTCAGATGATCCGACACATCCTCATTCCCCAGTTGCGTGGACCGATGACCATCGTGGCGACGATCTCGGTCATCTTCGCCCTCCGCACCTTCGATGTCGTCTGGGTCATCACCCAGGGCGGTCCCGCCCAGGATTCCGAGGTGCTCGCCGTGCTCCTTTGGAAGCAAGCCTTCGTGTTCTTGGACTCACCGCAGGCCGGACTCGCCACTGCCGTCGCCATCATCATGTCGGTCGTCCTCATCGGCGGTGCCTGGCCGTATCTACGTGGTATGACCCGGGTGGCGAGATGAGAAGCGCCCGGCTGCGGATGCTCGTTCTCTATCTCGGTCTGGTGGTGTTCGCCCTGTTGTGGCTGGTCCCGGTGATGACGGCGTTCATGACTTCGATCCGGCCTCTCGATGAGATACGGGGTGGGTGGTGGAACTTCGACGGCGCCACCTTCACCCTCGACAACTATGCGCGGGCCTGGGACCAGGGGTTGTCCAGCTTCGTTCTCAACACCTTTGTGATCACCTTGGGAAGTGTGGCGGTGACGGTCGCGGCGGGGGCGCTGGCGACCTATGCCTTCATCCACCTCACCTTCCGGTTCCAGCGGCTGTGGTTCTTTCTCCTCATCACCACCATGATCGTGCCCATCCAGCTCATCCTGATCCCCCTGCTCCCATGGTTCCGCACGCTGGGGCTCGATCAGGGCGCCATGCAGTTCGTCGGCATAATTCTGGTCCACACCGGTTTCGGCGCCGGCTGGGCGGTGTTCATGCTCAGCTCCTTCTTCCGGGAGGTGCCCAAGGAGATGCTTGAGGCGGGCCAGATCGACGGTGCCGGTCACTGGGCTCAGTTCCGCCGTCTTGTCCTCCCCCTCGCCATGCCCGGCCTCGTCTCGTTCGCCATCATCGACTTCATCTTCGTCTGGAACGACCTCCTCCTGGCGTTGACCCTCCTGCAACGCGACTTCCAGCCCATCCAGGTAGGTCTGGCAAATCTGCAGTCGCCCCACCTCGCCCAGCAGGACCTCGTCTCGGCGGGGGCGATCCTCGCCATCCTTCCCCCACTGGTCTTGTTCGCCGCCCTCAATCGCTATTACGTGCGTGGTCTCTTCGCCGGCGGCACCAAGGGATGACCTTGCGGGTGGCGGTACTGCAGATGACATCCCGACCAGGTGATGTGGACGCCAACCTGTCGCGTCTCGAGGCGGCGGTTGTCTCGCTCGCCGACGA